>NZ_JBSGBG010000030.1:0-106568 GCF_053601135.1 Actinosynnema sp. NPDC004786 | reverse complement strand
TCCGGCCCATCGTGGCTGTGGGCACCGTCGGTGCCCCCTTGACACGCGCGGTTGGGCGTTGCCAGGTCGGCGGGATGACACGGCCCCCTCCTTTGGGATGAAGAGCCCTCGCACGACAAAGCGGCTCACCAGCCCCGTTACGCGGTGCGTGCCGGCCTTTCTCCACAAAGGGAGGGCTTCGTGTCATCCCGCCGACCTGGCGCAGCCCTACCGCACGTGTCAAGGGGGCGTTGTGCAGGTTTTGCCTGGTCGTGTGCCGATGTCGCCCCCTTGACGCGTGTGGTAGCCCTTCGGGAGGTCGGTGGGATGGCACGAAACCCGGACCCACAACCCAACGGGACATCCAGGCGGGGTTGTCCATCCTGCTGATCTGCCCGTCCGGCGAGGACGCTTGTGGTCTTTTCGCCACTACCCGCCGCCCAACTCGTCCCCAGTCACCCCCCACCCAGACCGGCCATTCGGGGGACCGCAACCGGGGGCTAACCCCCTTCCCCGACCGCCCCGACCCGGCCAGGATTGACGGGTGACCCAGCCTGTGCGCCCCGAGGACATGCGGGCCTCCGACGCCGAGCGCGAACTGGTCCAGCAGTCGCTGCACCGCGCCCACGCCGACGGCAGCCTCGACCTGGCCGAGTTCGACGCCAGGGTGGCACGAGCCTGGCAGGCCAAGACGAGGGGCGAACTGGCCGCCCTGACCGCGGACCTGCCGACCGTGCACCCCACGCCACCCGCCCAGGTCGCCGTCCCGACACCGAAGAAGACCGGCAACGGCCGCAAGGCGCTGAAGGTCCTCACGACGATCTGGCTGAGCATCAGCGTCCTCAACTTCGCCCTCTGGCTCCTCGTGAGCCTCCTCGGCGGCGACGGCCTGGTGCACCCGTGGTTCCTGTGGGTCGCCGTCCCACCGGGCGCGGTGCTCGGCGTCATCTGGGTCAGCACCAACGGCGACCGGAAGCCGAAGCCGTAACGCTGTTACCATCGACCGGCGAGGGGAGGCGCGCGTGCCGGAGTCCTTCATCCGAGCGAGTGACAACGACCGGGCGGCGGTCGCCGCGGAGCTGATCCGCGCCCACACCGAGGGCAGGCTCACCCTGACCGAGTTCGACGAGCGCACCCGCGCCGTCCACGAGGCCCGCACGTACGCCGACCTCGCCGCCCTCACCGCCGACCTGCCCATCGACCCGGTCACACCCACCGCACCCCCGACCGCCACCGCACCCCCGACCACCGTCACATCGACGACCACCGTCACACCGACGACCGTCACACCGACGACCGTCACACCGACGACCGCCACGCCCGCCGACCCGCGCCCGTCCCGCACCGTCGCCAAGGGCCTGACCACCGCCTGGGTCGCCGCGAGCACGGTCAACTTCCTCGTCTGGGGCGTCCTGAGCCTGGTCCTCGGCGAGGTCCTCTACCCGTGGTGGCTGTGGGTGGCGGTGCCCTGGGGAGCCCTGCTGCTGGCCGGCCGCCTGGGCCGATTTGGGCGTTCGAGCTGACGCGCGTACGATGGACAGGTGGCGCACACGTCGCGCCGGTTCCGTCATGCCCGGGAGTGCCGACTCCCGGACGGTGGCAGGGGTTCGCAAGGGCCTTGAGGAGTCGGGGTGTCGCGTGCCCGCACTCCGGAAGTAACACCCACCGTCACGAAACGCGGAGGACATGGGCAAGAAGGACGGGGCCATTGAGGTCGAGGGCCGCGTAGTCGAGCCGCTCCCCAACGCGATGTTCCGCGTCGAGTTGGAGAACGGTCACAAGGTCCTGGCACACATCAGCGGCAAGATGCGTCAGCACTACATCCGCATCCTCCCTGAGGACCGGGTTGTCGTGGAGCTCTCGCCCTACGACCTGTCCCGCGGGCGCATCGTCTACCGCTACAAGTGACCTCCGGCGCGCCCCAGCACGGGCGCACCGGCTGACGCAGGAGAAGCTCAGGCGTGAAGGTCCAGCCGAGCGTCAAGAAGATCTGCGACAAGTGCAAGGTGATCCGCCGCCACGGCCGGGTCATGGTGATCTGCGAGAACCTGCGCCACAAGCAGCGCCAGGGCTGAGCGGAGCACAGCCGGCACGAGTCGAGTCTTCCACGGACGCGACACCGAGTAAGCCTCTTCGCACCTGTCCCACCGGCACGACCGGTGGGGCACACCCCCGGACTCCAGGCCGGGGCCGGGACACCGGTCGTGAGAGCGACCGGAACTGACACAGCGAGTCAGTCCCGGGATCGGGCGAGGAGCAGACCTGGAGCGACACCACTGTTAGGAGCAAGCGCCGTATGGCACGACTCGCTGGCGTCGACCTCCCCCGCGAGAAGCGGTTGGAGATCGCGCTCACCTACATCTTCGGCATCGGTCGCACGCGCTCGAAGGAGCTGCTGACCGCCACCGAGATCTCCCCGGACATCCGGGTGAAGGACCTCGGCGACGACGACCTGGCGAAGCTGCGGGACTACATCGAGAACAACTTCAAGGTCGAGGGTGACCTCCGCCGCGAGGTTCAGGCCGACATCCGCCGGAAGATGGAAATCGGCTGCTACGAGGGGCTGCGCCACCGTCGCAACCTGCCCGTCCGCGGGCAGCGCACCAAGACGAACGCGCGCACTCGTAAGGGTCCGAAGAAGACCGTCGCCGGCAAGAAGAAGGCCGGGAAGAAGTAAGACCTCGCGTCTCTAGCCAGTAGGAGTTCACCCAGAAATGCCACCCAAGTCCCGCCAGGGCGCCGGGGTCAAGAAGGTCCGGCGCAAGGAGAAGAAGAACGTCTCGCACGGCCAGGCGCACATCAAGAGCACGTTCAACAACACCATCGTGTCCATCACGGACCCGATGGGGAACGTGATCAGCTGGGCGTCCGCCGGCCACGTCGGCTTCAAGGGCTCCCGCAAGTCCACGCCGTTCGCCGCGCAGATGGCCGCCGAGAACGCCGCCCGCAAGGCCGCCGAGCACGGCATGCGCAAGGTGGACGTGTTCGTGAAGGGTCCGGGCTCCGGCCGCGAGACCGCGATCCGTTCGCTGCAGGCCGCCGGTCTCGAGGTCGGCACCATCCAGGACGTGACCCCGCAGCCCCACAACGGCTGCCGCCCGCCCAAGCGGCGCCGGGTCTGAGGCACGGGGAGGAGTAAGACAACATGGCTCGCTACACCGGACCGGCCACTCGCATCTCGCGCCGTCTCAAGGTCGACCTCGTCGGCGGGGACCAGGCGTTCGAGCGTCGTCCTTACCCGCCTGGCCAGCACGGCCGCGGTCGGATCAAGGAGTCGGAGTACCTGCTCCAGCTCCAGGAGAAGCAGAAGGCCCGCTACACGTACGGCGTGCTGGAGAAGCAGTTCCGCCGCTACTACGAGGAAGCGGTCCGCCGCCCCGGCAAGACCGGTGAGAACCTGCTCCAGATCCTGGAGTCCCGGCTGGACAACGTCGTGTACCGCGCGGGTCTCGCGCGCACCCGCCGCCAGGCCCGCCAGCTGGTCAGCCACGGTCACTTCATCGTGAACGGCCAGAAGGTCAACATCCCGAGCTTCCGGGTGTCGAAGTTCGACATCATCGACGTGAAGCCGAAGTCGCTGCCCACGCTGCCCTTCGAGGCCGCGCGCGCTTCCTTCGGCGACCGGCCGATCCCGGCGTGGCTCCAGGTCGTGCAGTCCAACCTGCGCATCCTGGTGCACCAGCTCCCGGAGCGGGCGCAGATCGACACGCCCGTCACCGAGCAGCTCATCGTCGAGCTCTACTCGAAGTGATCCTCCCGGCGGGGCGGTCCGGGGGAGCGATCCCCGGGGCCGTCCCACCGGTCGGGTCCCGCGACGGCACGGAATGGTGTGCCGAACGCGTTCGCCGGTCTCCGCGACCGGTTCCCACGACGTCAAATAGCGGGCGTCGGGGTCAGAGAGGAAGAACCCAGTGCTGATTTCCCAGCGTCCCTCGCTCAGCGAGGAAGCGGTCAACGAGACCCGTTCCCGGTTCGTCATCGAGCCGCTGGAGCCGGGCTTCGGCTACACCCTCGGCAACTCCATCCGCCGCACCCTGCTGTCGTCCATCCCCGGCGCGGCCGTGACCAGCATCCGCATCGACGGCGTGCTGCACGAGTTCACGACCGTCCCCGGCGTGAAGGAGGACGTCACCGACATCATCCTCAACCTCAAGGAGCTGGTCGTCAGCTCCGAGGAGGACGAGCCGGTGACCATGTACCTGCGCAAGCAGGGGCCGGGCGCGGTGACCGCCGGCGACATCGTGCCCCCGGCCGGTGTCACCGTGCACAACCCCGACCTGCACATCGCCACCCTGAACGGCAAGGGCAAGCTGGAGATCGAGCTCGTGGTCGAGCGCGGTCGCGGCTACGTCCCCGCCGTGCAGAACAAGCAGGCCGGCGCCGAGATCGGCCGCATCCCCGTCGACTCGATCTACTCGCCCGTCATGAAGGTGACCTACAAGGTCGAGGCCACCCGTGTCGAGCAGCGGACCGACTTCGACAAGCTGATCCTCGACGTCGAGACCAAGCCGTCGATCACGCCGCGCGACGCCGTCGCGTCGGCCGGCAAGACGCTGGTCGAGCTGTTCGGCCTCGCCCGCGAGCTGAACGTCGACGCCGAGGGCATCGAGATCGGCCCCTCGCCCGCCGAGGCGGACACCATCGCGGCGTTCGCGATGCCGATCGAGGACCTGGACCTCACCGTCCGGTCCTACAACTGCCTCAAGCGCGAGGGCATCCACACCGTGGGCGAGCTGGTCTCGCGCAGCGAGGCGGACCTGCTGGACATCCGCAACTTCGGTGCCAAGTCGATCGACGAGGTCAAGATGAAGCTCGTCGGCCTCGGCCTCGCGCTGAAGGACAGCCCTCCCGGGTTCGACCCCTCGGCCGCCGCCTCCGACTACCCCACCGAGGGCTGGGGTGCGGACACCGCCGTGGACACCCACGACGACGGCCAGGACTACGCGGAGACCGAGCAGCTCTGAGGCCGCTGAGCGGCCGGGCCGGAGCAGAGGATCAGAAAGAAATCCGAGGAGCAATTCGATGCCCACCCCCACGAAGGGACCCCGTCTCGGGGGCTCGCCGGCCCATGAGCGGCTGATGCTGGCCAACCTGGCCACGTCCCTGTTCACCCACGGTCGGATCACGACCACCGAGGCCAAGGCGAAGCGGCTGCGCCCGTACGCCGAGAAGCTGATCAGCAAGGCGAAGGTCGGCGACCTGCACAACCGTCGCGAGATCCTCAAGGTCATCCGTGACAAGGACATCGTGCACAAGCTGTTCGCCGAGATCGGCCCGCAGTTCGCCGACCGCCCCGGTGGCTACACCCGCATCACCAAGACGCTGCCGCGCAAGGGCGACAACGCCCCCATGGCCGTGATCGAGCTGGTCGCGGAGAAGACCGTCACCTCCGAGGCGGAGCGCGCCCGCAAGACCAAGTTCGCCAAGGACGAGGCCCCGAAGGCGGTCGAGCCCGCGGAGACGAAGTCCGAGGACGTGCCGGACCAGGACGCCGAGGCGCCCGAGTCGGCGACCAAGGACGCGACGGAGGAGCCCGCCGAGGGCGCCGACGACGCTTCCGCGGAGGCCCCGAAGGCCGAGGACAAGAAGGACGAGTCCTGACGGACGCGCACTTCACCGACGAGCCCGTCGTTCCCGCTGGGGACGACGGGCTCGTTCGTGTGCGATTGGACCTGGGCTACGACGGCACGGGGTTCTCCGGGTGGGCCCGGCAGCCGGGCCGCCGCACGGTGTGCGGGGTGCTGGAGGACACCCTGTCGACGGTGCTGCGCGAGGACGTGCAGCTCACCGTGGCGGGCCGCACGGACGCGGGCGTGCACGCGTCGGGGCAGGTGGCGCACGCGGACCTGCCCGTGTCGGTGGACGTCGCGGGCCTGCCGAGGCGCCTGGCGCGGGCCCTGCCGGCCGACGTGCGGGTGTTCTCCGCGCGGGTCGTGCCCGCCGAGTTCGACGCGCGGTTCGCCGCGCTGCGCCGGCACTACGAGTACCGGGTCACCGACGCCCCGTTCGGTGCGCACCCGCTGCGCCGGCTGGACACGCTGGCCTGGCCGCGCCCGCTGGACCTCGACGCGTTGAACGAGGCGTCGCGGCTGCTGCTGGGCGAACGGGACTTCTGCGCGTTCTGCAAGCGGCGCGAGGGCGCGACCACGATCCGCGAGCTGCAACGCCTGGAGTGGGTGCGCGACGGCGACGTGCTGACCGCGCACGTGTCCGCCGACGCGTTCTGCCACTCGATGGTGCGCAGCCTGGTCGGCGCGCTGCTCGCGGTGGGCGAGGGCCGCAAGCCGGTGGGCTGGCCCGCGTCGCTGCTGTCGCTGACCGGGCGGTCGAGCGAGGTCGCGGTGGCGCCGGCGCACGGGTTGTCGCTGGTCCGGGTCGACTACCCGGCCGACGACGAGCTGGCCGCGCGGGCCGCGGTCACCCGGAACGTGCGTGCCGCGCCGACCACGTGAGCCAGACCGCGCCGCCCAGCGGGATCTCCACCAGGTACGTGTAGAACGCGAACAGCAGCACGCCCGCCACGGCGGGCGCGGCGGGCGTGCCCAGGCCGACCAGCAGCGCGATGGTGCCGTTCTCGCTGACGCCGAACCCGCCCGGTGTGATCACGACCAGCGTGAGCAGCCGGCTCACCGCGAACGCCGCGACGGTCGGCCCGAGCCCGAGGTGCACGCCCGCGGCGGCCAGGCACCACCACAGCAGGACGCCCTGGAGCAGCAGGTAGCCGAGCATGCCGAGGGTCATCCGCCGCCAGCTCTGCCGGATGACGTGCCCGGTCTGCCGGCGCAGCCGCAGCAGGAACCGGGTGGCGCGCCCGCCGAGGACCCTCCCCAGCCACCGCAGGCGCAGCAGCACCGCCACGGCCGCCGCCAGCGCGACGGCCGCCGCCACCGTCGCGGCCAGGACGCCGTCGCCCAGCACGACCGCGCCCTGCACGGCCAGCGCGAGCAGCGGCAGCGCCGTCCGTGACGCCGCGTTCCACAGGCCGGTGACGATCGCCGACGTGGTGATCGCCCGCGCCGAGTGGCCCCAGCTCGACGCCATCGCCGCGGTCACCGCCACCCCGACCGCGCCGCCGAACGGCAGCACGTTGCTGACCGCGCTGCCCGCCGCGTTCAGGCCGAACGCCTGGGTGTGCCGCAGGCCGGGCAGCGAGGCGGTCAGCACGAAGGTGTAGGCCCAGAGCCCGGCGAGCCACAGCGCCGTCAACCACAGCGCGGTGCCGACCCCGACGTCCCGCAGCCGCGCGCCGACGGCGGACCACGCCACCCCGCCCACCGCGGGCACGAGCGCCACCACCAGCCACGCCGCCAGCCCCAGTGACGCCAGCGACGCGAGGACGCGCGGCCACCGCCTCACCGGGCTCGCAATCGTTTGCGCTCGACGTACCACTCGGTGCCCAGGACGACGTCGAACACCGGCGGCGGGAGCTTGAGGAGGGCGGCGAGGGTGCGGGTCGACTCACCGCCGGTGGTCTGCGTGGCGTGCGCCGCCATGGCCGCCCGCTTCACGCGCGCGTACCGCCGGACGTCCACCGTGTGGGTGATCTCGTGGCGTGCGGTGTAGGCGTGCTCGAACGGGGCGAGGTCGAACCGGCGGACCAGGCGGGCCAGCCGCAGGCCGCGCAGCAGCCACGTCCGGTCGACCGTCGCCTCCCACACGCGGGGCGTGCCGGCGAGTTCGGCGGCCAGCGCGCCGACCCGGTGCACCTGGACGTGGTCGGGGTGGCCGTAGCCGCCGCGGGGGTCGTAGGTGGTCAGCAGGTCGGCGCGCTCCTCGTGCAGCAGCTCGGCCAGCCGCTCGGCGGCTTCGCCCACGTCGGCGCGGGCGAACCCCGGACCGCCCTCCAGCCCCGAGTCGGGGTAGCCGAGCAGTTCGACCCGGGCGCAGCCGAGGAGCCGTGCCGACGCGTGGGCCTCGCGGGTGCGGACCGCGCCGAGGTCGGATCTCCGGTCGCTCAGGCCCCGTTCGCCCGCGGTGGCGACGACCAGCACCACGCGGTGGCCCGCGCGGGCCAGGCGCGCCATCGTGCCGCCGGTCAGCAGCGCTTCGTCGTCGGGGTGGGCGTGGAAGAAGACGCACGTTCGGCTCACGGGTGCCAGAGTGTCAGTTGGTCCGTTCGGCGGCTTGACGGGAGGCGGAGTTGTCCACGATCCACGTCACCGATTGCTTCCTGCCCCGGCTGGGCGGGATCGAGGTCCAGGTCGCCGGGTTGGCCGCCGAGCAGGCGTCGGGCGGCGAGGACGTGCACGTGATCACCGCGACCAGGCTCGCGCGGCCCGGCGACGGCTACTCGGTGCACCCGGTCGCGGTGCGGCTGCCGTGGGAGCTGCCGGTGCACCCGCGGGCCGGGGCGCACCTCCACCGGCTGATCGGGTCGCTGTCGCCGTCGGTGGTCCACGTGCACGTGGGCGCGATCTCGCCGTTCGCGTGGGCGGGGGTGCGGTCGGCGGTGCGGCTGGGCCTGCCGACGGTGGTCGTGGTGCACAGCATGTGGGACCCGGTGGTGCGGTGGTGCTACCGGGTGCTGGACCGGCTGGGGTCGTGGAGCACGGCGCGGCTCGCGGTGGCGGCGGTGAGCCGGGCGGCGGCGGAGCGGGTGCGTGCCGCGGCGCCCGGGGTGGCGGTGGCGGTGGTGCCGAACGGGATCGCGCCGGAGCGGTGGCGGGGGCTCCCGGGGCGGCGGCGGGACGGGGCGGTGCACGTGGTGTCGGTGGGCCGGCTCGCGGCGCGCAAGGAGCCGATGGCCCTGCTGCGGGCGTTGCGGGCGGTGTCGGCGGACGTGCCGCTGCGGGCGACGCTGGCCGGGGCGGGGCCGGAGATGCCGGCGTTGCGGCGGTACGTGGAGCGGCACGGCCTGGGGTGGGTCGGCCTGCCCGGTCGGCTGGACCGCCGGCAGGTGGGTCGCCTGCTGGCCGACGCGGACGTGTTCGTGAACGCGGCGTCGCAGGAGGCGTTCGGGCTGGCGGCGCTGGAGGCACGCACGGCCGGGGTGCCGGTGGTCGCGCGGCCGGGGACCGGTGTGGCGGACTTCGTGCGCGACGGCGTGGAGGGGCTGCTGACCGACGACCTGGCCGCGGGGATCGCCCGCCTGGCGACCGACCGGGAGGAGCGGCTGAGGATCGCGGCGCACAACCGGGCGACCGTGCCGACCCACTGCACGTGGCCGCGCGTGCTGGAGGCGCTGCGATCGTGCGCGGCGCGGGTGTGAGGGTCAGAAGGTCAGGTCGGCCAAGTCCAGCGTGATCGGCACCGGCGCGGCGGTGATGGTCGCCGGGGTTCCCGCCTCCAGCACGTTCTCCGCGACGTACTCCTCGCCGGTGAGCCGGTGCGCCGTGAGCCGCCAACCGTGGAACTTGCTCGCCTGCTCGATCGTCCACAGGAACGGGACTCGGGCTTCGGCGTACGCGAGGGTCTTCGTCTCCCTCTCGGCCCGCTGGTTGCCGGGTGACCAGATCTCGACCGCCACGACGACGGCTTCCGGTGGGAAGATCACGCCGCTGGGCTGCTGGTTCAGGACCACGATGTCCGGGATCAGCCCGATGCGCCACGCCGAGGCGATCTTCACGTTCACCGCGGGGACGACGTAGAGGTCGGGGCGACCACCGGCGGCGAGGGCGACCTTGAGCGGGTGGATCAGGTTGCCGGCCACGTACTGGTGTTCGCCGGACGGCGCAGGAGTCACGTGAAGGTGTCCAAAGATCAGCTCGGTGCGTGACCCGTCCTCCGAAGGGGGCAGGTCCAGCCAGTGTTCGATCGTGTACGGGCCGATCATCGGACCCTTCCGCGGCTGGGGGTCTTCATGCAGAGCTGCGGACACTACGTCCACCTCCAGGATCGACACGATTATGACCCTGCCACAGTCCCACCGGGGCGATACCGACCCTGATCAGGTGAAACGCGGAGCGGCCCCTCACCGGCGGAAGTGGTGAGGGGCCGCTGCGCGGGGCCGGACCGGACGACCGGTTACAGGTCGAGGGTCCAGCTGTCGATGTAGCCGGTGTCCTGGCTGTACGCGTCGCGCACGCGCAGCTGCCAGGTGCCGTTGGCGTTCTCCGCCGACAGGTTCAGCGTGTACGTGGCGTCCACGTTGTCCGCGCTGTCGGTGCCGGACGTGACCTTGAGCTGCTTGACCACGCCGCTCGGCGTGATCAGGTCGATGGCCAGGTCACCGCGGTACGTGTGCTTGACGTGCACCTCGACGGTGGCCGCCGAACCGGCCTTGCCGCCGCAGTCGGTCACCGTGATCGGGCTGGACGCGGTGCCCAGGTCCGGCACGGCCACGTCGGTCGCGTTGGTCTTGGCCGGGCAGCCGCCGGGCGGCGGGGTGGAGTCGCCGACCAGGCGCAGCAGCTTGTTGGGCGACCCGGTGCCGGGGCTGCCGACCACGCCGTTCGTGGCGCCGTTGACCAGGGCGTCGCGCACCTGCTGCGGCGTGGCGGTGGGGTTGGCGGCCAGGTAGACCGCCGCCGCGCCGACCACGTGCGGGGTGGCCATGGACGTGCCGCTGATCGTGTTGGTGGCGGTGTCGTTGGTGTACCACGCGGAGGTGATCGAGGAGCCCGGCGCGAAGATGTCGAGGCAGGTGCCGACGTTGGAGAACGACGAGCGGGCGTCGGTGTTGGTCGTGGAGCCGACCGTGATCGCCTCCAGCGTGCGCGCCGGGGACGTGTTGCAGGCGTTGGCGCCGTTGTCGTTGCCCGCGGCGAGGCCGTAGGTCACGCCCGAGGCGATGGAGTTGCGCACGGCCTGGTCGACCGTGGCGTCCGCGCCGCCACCGAGGGACATGTTGGCCACGGCCGGCTTGACCGCGTTCGCGGTGACCCAGTCGATGCCCGCGATGACGCCCGCGTACGTGCCGGAGCCCGCGCAGTTCAGCACCCGGACGCCGACCAGCTTGGCCTTCTTGGCCACGCCGTGCTTCGTGCCCGCGACCGTGCCGGCGACGTGCGTGCCGTGGCCGTTGCAGTCGGTGGAGTCGTTGTCGTTGTCGACGGTGTCGCGGCCGCTCACGGCCCGGCCGCCGAAGTCGCTGTGCGAGAACCGGATGCCCGTGTCGATGATGTATGCGGTGACGCCCTCACCCTCGTTCGGGTAGGTGTAGGAGTTGTCCAGCGGCAGCGCGGCCTGGTCGATCCGGTCCAGGCCCCACGACGGGGTCGGCGTCTGCGTGGCGGAGATCCGGACCTCGCCGTCCTGCTGCACGTACGACACCGACGGGTCGGCGGCCAGCTTGCGGGCCTGCGCCTCGGTCATGGTCGCCGAGAAGCCGCGCAACGCGCTGGTGTACGTGTGCTTGACGTTCGCCTGGTACTTGGCGCTCAGCGCGCCGACGCCGCTGGTGCTCACGTCCTTGAGCACGACGATGTAGCTGTCCTTGACCGCGTTGGGCGCGTCGGCCCCGAGGATCCGGCCCTCCGCGGCGGTGGAGGTGAAGGTGGTCAGCGCGGCCGTGACCGCGAACGCCGTGCCCGTGGCCAGCCCGACACCGGCCAGCCGTCTCGTCCAGGACGTGCGAACGTCTCCCATGGCACTCCTCTTCGCAGGGTGGGTGCCCGGTCGCCGTGTCGCCCCCGCGACCGACCGGACACGGTGAGTTGTTCCTAGTTCGCCGCGCGGGTGGGGCGCAACGATTTGCGCGGAACAACCGACGAATGGCTCCTCCACAGTTTTATTCGTGCTGTGAATGGAATGCTGCGGAGAGTGACTGGACCGGGGCGAAAAAATATGCCCCCGGACGTCGTCCGAGGGCATGGCGCGGTGGGCGCGCGGCGTCAGTCGCCGCGCCGGACCGCTCCGAGGATCTGCTGCTCACCGGGGGTGGTGACGAGGCGCAGGGGCCGCCAGAGGTTCGTGCCGAGCGCGATCACCTGGTCGTCCTTGAGCGTGGTGAGCTGGTGCGCCATCTGCGGCGGCAGCCGCCAGATCTGGCTCGCCAACTGCGCCTGCCCGACCGGCAGCCGTTGCAGCAGCACGAGGTCCGCGGAATTCGCGGTCGTCGCCGCCTGGGGGTGCAAATAGGGCAGGACGTACATCGTGGTCTGCCACGGCGACCGCGGCGGGAACAGCTCCTGCGGCACGTGGCCGCCGTCGTGCACGACGAGCAGCGGGCTGTCCTCCGACGGCCGCGGCAGCTCGACCGGGCTGAGCCGGCGCAGCTGCACGAGCGGCGAGGGGCGGCCGTCCGGGCCCGCGCCGGCCGCGCGCACCACCGGCTGCCAGGCCGCCGGGCGGCCCGTCGCGATGGTGATCCACGCGCCCGTCGCCATCGCCCGCAACGCGATCTGCCGCGCCAGGTACAGCCCGCCGACCACGACCATGCGGGTCGGCGCGGACCGCAGCACGGAGATCGTCAGGGGCTCGCCCTGCAGACCCGAGCCGAGCACCATGCCGCCGCGGTCGCCGGACGGGCTCACCACGTCCAGCAGTTGCGGCGACACCAGGAACTCCGGCGCCACGCCCCGGCCCTGCGAGTCCATCAACCGGGAGTTGCTCACGCCACACCTCCGAGCGGCAGCGTCGCGGCCAGCCCGGCGACCTGCAGGCCGTTCAACGGGGTCAGCGTGATGTCGAGCTTGTCGGCCAACGCCTTGAGCCGGTCGTCGGCGCGGTCCAGTTCGGACGGCGTGCGCGCGCTCACCCGCACCATGCCGCGCAGCCCGACCTGGCCCTGCTCGCTGCTCGGCGAGATCGTCATGGACAGCGTCGAGGACAGCGCCCGCACGCCGGTCAGCGCGTTGAGGTTGTTGCGCATGCCCTTGGACGGCCAACTGGTGATCGCGTAGCTGGCGTGGCCGACGCCGCCCGCCGTCACCCCGGACCACTTCTCCCGCAACGACACCGCGTTGTTCGACCCGGCCACCGACGTCAGCTCGGCCGCCGAGATGCCCGCGCGGATCAGCTCGTCCGGGTCGAGCGGCCGGATCGACACCCCGGTCGACTCCAGCGCGTTGCGCACCCGGGACAGCGCGCCGATCAGCGCCCGGTGCGCGCCCACGACGCCGCCGCCGCGCTCCCGGATCGCCGCCGCGCACCGCCGCGGGTCCAGCCGCACCGCGATCCACGTGGTCCGGCGGGCGGCCGCGGGCAGCGGGCCCAGCACCTCCAGGTAGGAGTTGAGCGCGGGCGAGTTCACCGGCAGCGCCGCGCTGCCGGGGTAGCAGTGCCAGATGACCGAGATCGCGTCGAGGACCACGCCGCGGTCCTCCAGCGTCGGCGCGAGCGCGCCCAGCGGCAGCGACGGCGCGCTGCCCACCGCGGTGATCAGGCCCGGGGCCGGGTCGACCAGCAGCACGGCGGTCCACGCGCCCTGGTGCCACGCCATGCCCAGCGGGCGGCGCTCGTGGTCGACGCCGCGCGCCACCACCAGGTCCGGCACCGCGAGGCGCAGCAGCGCCACCCGCGGGTCGTCCGGGCCGATGACCGAGGACTCCTCCTCCGACGGCGGCTTCATCTCCACCGGGCCGGTGCGCTTGGCGGTGCGGCTGTGCGAGCGGAAGCTGTAGCGGGCCACCAGGACGATCCACTGGGTCAGCCAGCGGCCGCGGGACTTGGCGAACGCCAGGACGAGCGCGATCAGCACGATGCCGCCCGCGACGTACATCGGCACCGGCTCCACGCCGTCGCCGGTGGCGCCGATCGCCAGCAGGACCAGGCCGACGGCGACGCCGACCTCGAGGACAACCAGGTTGGCGACCGGCAGCGCGCCCAGGCTCGCGCCTGCGGTGCGGCGACGCGCCCGGAGCAGCGCGGCGCGGACGGCGCCGCCCGCCGCCTGCGCGCGTGCCATGGCGGGGTTGGGTTGGCCCGGATGTGGGGAGCTCACGGACATCCGCTCTGGTTCTCTTTCCGTCGGCGTGCGCCGGGTGGGACCGACCGGGTCTGACCAACCCGCACACGGACCACCCGCCGTCCGGCTATCGTGCAGACCGTACCGCGACTGGGAGAGCAGCGAGCCGAGAATGGCATCAACACCCACCACCAAGTCACAGGTCCAGGCTTACCGCTTCGTGCTGCGCCGGATGCAGTCCGCCCTGGTGCGCAGAGACGCGGTGATGCTGCACGACCCGATGCGCACGCACTCGCGTGCGACCGCGGTGGGCGTCCTGCTCGGCGTGATCGGTCTGATCGGGTTCCTCATCTTCGGCTTCTTCTCGCCCGACCCCCAGGTCGACGACCAGACGCAGATCGCCATCTCCAAGGAGACGGGCCAGGTCTACGTGGTGCACACGGTCGGCACGACCAAGACGCTGATCCCGATGACCAACCTCGCCTCCGCGCGGCTGCTGCTGTTGCAGCGGTCGAACCCGGACAAGGGCCAGGCGCAGGTCGCGGGCGGTGACGCGGCGGCGGGCCAGGTCAACGCGGGCGGCCCGCAGGCCGCGGGCGGCGACCCCAAGCTGG
Organism: Actinosynnema sp. NPDC004786; assembly: GCF_053601135.1. Taxonomy (NCBI): domain Bacteria; kingdom Bacillati; phylum Actinomycetota; class Actinomycetes; order Pseudonocardiales; family Pseudonocardiaceae; genus Actinosynnema; species Actinosynnema sp. NPDC004786. The sequence continues at coordinate 92,189 of NZ_JBSGBG010000030.1, read as the reverse complement.
TCAGCGAGAAGGCGTTGGCGAAGCTGCCCAAGGGCAGGCTCACCGGCATCCCCGACGGCCCGGACGTGCTGCCCAAGCCCGCCGACCGGATCGGGTCGGACTGGTCGGTGTGCGACACGCTGCAGCTGGACGAGTCGCTGAACGACCCGTCGGCCCCCGGCAAGTTCACCACCACCGTCCTCGCGGGCTACAGCGGCGGCGGCGAGCTGCTGGACGGCAACCGCGCCCTGCTGGTGCGCGCGGGCACCGACGACAAGCAGGCGTACCTGATCTACAAGGCGCCGGTGAACTCCAAGATCACCTCGACGTCGACCGTGCGGGCCAAGGTGGACCTGACCAACGCCGAGGTGCGCACCGCGCTGAACCTGAGCCAGAAGAAGCCGCGCGCGATCAGCGCCGGCCTGCTCAACGCGATCCCCGAGGCCAAGCCGCTGGTCGCGCCGGACATTCCCGGCCGCGGTCAGCCCGTGACCTACATCACCAGGGAGAACCTCAAGGTGGGCTCGGTGATCGAGGTCCGCCGCGCCGGCGCGGAGTCCGAGTTCTACGTGGCGCTGCAGGAAGGGCTGCAGAAGATCAGCCGGGCCGCGGCCGACCTGATCCGCGCCGCCTACGCGCAGGGCGCGGAGCCGAAGCTCGTGGACATCGCGCTGATCAACAACGCGCAGACCGCCGACCGGCTCGACTTCGCCGACTACCCGCCGGACGTGCCGGAGGTCCTGGAGCCCAACCAGAACAACCGGGTGATCTGCCTGGGCTGGCAGGCGCAGAACGTCAACTCCGACAACAAGTCGCAGCACACCAAGGTCACCATCGCGCCGTCGCTGCCGATCCCGTCGGGCGTGGTGCCGGTGGAGATCAACCAGGTCGGCGCGACCGGCGAGGTCGTCGGCCAGTTCGCGATGGCGCCGGGCAAGGCGGCGGTGGTGCGCAGCGCGACGTCCACCCAGGACTTCGCCAGCGGCCCGATCCACCTGATCACCGGTCGTGGCGTGAAGTACGGCATCCCCGACGTGCTGACCGCGGGCGCGCTCGGCCTGGGCGCGGACGGGTTCGCGCCCGGCCCGGAGTCGATCCTGCGGCTGCTGCCCAACGGCCCGCAGCTCAACCGCAACGACGCCTCGCGGAGCTGGGACTCCATCCCGGTGCCCAAGGACAACGGCCTGCTGCCCGAGGCGAAGACGAGGCAGCAGGGCGGCTGAGCCCTTCGGCGGAACCGGCGTGGTCCGGATTCCGTCAGAGGTGCGGGAGGTGCCCTGGTGGACGAGGTCACACGCGGTGCGGTCGCGGGCGGTCGCGGGCAGGTCGCGGTCGACCCGCGCTGGCTGGAGCTGTACGCCCGGCGCGTCGAGGAAGCGGCCGAGGAGCTGACCGGTGCGCGGTCGGCGCTGCGCGAGGCGCCGGTGCGGCCCCAGAGCTTCGGCGAGCTGGGGCGGGCGCTGCGCGGCGCCGAGGCGTACGGCCGGGCGGCGGCGCTGCTGCACGGGCAGCTCGACCGGGCGTGCGAGGTGCTCACGTCCGCGGCGAAGGGCCTGCACGAGGTGGCCGAGCACTACGGCGCCCAGGACGACGACGCGGTGGCGTTGATCAAGGCGGTCGACCGGCGGGCGGGGTTGGGCTGATGCGGGGCAGGGACGGCAGGCAGATCGCCGCCGAGGTCGGGCCGGAGCTGGACTACCTGTCCGGGATCAGCCGGCGGCTCGGCGTGCGCGACCTCGTGGCGGACTACTTCAGGCCCGTCCTGGGCGAGTGGAACGACCTGCACGACGAGGCGGAGCGCTGGCGCGAGGCCGGGCTCGTCGCCGAGCGCGTGACGCGTGATCTCACCAAGCCGCTGGGCAAGCTGGACTCGGCGTGGCAGGGCAAGGACGCGGACTCGTTCGTGGAGCACATGCGCAAGGTCGGCCTGGCCGGGCACGACCTGTCCGACGCGATGCACGCGATGGGCGAGGCGCTGGACCAGACCGCCGAGGGACTGCGCGTCATCGTCGAGGACATGGCCCGGGTGTTCGCCGAGGCGGCCGACGCGGTGTCCGCCGCGGCGGCGTTGCCGGTGGACGGCGACCGGCGCGTGGTGGAGGCGTTGGACGAGCTGCACGACCCGGCGAAGGAGCTGCACGAGTCGGTGCGGGACGTGCTGGAGGCGTTCCTGCGGCTGTGCGAGGGGGTGTCCGGTTCGGACGACTTCGCCGACGTGCGGATGGAGCACCGGTACCCGGAGCGGGACTGGTCGCCCACCGCGCTCGTGAAGCCGGCCGCGCCGGAGCCCGTGACGACGTTCCCGACGCCGCCGGCGGAGACGAAGCCGGCCGCGAGCGGCGGTGCGGGCTCCGGTGGTGGCGTGCCGGGCGGTGGTGGTGTGCCCGGTGGCGGTGGCGGTGGCGGTGTGCCGGGTGGCGGGGGCGTTCCCGCCGGTGGCGTGCCCGGTGGCGACGCGGCGGAGCGGATGCAGCCGGGCGGGTCGACGGGGATCTCCGAGCCGCGTCCCGTGGAGGCCGGTCCGCGTCCGGCGGCGGCCGCCGCGGCGGCGGGTCCGTCCGGTCCGGTCGCCGGCGGCGCGGGGATGATGGCCGGCGGGATGATGGGCGGCATGGCCGGCGGCCAGCAGGGCGGCGACAAGGAGCACAAGTCGAAGGTCCAGCTGGCGGGCTCCACCGAGCAGGTGTTCGGCAAGCCCAAGAAGTCCGCCCCGCCGGTGCTCGGCGAGGACTAGGAGCCCTGAGCGTTGAATTCAGGGGTCCTGAACGTACGACTCACGCGTTCTGAAGGTAGGACTCACGCGACGCGAACGTAGGACACGCGCGTTCTGAACGTAGGACACGCGGGAAGGGGCTTCCCGCGTGTCCGGTCAGATCAGGGAGCGCTTCGGCGGCGGGACGCGCCGGGCGCGGGTGCGGTTCACGGTGTGCACGATGAACAGCGTCAGCAGCAGCAGGCCGACGCCCGCGCCCGTGCCGGACAGCGCCACGATCATCGGCGTGCTGCTCGGCGGGTTGAGCGGGCCGAGGTTGGTGATGAGCTGCTCCGGCGTCGCGGGCTTCGCGCCCGGCCGCTCGAACGGCAGCTCGGCGGTCAGCGCGGCCACCGGGTTGATCATCCCGTAGCCGACCTTGTGGTCGCGGCCGTTCGGGTTGCCGGGGTGCTGCGCGGTGGCCTTGATCCGGTCCATCACCTGCCGCGCGGTCAGGTCCGGGAACCGCTCGCGCACCAGCGCGGCCACGCCCGCCACGTAGGGCGACGCGAAGCTGGTGCCCTGGATCGCGGTGAGCCGCCCGTTCGGGTCGGAGTTCGCGTCGGTCAGGCCCTGGCCCTTCGGGTCGAGGGTGACGATGTTCTCGCCCGGCGCGGCCACGCTGACCCACGGGCCCCACACGGAGAACGACGACACCTCGCCCTCGATGTTGATCGACGCCACGGACAGCACGTTGTCCGCGTACCACGGCGGCGACGCGACCACGTTGACCGTGTTCGGGTCCTGGTTGTCGTTCTGCGCCTGGCAGCCGCTCTGCGAGTCGATGTTGCCCGCGGCGGTGACGATGACGACGTCCTTGTCGTTCACCGCCCAGTCGATCGCCGCCTGCAGCTCGCGCTCCTGGTCGCTGGGCGCGCGCGGCGGGTCGCACGCGGTCAGCGAGATGTTGATCACCTGCGCGCCCTGGGCGGCGGCGGAGACGATGGCCTTCGCCAGGGTGCCGACCTTGCCCGCGGACGACCGGTTGTCGACCTTGGCCGGGTCGTCGAACTTGAAGTGGTTGCTGGTCTGGCGGAACGCCAGGATCTGCGCGTCCGGCGCGGCCCCGACGAACCCGGTCTCGTCGTCGCGGCTGGCCGCCGCCACGCCCGCGACCTCGGTGCCGTGGCCGTCGCAGTCGTCGACGCCCTTCTTCTCCGTCTCGACGTAGTCCCCGGCGGCGGTGACCCGGCCGGCCAGCCGCGGGTGGTTGTTCACGCCGGTGTCGATGATGGCGAGCTTGATGTCCTTGCCGGTGGCGAAGCGGTGCGCCTCCTCCAGCCGCAGCTGCATCTGGCCCCACGGCTTGTTCGGGATCGGGCGGTTGCCCGTGCCCGAGGTGATGCACTGCGTCTTCGGCTGGTAGTCGACGTCTTCCTTGGGCGGCTCGGGGGCCCGCAGGAACGACCGGTCCACCGGCGGCGGCTGCGAGTTCGGCCGGGCGGCCGGGTCCGTGGACGGCTGGGCGTACGCGCCCGGCGCGGTCGCGAGGGTGACCGCCACCGCGGCCAGCGCGGCGATCTTGCGGATGCGCATCAGGGCCTCACGCGGGGATCAGCTGGCGCATGGCGACGTACAGGTCCATCACCGCCAGCGCCAGCGGCAGCACCGCGGCGATCAGGATGGCCTCCAGCACGTCGACCGTGCGGCGCAGCACCGGGGAGAACTTCTGGTTGGGGAAGATCACGCCGAGCACCAGCGCCACCGCGCCGACCACCACGAGGGCGCCGAACACGTACAGCAGCCGGTCCGCGGGGGAGGACTGCACCAGCCACCCCAGCAGCACGCCCGCGCCCGCGATCATGCCGCTGGCCAGCAGCGCGACCGCCTGCGCGCCGTTGGCGTAGGCCCGGCCGCGCAGCAGCAGCACGAGCGTCACCACGATCGCCAGCAGCGGGCCCCAGATCGTGCCGTCGCCCGCGGCGATCACGGCGAACACCGCGGCGATGCCGCCGCAGCCGATGATCATGCCGGTCAGGTACTCGTGCGCGTTGGCGGTGCGCCGCTCGATCACGGAGTACTCCGGGAAGCCGGTGTCCTCCTTGAGGTCCTCGGCGCTGCCCGGCACGGTCGGCAGCGGCAGCTTGGCGAGCTGGATCGTCAACCGGGGCAGCGCGGACAGCATGGCCAGCGAGACCGCCGCGGTGGCCGCCGCGATGCCCTGCACCGGGTGGTCGACGAAGATGCCGACGAGGAACGCGAGGGCGCTCAGCGCGCCCGCCGTGGCGGCGGCGATGAACACCGTGATGCCCCGGCCGATCAGCATGATCGAGGCCGAGGCGAAGATCAGCACCAGCACGCTGGCCAGCAGCAGGTTCGGCCGGTCGATCGGGCCGGGCACGATGTAGAGGCCCGCGACGTAGGCCATCGGCAGGCCGCCGGCCGCGGCGATCAGCACGCCCGTGCCGGTCGCGTTGTAGGCCCGCGCCACGACCGCGCCCGCGGCCAGCGCCGCGACCGCCACCACGCCCGCGCAGATCGCCGGCGCGAGGCTGGAGCCGCCCGCGAACGGGCCCGCCATCAGCACCGCGACCGCGGCCGTGATGAGCGCCAGCGCGCCCGCGAGGTGGCCGTAGCGCCGCGCCGTGTCCTTGGTCCACGGGCGGAAGCTGTCCGGGTCGGACTCGGCGATCGCGTCGACCACGTCGTCGTACAGCGGGGGCGGCGGGTTCTCGTTGCGCTTGCGGAGCTGGAGCAGCTCGCCGTCGACCACGCCCAGCGAGGCCAGGGTGCGGCTCGGGTCGAGCGGGCTGTCGCCCAGCTTCGCCAGCGCCCAGCCACCGTGCCGCACGCCACCGTCCGGAGTGGCCTCCTTGGCCATGTCCAGCAGCATCGGCAGCAGGTCGGCCACCGCCACGTCGGCGGGCAGCGCGACGTCGATACGCGTTCGCGGCGCAACCACCGTCACCCGGCTGAACACCGTCGTACCGGTCGCCACCAGCGCCCCCTAATGTCCTGATGAGTGTCTGCGTGGTTCCGCCCCGACCTTATTGGTCCGGTCGGACGTGCTCGGGCTCGCCCCTCGGGGAGCGGACCCAGTATGGGGGCACCGGGCGCCGGGGCACCGCCGTTCCGCGCAACCCGTTGCAACACGTTGACCGCCGATTTGCCGGACCCCCCGTCGTGCGGGGTGCCGATGCGCCATAGTGTCGGTTGCGACCGGTGGCGCACACCGCTGGTGGCCCCCGTCCGCACCGGTCCGCCCGGGTCGGGCGGACCGCAACGGGATCGACGCTGAAGAGGTGCCTGTTAGGTGAGCACGCTGCAGTTCAAGCGCACGGCACGCCTCGCTGCTCCCCGCCCGCCGGGCGGTGAGGTCCACCTCGAACCGCCGCCCGAGGTCCCCCGGGTCATCCCCGGCAACATCATGATGAAGGCGCTGCCCGTCGTCATGATCGTGTCGTCCGTCGGCATGATGGTGCTGATGTTCAGCTACAGCAATCGCAGCCCGGCGGCGATGATCATGCCGGGCATGATGCTGGTGTCGACCATCGGCATGATGGCCGGCGGCATGGGCAGCGGCAAGGGCCAGAAGAAGGCCGAGATGAACGAGGACCGCAAGGACTACCTGCGGTACCTCGGCCAGATGCGGGACCGCGCCCGCGAGGCCGCCAACGAGCAGCGCGCCGAGCGCGAGTGGGTCCACCCCGACCCGCAGATGCTGTGGTCCCTGGCCACCACCCGGCGCATGTGGGAGCGCCGGCAGAACGACCCCGACTTCTGCCACCTGCGCGCGGGCCGCGGCTCGCAGCGGCTGGCGACCCGGCTCGTGCCGCCGCAGACCGGCCCGGTCGAGGAGCTGGAGCCCATCGCGACGCTGGCGCTGCGCCGGTTCGTGCGCGCCCACTCGCTGGTGCCGGACCTGCCGATCTCCATCGCGCTGCGCGGCTTCGCCGCCGTCGGCCTGCTGGGCGACACCGAGCACAAGCGCGGCCTGGCCCGCGCCCTGCTGGCCCAGATGGTGACCTTCCACTCGCCGGACGACCTGCTGATCGCGGTCGTCACCACCGGCCGCACCAAGGCCGAGTGGGAGTGGATGAAGTGGCTGCCGCACGTGCAGCACCCGACGATCGTGGACGGCATCGGGCAGATGCGGATGATGGCCGGCTCGCTGGCCGAGGTCGAGCAGATGCTGGACGAGCAGCTGCGCGACCGGCAGCGGTTCACCCGCAACGCGCCGCCGCCCGCCGACCAGCCGCACGTGGTGATCCTCATCGACGACGGCGACGTCACGCGCGAGGAGCAGATCATCCTGGAGGAGGGCCTGGTCGGCGTCACCCTGCTCGACCTGTCCGAGTCCCTGGGCAACCTCACCGCCCGCCGCGGCCTGCGGCTGGTGATCGAGGACGGCAAGCTGGGCGCGCGCAGCGCGAGCGGCGTCGAGTGGTTCGGCTCGCCGGACTCGCTGAGCGTGGTCGAGGCCGAGGCGCTGGCGCGGCGGCTGTCGCCGTACCGGATCGGCGGCGTGGACGCGGGCGGCAGCGACGAGGACCCGCTGTCGATGAGCAACAACCCGCCGCTGCTGGAGTTCCTGGGCATCCCCGGCGACCCGATGACGTTCGACGTGCAGGCGGCGTGGCGGCCCCGGCCGGTGCGCGACCGCTACCGGGTGCCGTTCGGCATCGGCGAGTTCGGTCAGCAGGTCGAGCTGGACATCAAGGAAGCGGCGATGGAGGGCATGGGCCCGCACGGCCTGTGCATCGGCGCGACCGGTTCCGGCAAGTCCGAGTTCCTGCGCACGCTGGTGCTGGGCATGCTGGCCACGCACTCGTCGACCTCGCTCAACATGATCCTGGTCGACTTCAAGGGTGGTGCGACGTTCCTGGGCCTGGACAAGGCCCCGCACGTCGCCGCGGTCATCACGAACCTGTCCGGCGACCTCACCCTGGTCGACCGCATGAAGGACGCCATCGCGGGCGAGGTGGCCCGCCGCCAGGAAGTGCTGGCCAAGGGCAACTACAAGAACGTCTGGGACTACGAGAAGGCGCGTGAGAACGGCGCCGACCTCGACCCGTTGCCGGCGCTGTTCATCTGCATCGACGAGTTCTCCGAGATGCTGACCGCGAAGCCGGACTTCATCGACATCTTCCTCCAGATCGGCCGCGTCGGCCGGTCGCTGCAGATGCACATGCTGCTCGCGTCGCAGCGGCTGGAGGAGGGCAAGCTGCGCGGCCTGGACACGTTCCTGTCCTACCGGATCGGTCTGAAGACGTTCTCCGCCGCCGAGTCGCGGGCCGCCATCGGCGTGCCGGACGCCTACGAGCTGCCGCCCATCCCCGGTTCGGGCTACCTGGGCGTGCAGGGCTCGCCGCTGACCCGGTTCAAGGCGCTGTACGTGTCGGGCCCGTACCGGCCCGCCGGGTTGCAGGTCGCGGGCCCGTCCGCGCCGGTGACCAGCGACAAGCGGCCGCGCTACTTCGTGCCGGACTACATCGAGATCCCGAAGGAGCCGGTGCGGCCGGTCGAGCCGGTCAAGCAGGAGAAGAAGGACGAGGACTCGAACGAGCCGTCCGAGCTGGAGGTCATCGTCGAGCGGCTGGTCGGCCAGGGGCCGCCGGCGCACGAGGTGTGGCTGCCGCCGCTGAACGAGCCGCCGTCGCTGGACACGCTGCTGCCGCCGTTGCAGCCGACCGAGGACCGCGGCCTGACCCCGCCCGGGTTCTTCTCCAACGGCAAGCTCCAGGTGCCGCTGGGCGTGGTGGACAAGCCGTTCGAGCAGCGGCGCGACCTGCTGTGGGCCGACTTCTCCGGCGCGGCGGGCCACGGCGCGATCGTCGGCGGTCCGCAGTCGGGCAAGTCGATGATGCTGCGCACCATGATCACGGCGATGGCGTTGACGCACACGCCGGAGGAGGCGCAGTTCTACTGCCTCGACCTCGGCGGCGGCACGCTCGCGTCGCTGGAGAACCTGCCGCACGTCGGCGGTTTCGCCAGCCGGTTGGACGTGGACAAGGCGCGCCGGATGGTGGCCGAGCTGTCGGGCCTGATCGCCGAGCGCGAGCAGCGGTTCCGCGCGCAGGGCATCGACTCGATGGTCGAGTTCCGCAACCGGAAGCGGCGCGGCGAGATCCGCGACGACAACTTCGGCGACGCGTTCCTGGTCGTGGACGGCTGGATGAACTTCCGGCAGGAGTTCGAGACGCTGGAGCCGATGGTCCAGGCGCTCGCCGCGCAGGGCCTGTCCTACGGCGTGCACGTGGTCGTGACCGCGAACCGGTGGGCGGAGATCCGGCCCGCGATGAAGGACCTGCTGGGCACCCGGTTCGAGCTGCGGCTCGGTGACACGAGCGAGTCCGAGGTGGACCGCAAGGTCGCGGTGAACGTGCCCGCCGGCCGTCCGGGTCGCGGCCTGTCGCCGCAGAAGCTGCACTTCCTGACCGCGCTGCCGCGCATCGACGCGTCGTCGGACGCGGAGAACGTGGCGGCGGGCGTGCAGGACATGATCGCCAAGGTGAACGGCGCGTGGCGCGGCAAGCGCGCGCCGCAGGTCCGCCTGCTGCCCGACCTGCTGCCGTACCACGAGTTCATGGCGCAGGTGCAGCAGCAGCGGCCCAACCGCGGCCACCTGGTGCCGATCGGGGTCAACGAGGACGAGCTGGCCCCGGTGTACCTGGACTTCGACGCCGACCCGCACTTCATGGCGCTGGCCGACGGCGAGTCCGGCAAGACCAACCTGCTGCGCACGATCGTGCGCGGCATCATGACCGGCTACACCTCGACCGAGGCGTTGATCATGCTGGTCGACTACCGCCGCACCATGCTCGGCTACATCGAGACGGATCACCTGCTGTCCTACGCGGTGTCGTCGGCGCAGCTCACGGACATGATCAAGGACGTGCGCGGCTCCATGGCGAACCGCCTGCCCGGCCCGGACGTCACGCAGGAGCAGTTGAAGAACCGCTCCTGGTGGAAGGGCCCGGAGCTGTTCGTGGTGGTGGACGACTACGACCTGGTCGCGCCGCAGGGCGGGCAGAACCCCCTCGCGCCGCTGGCGGAGTTCATCCCGCAGGCCAAGGACGTGGGTCTGCACATCGTCGCGGTGCGCCGCATGGGTGGCGCGTCGCGGGCCATGTACGACCCGATCCTGGGCAAGCTGAAGGAGATCTCCGCGCCGATCCTGGTGGGTTCGGGGTCGAAGGAGGAGGGGTCGATCGTGGGCAACCTCAAGCCCTCGCCGCAGCCGCCGGGCCGGGGCACGATCGTCACCCGCAAGCTGGGCCAGCAGCGGATCCAGCTCGCGTGGATCGACCCGGACTGACCGGGTCCGGACGCGCACGGCCACCGGGAGGCCCCGCTTCGGCGGGGCCTCCCGCGTCGGGCGGGGGCCGGTGTTCGGGCCTGGGTTTCCGCTTCCGGCCCGGCCGCATCCCGGCCCCGGTTCGGCTCGGCGCGCCCCGCCCGGCCCGGCTCGACCGCTTCGGCTCAAGCCGCCCCGCCCCGGCCCGCCCCGCCCCGGCCCGCCGCGTTGAGGGCCGCCGCGTTGAGGGCCGCCCCGCCCCGGCCCGCCGCGTTGAGGGCCGCCGCGTTGAGGGCCGCCGCGTTGAGGGCCGCCGCGTTGAGGGCCGCCGCGTTCAGGCCCTGCGCGGCTCGGCCGGTGCGCCGCGGCCCCGATCGCGGTCCCCGATCCTCGAACCGCGCGGGTCTCGGGCACATCCCGCCGCGCCTGAGTCGTCGCCACCGCGGACCGGCCCGCCGGTGCGAACGGCGGTACCCCCCGGTCGTCGCCGAACGCCGTGCGCGCGGCGGGCGTCGGCCGCGGTGGACGGGGGACACGGTGCCGGACGTCGCTCACACCCGGCTCACGGTGACCGTAAGTTGTCGGTGGGTTGCCCTAAGCTTCGGCCCGCGCACGAGGGGGGTGGGCGTGAGGACCGACGTCGAGTTCGTCCAGGGCGGTGCCGTGGCCGCTCCGGCGACCCGGTTCGCCGTGCTCGGGCCGCTGGAGGTGTGGCGCGGCGGGGAGCGGGTCGCGGTGCCGGCGGGCCGGGTCAGGGTGCTGCTGGCCACGTTGCTGCTGCGGGCGAACCGCACCGTGTCCGTGGACGACCTGGTCGAGCGGCTGTGGGACGACGTGCCGAACCCGCGCCGGGTGCGGGCGACGCTGCAGATGGTGGTGACGCGGCTCCGGCAGGCCCTCGGCGACGCGAACGTGGTCCGCACGCGGACCAACGGGTACCTGGCGGACGTGCCGCCGGGGGCGCTGGACCTGCACCGGTTCCGCGACCTGGCCGACCGGGGCCGGCACGCCGAGGCGCTGGAGCTGTGGCGGGGCGCGCCGCTGTCGGACGTGCGGTCGGACGCGCTGCACCGCGAGGACGTCGCGCCGCTGCTGGAGGAGCACCTGGTGGTGCTGGAGCGCCGCATCGACGCGGACCTCGCCGCGGGTCGGGCGGGCGCGCTGGTGGCGCAGTTGCGGGGGCTGACCGAGCGGCACCCGTTGCGGGAGCGGTTCTGGGGCCAGTTGATGCTCGCCCTGTACCGCTCGGAGCGGCAGGCGGAGGCGCTGGCGGCGTTCCGCGCGGTGCGGGCGGCGCTGGTGGAGGAGCTGGGGGTGGAGCCGGGGCCGGCGCTGACCGACCTGTACGACCGGATCCTGCGCAACGACGTGCCGGGCGGTCCGGTCACCCTGACGGCGCGGCAGGTGCCGCCGGCCGGGTCGGTGTTCGTCGGCCGGGAGCCGGAGCTGGCCGCGCTGGACGAGGCGGTGCGCGAGCCGGGCGCGGTCGTGCTGCTGCACGGCGCCGGCGGGGTCGGGAAGACCGCGTTGGCGGTGCGCTGGGCGAACCGGCGGCGCGACCGGTTCCCGGACGGCGACCTGCACCTCGACCTGCGCGGGTTCGACGCGGCGGGCCGGCCGGTCGAGCCGGCGCGGGCCGTCGAGGCGTTGCTGGTGTCGGCGGGCGTGCGGCCCCAGGACGTGCCGGCCGGGCTGGACGCGCGGGCCGCGTTGTTCCGCGAGGTGGTGGCGGGCCGCCGGATGCTGCTGGTGCTGGACAACGCGGCCGGCAGCGACCAGGTGACGCCGCTGCTGCCGGGCACGCCGACCGTGGTGGTGCTGGTGACGAGCCGCGACCAGCTCCGCGGGCTGGCCGCGCGCCGCGGGGTGCGGCGGGTGCCGCTGCGACCGCTGTCGGCGGACCGCTCGCTGGAGCTGCTGTCGTCGGTGCTGGGCCGCGAGCGGGTCGAGGCGGACCCGGTGGCGAGCGCGCGGGTGGTGGCGCGGTGCGCCGGGCTGCCGCTGGCGCTGCGGGTGTTCGCCGAGCGGGTGGCCCGGTTCCCGGGCACGCCGATGGGCGCGTTCGCGGCGGAGCTGGCGGACGAGCGGTCCCGGCTCGACCACCTCAGCGCCGAGGACGGCGACGACACGGACGTGCGGTCGGTGTTCTCCTGGTCCTACCGCGCGCTGCCCCGGGACGCCGCGCGCCTGTTCCGGCTGCTGCCCGCGCACCCCGGGCCGGACCTCGGCGTGCCGGCCGCCGCGGCGCTCGCGGACGTGCCGGAGCGGGACGCGCGCCGGTGGCTGGAGCGGCTGGCCGCCGGGCACCTGCTGGAGTCGCGCGCGCCCGGCCGCTACGAGTGGCACGACCTGCTCCGGGCCTACGCCGACGACCTGGCGGACCCGGCGGACGACCGCCCGGCCGCGGTGCGCCGGCTGGTCGGGTGGTACGTCGCGGCCACCGAGGCCGCCGCGGCGCGGACGCCGTCCTACCGGTCGGGCACCTGCGCCGAGCTGCCCGCCGGCGCGGCGGCGTTCCCGCTCGGCGCGGCGGACCCGGGCGCGTGGGGCCGGCGCGAGCTGCCCAACCTCGTCGCCGTGGTCCGGGTCGCGGCCGAGCACGGGTGGCACGACGAGGCGTCGCGCATCGGCGCGGCGGTGTGGTGGCTGCTGGACTCCCTGCCCGAGGTCGACAGCCTCGTGGAGGTGTTCCGGATCGGCCGGGACTCCGCGCGGGCGGCGCCCGCGCCGCACCGGCTCGGCGCGGCGATCAACCACCTGGCGTGGAGCTGCGCGCGGGCGGGCCGGCCGGAAGCGGCGCTGGAGACCTACCTGGAGGGGCTGGCGGTCGCGGTGCGGGACGGCGACCGGCGCCTGGAGGGCGCGATCGCGCTGAACACCGGCGGCACGTACCAGCGGCTCGGCCGGCACGGTGAAGCGGTCGAGCAGCTCCGGCGCGGGCTGCGCATCGCGGAGGAGGAGGGCGACGACCACCACCGGGCGGCGGCGCACTTCACCCTCTCGCTGAGCCTGGGGGGCCTGCACCGGTACGAGGAGGCGCTGGAGCACGGCCTGCGGGCGCGCGCGGTCTTCGACGGCAGCGGTGACGAGTACCACTCCGCGCGGTCCACGTTCGTCGTCGCCCGCGCGCACCGGGCGTTGGGCCGGTTCGCCGAGGCGGAGTCGGCGCTGCGCGAGGGCATCGCGGTGCTGGCCGGGTTCGCGCAGCCGGCCGCGCAGTCGCACCTGTTCGACGAGCTGGGCACGGTCCTGCTCTGCCTGGACCGCCGGGAGGAGGCGCTGGAGTGCTGGCGGCGCGCGCTGGCGCTCTACGACGAGTACGAGCGCGGGCCGGCGTCGGTGCTGCGGTCGTGGTTGGCCGACTACGACGCCCTGCCGACGCCGCGCGTCCCGCACCGGACCGGTGCGCCGTGACCGGCGACCGCCGCCCGGGGCGGAAATGGAGGTGCCGGAGGCGGGGCGGGCGCGGATGCTGCTGAGGTGATCCCGCGGCCTCCCGGGCCCGGGTCGCGGGGCGCTCGCGCCGGGTCGTGAAGTCGTAAACTGCTTTTCGTCCAAGGAGGGGTATGGCGACTCGGTTCCCGCTTCCGGGGCTCCCCGCACCTTCGGCTCCTGGACGGTCATGAGCGTGCCCCCGCTGCGGTTCAACGTGCTCGGCCCGCTGGAGGTGTGGCACGGCGACGCGCTGGTCCCGATCCCGGCCGGTCGGGCGCGCGTCCTGCTGGCGACCCTGCTCCTGGGCGCGAACCAGCCCGTGTCGGCGGACGCGCTGGTCGAGCGGCTGTGGCAGGACGGCGCGCCGAACCCGGACCGGGCGAAGGCGACGTTGCAGATGGTCGTCCGCCGGCTGCGCCAGGCGCTCGGCGACGCCAACGTGGTCCGCACCACCGCCACCGGGTACGTGGCCGAGGTCGAGCCCGGCGCGCTGGACCTGCACCGGTTCCGCGAGCTGGCGGCCAACGGCGAGTACGCCGAGGCGCTGGCCCTGTGGCGGGGCGCGCCGCTGTCGGACGTGCGGTCCGACGTGCTGCACGCGGAGGAGGTCGAGCCGCTGCTGGAGGAGCGGCTGGTCGTCCTGGAACGCCGGATCGAGGCCGACCTGGCGGCGGGCCGCGCCGGCGACCTCGTGCCCGAGCTGCGCACCCTGACCAGGGCGTACCCGTTGCGGGAGCGGTTCTGGGGCCAGTTGATGCTCGCCCTGCACGGCAGCGGCAGGCAGGCCGAGGCGCTGGCCGCGTTCGGCGCGGTGCGCGAGCTGCTCGCCGAGGAGCTGGGCGTCGACCCGAGCGAGCACCTGCGGGCCGTGCACCGGACTGTGCTGGCCGGCGACGCCGAGCCGGAGCCCGCGCTCAGCCCGTGGACCGCGCTGTGCCAGCTCCCGCCCGACACGGCCGACTTCATCGGCCGCGACGACCTGTGCGCGGAGGCGTCGGCGCTGCTCACCGCGGACCCGTCCGGGACGGCCGTGCCGGTCCTGGCGATCACCGGCGCGCCGGGCACCGGCAAGTCCACCCTGACGATCCGGGTCGCGCACGCCCTGCGGAGCAGCTTCCCGGACGGCCAGCTGTTCGTCCGCCTCGACGGCGCGGGCAACGCGCCGCGCGACCCGGCCGAGGTGCTGGCCGAGCTGCTGACGGCGGTGGGCGTCAGCCCGTCGGCCCTGCCCGACCGGCTGGAGACGCGGGCCGCCGCGTTCCGCTCCCACCTCGCCGACCGCGCCGTGCTGCTCGTGCTGGACGACGCGGCGGGCGTCGACCAGGTGCGGCACCTGCTGCCGGGCACCGCGAGCAGCGCCGTGCTGATCAGCAGCCGCCACCAGCTCGGCGGCCTGCCGGGCGTGCGCAGCCTGCGGGTGCCGCCGCTGCCCGCCACGTCGGGCCTCGCGCTGCTGTCCCGGGCGATCGGCGAGGACCGGGTCGCCGCCGAGGCCCGCGCCGCCGAGGCGATCGTCGAGGCGTGCGGCGGCCTGCCGCTGGCGCTGCGCATCGTGGGCGCGCGGCTGGCGGCGCGGCGCTCGCTGCCGCTGGCGCAGCTGGCCGCCCGGCTCGCCGACGAGCGCCGCAGGCTGGACGAGCTGGCCACCAGCGACATGGAGGTCCGGGCCAGCCTGGAGTTGAGCTACGAGGCGCTCGCGCCGGACGCGGCGCTGGCGTTCCGCCGGCTCGGGCTGCTCGGCGCGTCCGACGTGGCGTCCTGGGTGGTGCGGGCGCTGACCGGGCTGGACGACCCGGAGCACGCGGTCGAGCGGCTGGTCGAGGCCAACCTGCTGGAGGACGTGGGCCGCGACGCGACCGGCGAGCCGCGGTACCGGCTGCACGACATCCTCGCCGTCTACGCCGCCGAGCTGGCCCGCGCGGAGGACGCCGGGCGCAGCGACGCGGCCCTGCGCGGGTACGTCGAGGCGCTGCTCACCCTGGCGGACGCGGCGGTCCACCGGCTGCCGTCCGTGGTGGACGAGCTGCCGCCCGACCCGGTCGAACCGTCGCCGCTGCTCGCGGCGGCCGAGGTCGCGCGCCTCACCGCGGACGGCACGAGTTGGTTCCTGGCCGAGCAGGTGCACCTGGCGCAGGCCGTGGAGCTGGCCGCCCACCGCGGCTGGGTCGCCCCGGCCGTCGCGCTCATCGAGCGGATGATGACGCACCTCGACGTCTACATCCCCCTCGACCGCGTGGTCGAGCTGTACCGGCTGGTCCGCGACACCGCGGCCGAGGCGGGCGAGGGCAGGCTGCGCTGGCGGATGGCGCTGGGCCGCGCGACCCAGATGGTGAAGCGGGCGCTGGACGAGTCGCTGCTGGCCGACATGCAGACCGCCGTCGAGGGCTTCCGCGCCCTCGGCGACCTGCCCGGCGAGGCCATCGCGCTGGCCGCCGTCGTGCACTACCGCTACCTGCACAGCGGCACGCCGGACATCGACCTCGCCCGGCACGCGGCCGACGTGGCCAAGCGCAGCGGCGTGCACAACGTCTACTGCTCGGTGCTGCGCGAGTACGCCTCGATGCTCGCCGCCTCCGGCCGGTACGAGGAGTCGCTGCCCCACTTCGCCGAGACCCTGGCGCTGACCCGCGCCTACGACGACCCGCTGCCCGAGGTGGGCGTGCTGTACCGGATCGCCCGGTACGCCCTGGACAACGACGACCTGGACCGCGCGGTCGAGACGTCCGACCGGGCCATCCGGCTGCTGCGCGGCGTGGACGACATGCGCGCGGTCGGCTACGTGTCCAGCCTGGCCGCCCGCGTCCGGCTCACCGTGGGCCGCGCCGCCGACGCGCTGCCCCTGGCCGACCGGGCCTACCGGATCTTCGTGGAGATCGGGGAGAGCCTGGGCGCGCCCGCCGCCGTCGCCTCGATCGCGGAGGCGTGGCTCGGCCTGGACCGGCCGGCGGAGGCGCTGCGGGTGCTGGAACCCGCGCTGCGCCGGTACCGCGACGTCGGCGCGGCGGAGGCCGTCGCCCGGATGGAGCGGGCGCACGCCCGCGCACGTGCGGCGATCTCGGCACCAGCCGACGAACCGTCGGTCTCGTGAGGTATGCATATGCAGGCCCGCCCCGGCCGACGAGGGGATGACGGATGAGCTTGCACGTGGCGGTGGACTTCGGCACGTCCAGCACCTGCGTCGCGATGTCCCTGCACGGCCGGGAGCCCCAGGTCGTCGTGGTGGACGGCCAGCCGATCGTGCCCTCCGCGGTGTTCGCCGCCGCCGACGGCACGCTGTTCGTCGGGCAGGAGGCCGAGCGCCAGGCCGCGGTGGACCCGTCCCGCTACGAGCCGCACCCCAAGCGCCGGGTGGACGAGGGCGAGCTGCTGCTGGGCACCACCGTGCTGCCGGTGGTGGACGTGGTGCGGGCCGTGCTGACCAGGGCCGTGGCCGAGGCCAGGCGCGTGGCGGGCGGGGCCCGGGTCGACCTGCTCGTGCTCACCCACCCCGCCGACTGGGGCGCGATCCGCACCAGGGTGCTGCTCCAGGCCGCCCGGGGGCTCGGCCAGGAGCTGCGGCTGGTGCCCGAGCCCGTCGCCGCGGCGGTGTTCCACTCCGCCACCCACGCCATCCCGGACGGCGCGGCGCTGGCCGTGCTCGACCTCGGCGGCGGCACCGTCGACGCCAGCGTGGTGGCCCGCCAGGGCGGCGCGTTCCGCGTGCTGGCCACCAAGGGCGACCCCGCCTTCGGCGGCGCGGACGTCGACCAGGCGCTGCTGGAGCACGTCGGCTCGCTGGTCTCGCCCGGCGACCCCGAGGCGTGGCGGCAGCTCGTCGAGGGCCGGGAGCTGGCCGACCGCCGCAAGCGCCGGATGCTGCGCCAGGACGTGCGCGGCGCGAAGGAGACCCTGTCCCGGCACGCCTACACCGACGTGCCGATGCCGCCGCCGTTCCCCGACGCCCACGTCACCCGCACCGACCTCGAACGCCTGATCGGCGCCCCGCTCGCCCGCGCCGCCGAGCTGGTCGTGACGGCCGTGCGGGACGCCGGGCTCGACCCGCGCGGGCTCGCCGGGGTGTTCCTGGTCGGCGGGTCGAGCCGCATCCCGCTCGTGGCGCGGCTGGTGCTGGAGCGGTCCGGCGTGGTGCCGACGAGCATCGACCAGCCGGAGACGGTGGTGGCCCGCGGCGCGCTGCGGGCCGTGCGCGTGGACCCCCTGCGCACCGGCGCGCTGCCGGCGGACCGGGGCGACGTGACGCAGAAGATCACCGACGACCGGACCCGCAAGATCACCCGGCGGATCACGCCGCCGTCGCCGCCCGGCGGGTTCCCGCAGCCCGCGTACTACCCGCCGCCCGCGCCCGCACCGCCGCCGCGCCGCAGCCGCGTGCCGCTGCTCGTGGTCGCCGCCGTGGCCGTGGTCGCCGTCGTCGGCGCGTCCGTCGCGTACGCGCTGACCAGGGAGGAGACCCCGGGCGGCGCGCCGACCACGCCGGGCTCGCCGACCGGCGCGGCCGAGGGCCGGACCATCGCCCAGTACGACTACCAGTTCGTCGCGCCGACCGGCTGGCAGCAGACCGGCGGCCAGGTCGAGACCCGCAAGGTGCTGCTCAAACCCGAGGCGCCGGAACTCGACCTTGACGTCATCGCGGTCGAGGAGCGGCTGCTCAACTACAACGCCACCGAGGACCGGGCGCGGGCCGAGACCGAGCTGCGCGACCAGTACGACCAGCGGCGGAACGTGTCCGGTTTCGACCCTGCCGCGGACTTCGCCACCAAGGATGTCGTTTACTACCGGGAGGAGGCGGGCCCGGCCACCATCGACTGGTACGTGCTGTTCCAGGACGACGTCCAGGTCAGCGTCGGGTGCCAGTACCCGCCGGACGGCCGCGACCGGGTCCGCCCCGCGTGCGAGCAGGTCGTCCGCACGCTGACCGTGACCACCTGACCTTGTGGGGACTGTGATGACCGGCATCCCGGAGGCGTTCGCCCGGTTCCGCGCCGACCTCGACGCCGCCGTGACCAGGGGCCGGCGCGCGGCCGCCGCCGCGGGCGAGCGGAACGCGGCCCTGCGCGAGCGCAACCGCCGGCTCGCCGACCAGGCCAGGGCGCGGGAGGTCCGGCCCGACCGCCACGAGCCCACGTCGCCGGACGTGCGGCGGGTCGCGACCGGGTTCCGCCACCACCGCGGCCTGCCCGTCGAGGAGCTGCCGGCGGGCGCGGAACTGCTCGCACCGGAGAAATCGCGAGAGCAAACGGACGCGAATGCAAATTCGGCGCCGCCGGCGCCCGTGCTCGGTTCTCGCGCGGTCGCCGGGCCGAGCGGCCAACTACCGCCGCACAACGACGATGACGAGGACTTTTCGCAAGCGCGAATCCTCTACTGAGAGCGTCCCGACGCCTCTCGCGTTTACAACCGCAACGACTTCCGGAGAAGTCACGACAGCGTGGAACCGACCATGGCAAGGTCTGCGTCGTAAGAGGCGTACGGATCGAGTACGCACACCTGATCTCATCGACCAAGGGGGTCGCACCCATGGCTGGTTACTCCACCGGACATCCCGAGCTCGTCGGCGCCGCGAAGGACATCGTCAGCACCAACGAGGGCATCCAGGGCATCCTCGGGCAGCTCGGCGCCACCATCGACGGCCTGGCGCCCGCGTGGAAGGGTGGCGCCGCCGAGGCGTTCGCCAAGCTGATGGAGCGGTTCCGCGAGGACGCCGACAAGCTCCAGAAGGCGCTGATGGACATCGCCGAGCAGATGGACCAGGGCGCGGCCACCTACCTCCAGCAGGAAGAGGAGCAGGCGGCGGAGATGTCGAACATCACGAGCCGCCTCGGTATGTGATCCGACGGAAATTGTCCGTCCGTTCATCACGCAGCAACCCTTTTCCGCTTCTCTTTTCTGACTTCACTTCCTAGGGGAGACTATGGACATCAAGGTCGATTTCGGTGCCCTGAGCAGCGCGGCGAGCGACATCAGCGGCCAGGCCGCCAAGGTGGACTCCGAGCTGGACAACCTCAAGAGCCGCCTCGCGCCCGTCATCGCCCAGTGGGAAGGTGGCGCGTCGGCCGCGTACCAGGACGCGCAGCGCCGCTGGGACGAGTCCGCCGCCGGCCTCCAGCAGGTGCTGGCCCAGATCGGTTCGGCCGTCGCCTCCGCCACCGAGGCGTACCAGGCCGCGGAGCGCAAGAACGAGGGCCGCTGGGGCTGAGCCGCCTCGCGACCCCTGCGCGGGCCCCGGGACCGTCACGGTCCCCGGGGCCCGCGGGCGCGTTCCGGCCCGGTTCGCCAGGGCGTTCGAGCCGGCCCCGGCCGGTCGGGAGGGGGGTCGTTTTGACCGGTGCCGACCCCACCCGGTATCTTCCTACGTTGTTGTGCGGTAACTGGCGCGCTCTATGCGTGCCTCGTGTTCTGGTCCTCTGCCCACCTGGGGTCTCTGGCCTGAGCAGCCGCCGCAATGACCCCAGACGCAAGTGACGACGAGGTAGACCCGTGCGCACGTACAGCCCGAAGCCCGGCGAGGTGACCCGAACCTGGCACGTGATCGACGCCCAGGACGTGGTGCTCGGTCGGCTCGCCACCCAGGCCGCGACGCTGCTGCGCGGCAAGCACAAGCCGACCTACGCCCCCCACGTTGACACCGGTGACTTCGTCATCGTCATCAACGCGGACAAGGTGGCGCTGACCGGCAAGAAGCGTGATCAGGAGTTCGTGTACCGGCACTCCGGTTTTCCGGGCGGCCTGAGCCAGCGCTCGTTCGGCGAGGTGCTCGACACCCGTGCCGACCGGCTGGTCGAGAAGGCGATCAAGGGCATGCTGCCCAAGAACCGCCTCGGCCGCGCGATCGCGGGCAAGCTCAAGGTCTACACGGGCCCGAACCACCCGCACGCTGCGCAGCAGCCGCAGCCGTTCGAGATCAAGAAGGTCGCCCAGTGACCGAGCAGCAGACCGAGGACATCGCCGTGACCCCTGAGGCCGAGTTCGACGCCGTCGAGGCGGAGGCCACCGAGGTGGACGCCACCGACGCCGAGGCCACCGAAGCCGACACCGCGGCCGACGAGGTCGAGGCCGCCCCCGTCGTGCGGCACACCCTCAACGCGGGTGCGCACCACCTCGCGCAGACCGTCGGCCGCCGCAAGCAGGCCATCGTCCGCGTGCGCCTCCTCCCCGGCACCGGCAAGTTCACCCTGAACGGGAAGTCCCTCGAGGACTACTTCCCGAACAAGGTGCACCAGCAGCTCATCCGCGAGCCCCTGGTGACGACCGAGAAGCCGGAGACGTTCGACGTCATCGCGAACCTGCGCGGCGGCGGCACCACCGGCCAGGCCGGCGCCCTGCGCCTCGCGATCGCGCGCGCGCTGATCGCCGTCGACTCCGAGGACCGCCCGGTGCTGAAGAAGGCCGGCTTCCTCACCCGCGACCCCCGGGTCAAGGAGCGGAAGAAGTACGGCCTCAAGAAGGCCCGCAAGGCGCCTCAGTACAGCAAGCGCTGACCTTTCCCAGGTCGAGCGAGCACCACCACGCGGGAGCAGTCAGTTCTTCGTCGAACTGCTGCTCCCGCTGTGCGTTCCCGCCCCTTTTTCCCCGCACATGGAGGTCACGGCGATCATGGCTCGGCTGTTCGGCACCGACGGCGTACGAGGTCTCGCCAACGCGGACCTGACCCCGGAACTCGCGCTGTCCGTCGCCGCGTCCGCGGCACGCGTGCTGGCCGAGCACGACCGCTCGCACCGCCCGGTCGCGGTCGTCGGCCGCGACCCGCGGGCCAGCGGCGAGATGCTGGAGGCCGCCGTGGTGGCCGGCCTGACCTCGGCGGGCGCGGACGTGCTGCGCGCCGGCGTGCTGCCCACCCCGGCCGTCGCCTACCTGGTGTCCGCCCTGGGCGCGGATGTCGGCGTGATGATCTCCGCCTCGCACAACCCGATGCCCGACAACGGCATCAAGCTGTTCGCCGCCGGCGGGCACAAGCTGCCCGACGCGGTCGAGGACGAGATCGAGCAGAAGCTGGGCGAGCGCGACCACCGCCCCACCGGCGCGGGCATCGGCCGCGTCCGCGACATCGAGGACGCCGAGGGCCAGTACGTGCAGCACCTGGTGAAGGTGACGCCGCACCGCCTCGACGGCCTCAAGGTCGTCGTGGACTGCGCGAACGGCGCCGCGTCCGTGGCCGCGCCCGACGCCTACCGCCGCGCCGGCGCCGAGGTCGTCGAGATCCACGCCACCCCGGACGGCCTCAACATCAACGACGGCTGCGGCTCCAACCACGTCGAACTGCTGCGGGCCGCCGTGGTCGAGCACGGCGCGGACCTGGGCATCGCCCACGACGGCGACGCGGACCGCTGCGTCGCGGTCGACGCCGACGGCAACGACCTCGACGGCGACCAGGTCATGGCGGTGCTCGCGCTCGGCATGAAGGAAGCCGGCGAGTTGACCGACAACACCCTGGTCGCCACCGTGATGAGCAACCTGGGCCTGCACCTGGCGATGCGCGAGCACGGCATCTCCCTCAAGACCACCGCCGTCGGCGACCGCTACGTGCTGGAGGAGCTGCGCGCGGGCGGGTTCGCGCTCGGCGGCGAGCAGTCCGGCCACGTGATCCTCCCGGCGCACGCCACCACCGGCGACGGCCTGCTGACCGCGTTGCGCCTGATGTCGCGGATGGCCGAGACCGGCAAGCCCCTGGCCGAGCTGGCGGGCGTCATGCGCCGCCTGCCCCAGGTGCTGATCAACGTCGTGGTCGGCGACAAGGCCGCGGTGGCCAGGGACGCGGCCGTGAACGAGGCGGTCGCCGCCGTGTCGGCCGAGCTGGGCGACACCGGCCGGGTGCTGCTGCGGCCGTCCGGCACCGAGCAGCTCGTGCGCGTGATGGTCGAGGCCGCCACCCACGAAGTGGCGGAAGCGGCGGCGCAGCGACTCGCGGGTGTGGTTTCCTCGGTGCGCTGACGGGCGAGTCGTTCGGGGGTCGGGGATGGGCAACTTCGGGTTCGTCGAGCTGGCTATCATCGCGGTGGTGCTGGCCGCCATCGTCGTGGGCGTCGTCGTGCTGGTGAAGAAGGCCGGCGGCAAGCAGGCGCAACACCCCCACCCGGGGCAGCACCCCGGCCAGTACCCGGGCCAGCAGTACCCGGGTCAGCAGTACCCGGGCCAGGGGTATCCCGGTCAGCAGTACCCGGGCCAGGGGTATCCCGGTCAGCAGTACCCCGGTCAGCAGGCACCCGGCGGGCACCACCCCGGCCCGCCGCCCCAAGGCGGCCCGTACCCCGGCGGCCCGGGCCGGCCGCCGCACGGGCAGCAGCCGCCCCCGGGCCACCAGCCGCCTCCGCCGCCGCGGTGACGGCGACGCCCCGCGTCGCCGTTTACACCTGCAAGGACCAGCGCCGTTCCGCCGTCGGGCGGCCCGGCGGCCTGCCACGATGGGAACCGCACGCCGAAGCGTCACGTCGAAACGGGCGAGTCGTCGAGTTGGGTCGTGGCCTCAGCGCCACGGAGGGGAGTGGAGCGCCGTGGCCGGTTACGGCACCAGTACCGAGGCGATGCGAAAAGCCTCGAAGGGCATTTCCGATGCGGCGAAGGAGACGGCCGACGGCTTGAAGGACGTGGGCCAGACGCAGACGGTCGCCCGCGATTTCGGCGAAGCGCACCAGCAGCACTTCACCGGCTACAAGGCGGGGATCGACAACTTCGGCAAGGGCATCGCGAACATGGCGAGCGTCCTCGGCGGGTTCGCCGGGAAGATCGCGTCCGGCGCCGGCACCTACGGCGACGTCGAATCCACCAACGCGGGCGACCTGGGGAGCCAGTACTGATGGCCGATCCGAGCTGGAACGACGTCAAGGCCGTTCTCGACGACCCGAACGTGTCGGAGGACAAGAAGGCGGAGCTGATGCACGCCTACGTGTCCGAGACCGCGCCGTGGAACATCCCCGACGAGGCGAACACCTACAAGGACCGCTACGACACCTCCAGCCTGTGGGACTGGGGCGACGGCGCGTCCGCCGACAACGGCCTGCGCAACCGCTACGACGAGGCCAAGGCCGAGGGCGAGTCCAACAGCTACAACAGCCGGGAGCAGACTAAGGCCGTCGAGGACGGCCGGCGCGACCTGGACTCCACGCAGCCGCCCACCGCGTCCGGCTCGGGCGTGAAGCTCTCCGACGAGCTGCTCGACGCGGGCAAGGCCGGGCTCAAGGTGTTCGAGAAGTTCGAGGGCATCTGGAACAACCGGCCCGGCGACTGCCTGGGCAACACCACGGCGATCAACTACGCCGAGCAGATCCAGAAGCCCTACGACGAGCAGCGCGGCATCAACTTCCACAAGCTGCTCATGGAGGCCGACGAGTTCGGCGCCGCCAAGACGAAGATCGACGAGATGCGCACCGAGGTGGACGGCCACCTCAAGGGCCTGTACGCGGAGTGGGAGGGCCAGGCCGCCACCAAGTCCCACGAGCACTACACCGGGCAGATCGCGCCGAAGGTCACCGAGCTGGCGGACGCGTTCGACGGCGCGGCCAAGCTGACCCGTTCCGCGGTCCGCAACGTGTACGACCTGGTCAAGAGCAAGGCCGACGAAGTACTCGGCATGTACCGGGAGCAGATCGGCCAGGCCGACACGTTCATGGCGGAGAAGGTCGTGTCGTTCGCGCGCGGCGAGGGCGACTACTCCAAGGACCGCGTCCTGGAGATCGCCGGCTGGGTCGACTCCAAGACCGGCAGCAACATCGCCGACCGGATCCACTCCGACGACTGCAGCCTGAACGACGAGAACCGCGACTACGCGATCAACCAGTGCAAGAAGTGGATCCGCGACTCGTTCAACCGCGAGTTCTGGCAGCTCTACGAGCAGTTCAAGTCGTGCTGCACCGAGACCAAGTCCTCCGTGGACGCCCAGTGGGAAACGCTCGCCAACTACATGGCCGAGTTCGACAACCCGTTCCCCGCGCCCGCCTCCGACGAAGGCGGCGACAAGGGCGGTGACGACAAGGGTGGCGACACCGGCGGTGGCACGGGTGGCGGCGGTGGCACCGGTGGCGGCACGGGTGGTGGCGGCAGCGGTTCCGGCGGTGGCGGAGGCTCGCCGTCCCTGCCGGAGATGCCCAAGCCCGAGAACCCGCTCGACAAGGACGGCGACGGCAAGCCGGACGACATCAAGCTGCCCGGCGACACCGACGGCGACGGCAAGATCGACGACCTCGACGGCGACGGCAAGCCGGACGACCAGGACGGCGACGGCAAGCCCGACGGGCTCAAGGGCGAGGAGGAGCCGCCCGAGACCGTCACCATCAGGAGCGGCGACAACGAGATCAAGATCACCGAGCCGGACGAGAACGGCCACGTGCAGATCACCGTGGACACGCCGCAGAGCGAGCCCAAGACCTACGACGTCGACTTCAGCAACAACCCCGACGCGCTGAAGGCCCTGATGGGCCAGAACGGCGGGGCGGCGCTGGCGGGCGCGTTGGCCGGCGCGACCTCGACCACCGGCACGGCCGTGCCCGGCGGCACGCCCGGTGCGAGCGGGGCCGCGTTCGGCGTGGCCGGCCAGGGCGAGGGCGGCGCGAACGGCGCGATCCCGATCGAGGCCGGCGCGGACGGCAAGGCGTTGATCGAGCTGGACGGCCTGGCGATCACCGCCGAGGTGGACCCGCTGACCGGTGAGATCAACCTCACCGTGGACAACGGCGACGGCACGCCCGAGCAGTACGGCGTGGAGCTCGGCGAGGACACCGCCGACACCGGCACGCCGGGCATCCCGGGCCTGGACAACGCCGTGCCGCTGCCGGCCGACGTGACCACGATGCCCGCCGAGGCGGAAACCCTGATCGGCCGAGGCGAACCGGCCGTGGCCGGCTTCACCGAGCCGCAGGCGGCACCCGCGGGCCAGGGCTTCGCGGGTGGTTTCACCGAGCCCCAGGCAGCGCCCGCCGGTCAGGGCTTCGCGGGTGGTTTCACCGAGCCCCAGGCGGCCCCCGCCGGTCAGGGCTTCGCCGGTGGTTTCACCGAACCGCAAGCGGCCCCCGCCGGCCAGGGCTTCGGTGGCGCGTCGGTCGGCGGCTTCACCGAGCCGCAGGCGGCCCCGATGCCCGCCGCGGGCACCGTCGCGGGCGCACCGGTCAGCGCCGGCTTCACCGAGCCTTCGTCGTTCCAGGCGCAACCGGCGTTCCAGTCTCAACCGGCGTTCCAGGGCCAGCCCGCTTTCCAGGGCTTCGCCCCCGCGGGCCAGTTCGACGGCGGCGTCCCGCACTACAACACCGAGGGCACCACGTCGACCTCCGGCGCGTCCGTGCTGGGCAGCGGTTCCGGTTTCAACAGCGCGGACTCCGTGCTGGGCGGCGGGTCGTCGTCCGCCGGGGACAACACGTGGAACAGCCCGTCGACCAACTCCGCCGACCAGGGCCTCGCGTCGGACACGAACGCGTCCCAGGCGGGCCAGGCCGGTTCCGCGACGTTGCCGTCGATGCAGGACTCCCAGGTCGCGGGGCAGCCCGGCGGCTCGGCCGTCGGTGGCGGCATGATGGGCGGCGGGATGATGGGCGGCGGCATGGCCGGCGCGGGTCAGCAGGGTGGCGGCGGCGACAACGAGCGCAGCCCGGGGCAGTGGCGCACGACCGGGTCGCTGTTCGACGACGACGTCAGCCTCAGCCGGGTCCAGGGCGTGCTGGGTGAGGAGGGCCGATGAGCGCCGCGTCGGAGCGGCTGGCCGCGGCGATGAGCCGCTTGGACCAGATCTCGCGGGAGCACGCGGACCGGCGTGAGCTGCGCGAACGCCGCACCCGTGAGGCGAAGGAGCAGGCGAGCGCCAGCTTCGCCAAGCAGGGGGAGACCGCGCAGAAGATCGTCGAGCGGCTGGAGGAGGCCGAGAAGGCCCAAAAGGCCGCCGGCGGCTGGAACACCAAGGCGGCGACGGAGAAGAAGAGCGGCGAGTACAAGTTCGGCGCGGAGGACGACGAGCCGACCTACGAAACCCCACCGCCGCTCACCACGGGCTGGTCGCCGACCCCGCCGACCACCCCCATCCCGACCCCCGTCACCACCCCACCCCCGCCACCACCACCGCCTGCGGCCCGCCCGTCCCCCCGCCGCCCGACCCCGGTGGACGACGACGACGATTTCGGCGGCCAAAGCTGGCTGACCTGACCTGACCTGGCTCTACCTCCGCCCCCTCGACCAGCCAACCGACACGATCGGGCGAACATCGCCCGAAAATGTACGGAAACACTGTTACCGCACCTCGGTTGATATGGACCGCCCGCCAACCACGGCCCCGTCGCGACCACCACTCACGACGACCCGCCACCCGGCACCGGTCCACCAGCCAGACGTCGAGGGGTCGGAGGAACCAGGACCATGCCAGCAGCCCCACACTCGCCCGCCCTTGCACGCGACGCCCCCGAACACACGGGGAGACGCCCCGGCACACGGCGGAACGGGCTCGCGCACACGACGCAATGAGTTCGCACACACGACAGCCCGACGCTGCCCGGCGCATGCCCGGCCCGGCGCACGACAGCCCGGCCCGGCGTGGCCCGGCTCACGTGACCGCCCGAACCCCCGGCTCGCCGACCGCCACCGCCCAGCCCGCCGCCGACGTGGCGCAAGCGCTTGCCCGACGAACCCGCGGCCGGGCTGGGGTCGCCGGGCTGGGGTCAGCGCGGGACCAGCGGGCCGCGTTGGAAGCTCAGGACGGCACCCCGCACGTCGCCGTCCAGCAGCGCGTCCCACTGCTTCTCGCCCTTCAGCGTGCGCAGCAGGAACGCCGTCATCAGCGCCCGCGCCAGCCTCTGCGCCGCGCGCTCGCCCTTGCCGTCGAGCAGCAGCTCGCTCCAGTGCCGCCCCTCCGCGAACCCCAGGTGGCTGGCCTTCGGCAGCGACCGCAGCTGCACCGGCCCCTGCCAGGCCTCGGCGATCGCCTCCGCGTGACCGACCG
Source organism: Actinosynnema sp. NPDC004786 (assembly GCF_053601135.1). Classification (NCBI taxonomy): domain Bacteria; kingdom Bacillati; phylum Actinomycetota; class Actinomycetes; order Pseudonocardiales; family Pseudonocardiaceae; genus Actinosynnema; species Actinosynnema sp. NPDC004786. The sequence continues at coordinate 64,877 of NZ_JBSGBG010000030.1, read as the reverse complement.
GCGGCGCGATCCGGTCCTCGCCGGCCGCCAGGTGCAGGCCGGGCACGGTGACCCGTCGGGCCGCGTCGAGCGCGGACGGCCGGGTCTCCGATGCGGCCAACGTCACGACCGCCCGCACGCGCGGGTCGTCCGCCGCCGCGAGCACCGCCGCGCCGCCGCCCATCGAGTGGCCGGCCACCGCGAGCCGGGACGGGTCGACGCTGATCGCGCCGTCGCCCAGCCGCACGCCGGTGCACACGTCGAGGGTCGTCCGCAGGTTCCCCGCCAGCAGCCGCGACGACATCAGCGGCCCGCGCTGGGTCCCCGGCGCGGCGGCCACGAAACCCCAGGACGCCAGGTGCCGGAGCAGGGCGCGATAGCGGTTGACCGGCTGCAACCAGCCGTGGCCGAACGCCACGGCGGGCAGTCCCAGCCCGGTCGCGGGGGTGTAGACCAGGCCCGGTAGGCCGACCAGCGCCAGATCGCCGCGCAACACGGTGTGCTCACCGGGCCTGCTGAGCTGGTCGAGCACCTGCTTCGCCGAGTAGCCGCTCACCACGCGAACGGTAGTCGATCGAGGTCGCGCCGCGCACGCTCCAATTGGTCTACACCAATTCCCGTGCCCACCAGCGGAAACGCGGGGAAGTGGCCCGTTCGAACAGCGGCCCTGGTCTAGTTACGCTGTGCGGCGTGTGCGGAATCGTGGGATATGTGGGACACAGGTCGGCGCTCGACGTCGTGCTCGACGGGCTGCGGCGGCTCGAGTACCGGGGCTACGACTCGGCCGGCGTCGCGGTCCTCGACGGTGACGGCGGCCTGGCCGTCGAACGCAAGGCCGGCCGCCTGACGAACCTGGAGGCCCGCCTCGACGAGGTCGGGCGCGACGCCTTCACGGGCACCGCCGGCATGGGCCACACCCGCTGGGCGACCCACGGCGCGCCGATCGACCGCAACTCGCACCCGCACCGCGACGTCACCGGCCGGGTCGCCGTCGTCCACAACGGCATCATCGAGAACTTCGCCGCCCTGCGCGCCGAACTCGAAGCCGACGGCGTCGAGATGGCCAGCGACACCGACACCGAGACCACCGCGCACCTCATCGCCCGCGCGTACGACGACGGCGACACCAAGGGCGACCTGGTCGCGAGCGTCCGCTCGGTCGTGCGCCGCCTCGAAGGCGCGTTCACGCTCGTCGTCACCCACGCCGATCACCCGGACGTGGTCGTCGCCGCACGCCGGTCGTCACCGCTGGTAGTGGGCGTCGGCGACGGCGAGACGTTCGTCGCCAGCGACGTGTCGGCGTTCATCGAGCACACCCGCGAGGCCGTCGAGCTGGGCCAGGACCAGGTCGTGGTCATCGACCGCGAGGGCTACCGCGTCACCGACTTCGACGGCGCGGACGCGCAGGCCAAGCCGTTCACGGTCAACTGGGACCTGTCGGCCGCCGAGAAGGGCGGCCACGAGTACTTCATGCTCAAGGAGATCGAGGAGCAGCCGGAGGCGCTGGCCAACACGCTGCGCGGCCACTTCCGCGACGGCCGCGTCGTGCTGGACGAACAGCGCCTGTCCGACCAGGACCTGCGCGACGTGGACAAGGTCTTCGTCGTCGCCTGCGGCTCGGCCTACCACTCCGGCCTGGTCGCCAAGTACGCCATCGAGCACTGGACGCGACTGCCCGTCGAGGTCGAGCTGGCCAGCGAGTTCCGCTACCGCGACCCCGTGCTGGACCGGGACACGCTCGTCGTCGCCGTCTCCCAGTCGGGTGAAACCGCTGACACGTTGGAGGCTGTCCGGCACGCACGGTCGCAGAAGGCGCGCGTGCTGGCGGTGTGCAACACCAACGGCGCGCAGATCCCGCGCGAGTCCGACGCCGTGCTCTACACGCACGCCGGCCCGGAGATCGGCGTCGCCTCGACCAAGGCGTTCCTCGCCCAGATCGCGGCGAACTACCTGGTCGGCCTGGCGCTGGCGCAGGCCCGCGGCACGAAGTACCCCGACGAGGTGGCGCAGGAGTTCCACCAGCTCGAGGCCATGCCGGACGCCGTGCAGAAGGTGTTGGGCACGGTCGAGCAGGTCCGCGCCCTCGGCCGCGAGCTGGCCGACTCGAAGGCGGTGCTGTTCCTCGGCCGCCACGTCGGCTACCCGGTGGCGCTCGAAGGCGCGTTGAAGCTCAAGGAACTGGCCTACATGCACGCCGAGGGCTTCGCGGCGGGCGAGCTGAAGCACGGTCCGATCGCGTTGATCGAGGAGGACCTGCCGGTGGTCGTGGTGATGCCGTCGCCGAAGGGCCGAGCGGTGCTGCACTCGAAGCTCGTGTCGAACATCTCGGAGATCCAGGCACGAGGTGCGCGCACGATCGTGATCGCTGAAGAGGGTGACGAGACGGTTCGCCCGTTCGCGGATCACCTGATCGAGGTGCCGGCGGTGTCGACGCTGCTCCAGCCGTTGATCTCCACCGTGCCGCTGCAGGTGCTGGCCGCGGAGATCGCCCGCAGCCGCGGTTACGACGTGGACAAGCCGCGCAACCTCGCCAAGTCCGTCACGGTCGAGTAGGGCAGGCTTGGCCCCATGCGGGGTCTGTGGACGACGGATCGGGTCAGGGCGGCGGAAGAGCGCGTCATGGCGGTCGTGCCGGCCGGCGCGCTGATGCGCCGGGCGGCGTTCGGCGTGGCGGTCGTCGCGGCGGAGCTGCTGGCCGGGAGGCGTCGGGTCGGCCTGCTCGTCGGCGCGGGCAACAACGGTGGTGACGCGCTGTGGGCGGGGTACTACCTGCGCAAACGCGGCGTGGCTGTGTCCGCTGTCCTGCTGTCGCCTGATCGCGTGCACGCGGAGGGCTTGGCTGCGTTCCGTCGCGTCGGCGGTCGGGTGGTCGACCGCCTGCGCGCCGTCGACCTGGTGATCGACGGGATCGTGGGGCTGTCCGCGCGCGGCCCGTTGCGCCCGGACGCCGCCGAGCACGTGGCGCACCTCGACGCGCCCGTGCTGTCGGTGGACCTGCCCAGCGGCATCGACCCCGACACGGGCGCGATCCCCGGACCGGCGGTGCGCGCGCACACCACCGTGACGTTCGGCTGCCTCAAGCCCGTGCACGCGCTGGCCGACTGCGGGGACGTGCGGCTGGTCGACATCGGGCTGGCCGGCGAGCTGCACGGGCCGGACCTGGTCGAGCTGGACGTGGACGACGTCGGCGCGGCGTGGCCGGTGCCGGGGGCCGAGGACGACAAGTACACGCAGGGCGTGACGGGCATCGCGGCCGGTTCGGCGACCTACCCCGGCGCGGCGGTGCTGGCGACCGGTGCGGCGTTGCTGGCCACGTCGGGCCTGGTGCGGTACGCCGGTGCGGCGGCGGAGCCCGTGCGGGCGCGGTGGCCGGAGGCGATCTGCACCGGGTCGATCACGGACGCGGGCCGCGTGCAGGCGTGGGTTGTGGGGCCGGGGTTGGGCACCGGGCTCGGGTCGGAGGCCGTCCTGCGGACGGTGCTGGAGGCGGGCGTGCCGGTGTGCGCGGACGCCGACGCGATCACCATGCTGGCCAACAACCCGGACCTGTGGGACGCGCGCGACCCCGACACGCCGTTGGTGCTGACGCCGCACGACCGCGAGTACGAGCGGTTGGCCGGGCCGGTCGGCCCTGATCGGGTGACGGCCGCGCGGAAGGCGGCGGAGCGGTTCAACGCCGTCGTGCTGCTGAAGGGGCACGCCACCGTCGTCGCCGGGCCGGACGGACGGGTGCTGGTCAACCGGGCGCGGTCGTCGTGGGCCGCGACCGCCGGTTCCGGGGACGTGCTGTCCGGGGTGCTGGGCTCGCTGCTCGCCGCCGGCCTCGACCCGGTGCTGGCCGCCGGCTGCGCCGCGAAGGTGCACGTCCTCGCGGCCGAGCTGGCCGCCGACGGCGCGCCGATCCCGGCCACCTCGCTGCTGGCCGCGATCCCCGACGCCATCCGGGCCGTCCGCCCGCTCTAACCCCCGCGTGTCCTACGTTCGCGTCACGCGTGTCCTACGTTCGGAACACCCGAGTTGAACGCTCAGGTGCAGCGGCCGCGTTCCGAGCGTTCAACTCGGGGTACGCGGACGTAGGACACGCGCGTTCCGGACGTAGGACACGCGCGATCGAGGGTGGGGTGGTTGTGTCACCATGAACGGCGTTATGGCTGCTCCTCGCGCTGAGGTCGTGATCGACCTCGACAACCTCCGGCACAACGTCGCCCACCTCGACGCCCTCGCGCCGACCGCCGACACGATGGCCGTCGTCAAGGCGGACGGGTACGGGCACGGCGCGGTGGAGGTGGCCAGAGCGGCCGTGGAGGCGGGCGCGACGTGGCTGGGCTCCTGCTCCCTCGCCGAAGCCCTCGCGCTGCGCGCGGCCGGGATCACCGCGCCCATCCTCGCCTGGCTCGACCCGCCCGGCACCGACTACGCGCCCGGCGTCGAGCAGGACGTCGACCTGGCCGCGTCCTCCCTCGGGCAGCTGGAGGCGATCTCGGCGGCGGCGGACAAGGCCGGTCGGACGGCCCGCGTCCACCTCAAGATCGACACCGGCCTGTCCCGCAACGGGTGCCCGGCCGCCGACTGGCCGGAGCTGGTCGAGCGGGCCGCCAAGACCCACAACGTCGAAGTTCACTCGATCTGGTCTCACCTGGCCGTGGCGGACGAGATCGGCCACCGGGCCACCGACGCCCAGGCCGAGCGCTTCGACGACGCCTACCGCGAAGCCGTCGCCGCGGGCCTGGACCCGCGCCGGCACATCGCCAACTCGGCCGCCCTCCTCACGCGCCCCGACCTGCACCTGGACCTGGTCCGGCCGGGCATCGCGATCTACGGCCTGAACCCCGTGCCGGCGCCGACCGACCTGCGCCCCGTGATGACGTTCCGGTCCTCGGTCGCCCTGGTCAAGCGCATCCCGGCCGGTGAGTCGGTGTCCTACGGCCTGAGCTGGACCGCGACCACCGACACGACCCTCGCCCTGGTGCCCGTCGGGTACGCCGACGGCGTGCCGCGCAGCCTCTCCCACCGCATGGACGTCTGGCTGGCCGGCCGTCGCCGCCCGGTCGTCGGCCGGGTCTGCATGGACCAGGTCGTGGTGGACTGCGGCGACGACGCGGTGGTCGAGGGCGACGAGGTCGTGCTGTTCGGCGCGGGCGACCGCGGTGAGCCGACGGCCCGCGAGTGGGCCGACAAGACCGGCACCATCGACTACGAGATCGTCACCGGCATGTACCGACCGCGTGTCACCCGGAAGTACGTGGGGACACGCTGGTGAACACGGTGTGGAAGGCCGTCGGTTGGGCCGGCGGCATCCTCGGCGCCGCTGCGACCGGTGTCGCGGTGGGCGTGGCCGCCAACCAGAAGAAGGTCTCGCACGACCGCCTGCTCGCCGACCCGCTCGCCGACGAACCGCTGGGCCGCCTCACCCCGACCCGCGAGTCCACCGTCGCGGCGGACGACGGCGTGCCGCTGTCGACGGAGGAGGTCGACCCGGACGACGGCGGGAAACCCGAGGTCACGGTCGTCCTCGTGCACGGTTTCGCCCTGGACCGCCGCTGCTGGCACTTCCAGCGCCGCGACCTGGCCGCGCTCACCGGGCCGCGGGTCCGCCAGGTCCTCTACGACCAGCGCAGCCACGGCCGGTCGGGCCGGTCCACGGCCGAGGGCAGCACCATCGAGCAGTGCGCCCGGGACCTCGACGCGGTGATCCGCTCGGTCGCGCCCGACGGCCCGCTCGTGCTGGTCGGCCACTCCATGGGCGGCATGACGATCATGGCGCTGGCGGAGCAGCGGCCGGAGCTGTTCGCCGACCGGGTGCGCGGCGTCGCGCTCGTCGGCACGGCGGCCGGCGCGGTCGGCGGCGCGGGCCTGCCGAAGTCGGTGCTGTCGCGCTACAACCCGGTGACGCTGGGGGTGGGTCGGCTCGCCGGCCTCCAGCCGGGGCTGGTGGAGTGGGTGCGGCGGCGCGCGTCCACGCTGACGTGGAGCGGGATCCGGGCGCTGGCGTTCGGCAGCGGCCCGGTCAGCCCGTCGCTGGTCGACCTGATGGCCAAGATGATCAACAGCACCACGGTGCAGGTGCTCACCGAGTTCCTGGAGACGCTCGGCACGCACAACCGCTACAAGGCGCTGGCCGGCCTGCGGCACTGCGAGGTGCTCGTGATCAGCGGGGACGCGGACAGGCTGACGCCGTTCTCGCACGCCGAGCGGATGGCCGAGGAGATGCCGCACGGCGAACTGGTCCGCGTGCCGGGGGCGGGCCACATGCTCATGTTGGAACAACCCGACCTGGTCACCGGGCACCTGGTCGGACTGGTTCGGCGCAGTGCCGCCGAACGGTCGGGAAGCGGGCGGCAGTGGTGGCGACGAGCGTGAGCGTGACGCTCCCCGAGGTGCACGACACCGAGGAGTTCGGGCGCAGGCTGGGTGGTCTGGTGCGGGCCGGTGACCTGGTGCTGCTGTCCGGCCCGTTGGGCGCGGGCAAGACGGCGCTGGTGCGCGGCCTGGCCGACGGGTTGGGCGTGGCGGGCCGGGTCAGCTCGCCGACGTTCGTGATCGCGCGCGTCCACGAGCCCGCGCCCGGTGGTCGCGGTGTGCCGTTGGTGCACGTGGACGCGTACCGGATCGGTGGTCACCTGGACGAGTTGGACGACCTCGACCTGGACACGGATCTGGTGGATGCCGTGGTGGCCGTCGAGTGGGGCGAGGGCGCGGCGGAGCGGTTGTCGGAGGACCACCTGCTGATCAGGCTGGAACGGCGGGACGACGACGTGCGGATCGCGCACCTGCACCCGCACGGGGCGTGGGTCGACCGGGAGTTGCCCGCCTGATCCGGGGGCGAGGACGCTTTCAGGCGCTCCCCGGCTCCGCGATCCCGCGAACCACGCCCAACTCGACCAGGTCCTGCGGCCTCAACCGGAGATCGTCCGCGAGCCGCCGCACGTCGTCCCGCTTCAGGATCGCCGCCGCCAGTTCCGGCGCGATCACCGAGAAGTAGGCGTCCGGCGCGATCCACGTGCGCTCCGGCGACGACAGCGCCAGCGCGCCACCGGACCCGCCCTCCCCGACGACCAGCGTGGTGATCGGCACCGGGGCCTCGGCAACGGCCGCGAACAGGTCCGCGATGGCCGCGCCGACCCCGGCGCGCTCCGCCGCCGGGTCGTTCGCCGCGCCCGGCGTGTCCACCAGCGTCAGCACCGGCAGCCCGAACCGCCCGGCCAACCGGATCACCCGCGCGGCGGTGCGGAACCCGGCGGGCGTGGTGGCGGCGCCGGTCTGCGCGGCGTACGCGATCGCCCGCCCTGCCCGCCGCCCGATGCCGCACAGCATCCCGGGGTCCACGCCGCCGGCCCGGTCGCCGCCGAGCGGCACGCGCAGGTCGAAGTAGTCGTCCAGGTAGGCCGCCGCACGGGGGCGTTCCGGGGCGCGTGCCCGCCGCACGGCGCTCCACCCGTCCGCCGGCAGGTCCCCGGCCCCCAGCGCACGGGGGACCTCGGCGGGCGCGGTGTCGGCGCGGGCCAGCAGGGCGAGGACCGTCGCCACGGTCGCGTCGACGTCCTCGGGCGGGACGACGAGGTCCACCGTGCCGGCCGCGAACTGGCCTTCGGCGGTGTACGCGGGGTCGTCCACGGGGCGCACCCGGCTGCCCGCGAAGCCGACCTGCGCGCCGGCCACCGCCACGACCACGTCGGCGCCCGCGCCCAGCGACGCCCACAGGCCGCCGGTGGTGGGGTCGCGCAGCACGGACACGTGCGGCAGCCCGGCCGCGCGGTGCTCCGCGCACAGCCGCGCGACCCGCTGGAGCTGCCGCAACGACAGCATCCCCTCCTGCATCCGGCTGCCGCCGGTGGCGATCCGCGACACCACGGGCAGCCGCGCCGCCCGCGCCTCGGTGAACGCCTCCTCGATCACCGCGCCGGTCGCCGTGCCCACGGAGCCGCCGAGGAACCGGAAGTCGAACACGACCTCCACCGCGCGCGGACCCCGCCGCCAGGTCACGGACTCCTCGCCGCCGGTCCGCTCCCGCGCCCGCCGGAGCTGCTCCTCGTAGCCCGGCCAGCCCAGTGGGTTCACCGCAGCTCCCGCTTCAGCACCTTGCCCATGTCGTTGCGCGGCAACGCGTCCAGGTACCGGACCACGCGGGGCCGCTTGTGGGGTGACAGCAGCCTGGCCACGTGGTCGCTCAGCACCTCCGGCGCCGGCGCCTCGCCCCGGGCGACGACCCACGCCACGACCCGTTCGCCCAGGTCGTCGTCCGGCTCGCCGGTGACCGCGACCTCGGCCACGGACGGGTGCTCCAGCAACGCGTTCTCGATCTCGCCCGCGCCGATCTTGTACCCGCCGCTCTTGATCAGGTCCGTGGCGCGCCGGCCGACGATCCGCACGTAGCCGTCCGGGTCGACCACGGCCAGGTCGCCGGTGCGGAACCAGCCGTCGCGGAACGCCTCCCGGGTGGCGTCCGGCCGGTTCAGGTACTCCAAGAACAGGTTCGGCCCGCGCACCTCGATCTCGCCGGGCTCGTCGCCGACGACCCGCAGCTCGACCCCGTCCAGCGGCAGCCCGACGGTGCCGGGCCGCCGGTCGCCGTCCGCGCGGACGCTGGTGTTCATCAACGTCTCGGTCATGCCGTACCGCTCGACCACGCGCTGCCCGGTGAGCCGCTCGATGCGCTCGTGCACGGCCGCGGGCAGCGGGGCCGAGCCCGACACCAGCAGCCGGGCCCGCCCGAACGCCTCGGCGTGCTCGGGTTCGGCGGCGATCCGGTGGTACATGGTGGGCACGCCGAACAGCATCGTGCCGCCGTCCCGCAACGCCGCCGCGGCCTTCGGCACGCTGAACGACCCGAGGTGGTGCACGGTCCCGCCGCGCCGCAACGGCCCGAGCACGCCCACGCCCAGCCCGTGCACGTGGAACAGCGGCAGGCCGTGCACCACCACGTCGTCCGCGGTCCACGCCCACGCGCGGGCCAGGGCGTCGAGGTTCGTCGCCAGCGCCCGCCGGGGCAGCACGACGCCCTTGGGCGGTCCCGTCGTCCCGCTCGTGTAGACGATCAGCGCGGGCGCCTCGCCGTCCGGCTCGGGCAGCTCCACCGGCGGACCGGACGGCAGCTCGTCGTCCACCACGAGGTCCGGCGCGCTGTCGGCGAGGATGTGCGCCAGCTCGCGTTCGCCGACCTTGGGGTTGAGCGGCACCACCGGCACGCCGGCCAGCAGCGCGCCGACGACGGCCACGCACGTCTCGGGGGTGGACCGCGCCCACACCGCCACCCGCCGCCTGCCGACCAGCCCGTGCGCGACCGCGCGCGCCTCCCGGGCCAGTTGCTCGTACGTCAGCTCCCGCTCGGGGAACCGCAGGGCGATCTTCGACGACGGAGAGGCCAGCGCCGGCAGCAGCATCCACCAACAGTGACCTCATCCGTCGTCGTGCGCATCACAAGTGTGGTTCGAGCCACGCCATCAGGTGGATCTTCGGCCGAGCGCCCACGGTCTGTGCCACCAGCTCGCCGTCCTTGTAGAGCTGGAGCGTCGGCGCGGACATGATCCGCTGGTCGCGGGCGGTGCGCGGGCTCGCGTCCGTGTCGACCTTGACCACGGTCAGGTCGTCGCGCTCGCGGTCCAGCTCGTCCAGCACCGGCTCCAGCATCCGGCACGGCCCGCACCAGTCGGCGCGGAACTCGACCAGGACGGTGCCCGTCCGGGTGGCCTCGGTGAACTCGTCGTCGGTCAGCGTCCGCACGGTCCGCTCCTCTGCTCGGCGTCCTGAAGTTGCGCGCGCACCTGGTCGCGGGTCGCCTGGAGGCGGGCGATGCAGTCGTCCAGCTCGGCCAGCTTGCGCCGGTACACCTCGACGGACTCCGCGCAGGAGTCGCCGGTGGTGTGGCCCTCGCGCAGGCACTCGACGAACGGCCGGGTGTCCTCCAGGGCGAACCCGATGCCGGCCAGCGACCGGATCTCCGCCACCAGCCTCAGGTCGTCCTCGTCGTACTCCCGCTGCCCGTTGGGCCCGCGCCGGGCGGGCAGCAGGCCGAGGGACTCGTAGTAGCGCAGCGCCCGGGTGGTCGTGCCACCCCGCCGCGCCAGTTCTCCGATGCGCACGTCCCCGATCCTCCGACTTGACGTTGACGTCAACACAAGTGTTGCCCACGCCACCCGATACCCTTGTCAGTTGTGCTGGTGCTCGCCTTGGACACCGCCACTCCGGCCGTCACGGCCGGCGTGGTGGACCTGACCCCCGACTCGCCCCCCCGGCTGCTCGCCCAGCGGGTGACGGTGAACGCGAAGGCGCACGGCGAGCTGCTCACCCCGCACCTGCAGGAAGCGCTCGCCGAGGCCGGGCGCCGGCTGTCCGACCTCGACGCGATCGTGTGCGGCTCGGGCCCGGGGCCGTTCACCGGCCTGCGCGTCGGCCTGGTCACGGCCGCCGCCCTGGGCCAGGCGCTGAACCGGCCCGTCTACCCGGTGCCGACGCCGGACGCGATCGCGCTGGGCGCCGCCACCGGCAAGCCGCTCCTGGTCGCCACCGACGCCCGGCGCAAGGAGGTGTACTGGGCGGCCTACGACGCGGCCGGCCGGCGCACCGACGGCCCGCACGTGGACCGGCCCGCGGACCTGGTGGCGAAGCTGCCCGCGGTGGCCGCGGCCGCCGGCGAGGGCGCGGAGCTGTACGCCGACGTGCTCGGCCTGCCGCTGGTCGAGGCGCGCCACCCCCAGCCGGTGTCGCTGGTCGCCGCGGCGGCGGCCGAGCTGCTGGCCGGCGCCCGCCCGGCCGCGCTCACCCCGCTCTACCTGCGCCGGCCCGACGCCGTGGAGCCGGTCGGCCGCAAGCGGGTGACGAGGGCGTGAGTTCCCCCACCGTGACGATCGCGCCGCTGCGCCACGAGGACGCGGCGCGGTGCGCGCAGATCGAGCAGGACCTGTTCCCGGGCGACGACCCGTGGAGCGAGAACGCCTTCCGCAGCGAGCTGGACCACGGCAACTTCTACGTCGGCGCGTACCTCGACGGCGCGCTGATCGGGTACGCCGGGCTGGGCCTGACCGACTTCGAGGCGAGCGTGCACACGATCGCCGTGGTGGCCGACCACCAGGGCACGGGCGTGGGCAGGACCCTGCTGCGCGCGTTGCTGGCCAAGGCCGACGAGGCGGGGCTGCCGGTGTTCCTGGAGGTCCGCACGGACAACGCGCGGGCGATCGACCTCTACCTGGCGCACGGCTTCGAGCACCTGGGCGTCCGCCGCCGCTACTACCAGCCGTCGGGCGCCGACGCGTACACGATGGGAAGGCCCGCGAACCGTGACTGACCGGCTGATCCTCGGTATCGAGAGCTCGTGCGACGAGACCGGCGTCGGCATCGTCCGGCTCGGCGCGGACGGGTCGCTGGAACTGCTCGCCGACGAGGTCGCGTCCAGCGTCGAGGAGCACGCCCGCTTCGGCGGCGTCGTGCCCGAGGTGGCGTCCCGCGCGCACCTGGAGGCGATGGTGCCCACCATGCGCCGGGCGGTGGAGAAGGCCGGGATCGCGCTGCGCGACGTGCACTCGATCGCCGTCACCGCCGGTCCGGGGCTCGCGGGCGCGCTGCTGGTCGGCGTGTCGGCGGCCAAGGCGTACGCGGCCGCGCTGGACAAGCCGCTCTACGGCGTGAACCACCTCGCGGGCCACGTCGCCGCGGACACCCTGGAGCACGGCCCGCTGCCGAAGCGGTGCGTGGCGCTGCTCGTCTCCGGCGGCCACTCGCAGCTCCTGCTGGTCGAGGGCCTGGCGGAGAAGATCACCGAACTCGGGTCCACCGTGGACGACGCGGCGGGCGAGGCGTACGACAAGGTGGCGCGGCTGCTCGACCTGCCCTACCCGGGCGGTCCGCCGATCGACGGGCTCGCCAAGCAGGGCAACGGCTGCGCGATCGCGTTCCCGCGCGGGCTGACGGGGCCGCGGGACGCCAAGTACGACTTCTCGTTCTCGGGCCTGAAGACCGCGGTGGCGCGCTGGGTCGAGAAGCGGGAGCGCGCGGGAGAGGAGATCCCGCTGGCCGACGTGGCCGCGTCGTTCCAGGAGGCGGTGGCCGACGTGCTGACCGCCAAGGCGATCCGGGCGTGCCGGGACCTGGGCGTGGACACGCTGGTGATCTCCGGCGGGGTGGCCGCGAACTCGCGCCTGTCCGGTCTGGCGGCCGAGCGGTGCGCCGAGGCGGGCATCGAGCTGCGCGTCCCGCGCCCCCGGCTGTGCACCGACAACGGCGCGATGATCGCCGCCCTGGGCGCGCACCTGGTCGCGGCCGGCGCGAAGCCCTCCGCGCTGGACCTCTCCACCACCCCCGGCCTGCCCGTGGGCACCGTCCAGATCCTCTGACCCCCGCGCGTGTCCTACGTCCGGAACGCGCGTGTCCTGCGTTCCGAACACCCGTGTTGAACGCTCAGAACGGCACGTCCAGCCCTTCGGCGTGCCCGGCGTCGAACGCCGCGGCGAACACCGGCCCGCCCAGGGCGGCACGCGCCGCCGCCTCGATCCGGTCCACGTCACCGCGTTCCCCCGGCGGCAGCGGCACGCCCACCGACGCGCGCGCCGCCGTCGCCGCCCCCAGCAACCGGGCCGCGGTCTTCGCGTCACCCGCCAGCGCCCGCGCGCCCGCCAGCCCTTCCAACGCCAACGCGACCGCCCGCGGGTCGCCGACCTGCCGCGCCAACGCCAACCCCCGCGCGTGCAGCTCCCCCGCCCCCGCCGCGTCACCGCGCAGCTCGGCCACGAACCCCAGCTCCGCCAGCATCAACGTCGCGCCGGCCTCGAACCCGACCTGCCGGTACCACGGCCGCAGCCGCTCCCAGTGCGCCTCGGCCGCCGCCAGTCGGCCCTCCCGCCGAGCGCCCAGCGCCAACCCGGTCTCCGCGTACACCTCACCCGGCGAGAACCCGTGCTCCGCCGCCACCCGACGGGCACGTTCGTGCAGCTCACGCGCCTTCGCGTGGTCGCCCGCGGTCAACGCGACCCGGCCCAGCCAGGACAGCTTGTACGACACCTCCGGCCACGACCGCAGCTCCTCGGCCACCCGCAGCCCGTCCCGGTGCACGGCCTCAGCCCGCGCGTTGTCCCCGGACAGCTGCGCCAGCACGCCCAACCCGAACGACGCCTTCAACTGCCCCCACCGCTCGCCCAGCGCCGCGAACAGCTCGGCCGACCGCGAGGCCGACGCCCGCGCCTCGTCCACCCGGCCGCGCGCGAGCGCCTGGCTCACCCGGTCGCTGTGCGCGGCGGCCACGCCCCACCGGTCGCCCGACTCCTCGAACGCCGCCAACGCCTGCCCCGTCAGCTCCTCGGCGGTGGGCATGTCCCCCACGGTGGACAGCGCGTAGCCCAGGAACCACCGCGCCCGCGCCCGCTGCGCCGGGTCCGCGATGCCCGCCGTGCCCGAGATCGCCGCCGGTTCGGCCGGCTCGCCCAGCAGGAGGCCGAACCCGGTCCGCCACGCCACCGTCACCGGGTCGGTCGCGGTCATCAGCCGCCGCCCCTCCCGCAGCCGGCCGCGCAGGAACCAGTACCACGTCAACGCGCGGCTCAGCCGGGCCGCGTCGGCCGGGCCCGCGGCGTCGTGCGCGGCCCGCAGGTTCGCCGTGTCGGCGTCGAGCCGGTGCAGCCACTCCAGCTGCCGCGGCCCGCGCAGCTCCGCGTCCGCCCGTTCGGCCAGCGCGAGGTGGAACGCCGCGTGCGCGGCCCGCACGGCGTCCAGCTCGCCCGCCTCGCGCAGCCGCTCCCGCCCGTAGTCGGCGACCGACTCCAGCAGCCGGAACCGCGGCTCGCCGGTGTGCTCCGGGGCCACCACCAGCGACCGGTCGACCAGCCGGGTGAGCACGTCCAGCACCTCGTCGGCGGCCACGCCACCGCCCGCGCACACGGCCTCGGCGGCGTCCAGCGCGCACCCGTCCACGTGCACGGACAGCCGCCGCAGCACGACCCGCTCGGCGTCGCCCAGCAGGTCCCAGCTCCAGTCGATCATCGCGCGCAGCGTGCGCTGCCGGGCGGGCGCGTCCCGGTGGCCCCGGTCCAGCAGCCGGAACCGGTCGTCGAGCCGGTCCAGCAGCGCGGTCACGCCGAGGCCGCGCACCCGCGTCGCGGCCAGCTCCAGCGCCAGCGGCAACCCGTCGAGCCGGCGGCAGATCGCCTCGACCACCGCCGCGTTCGCCGGCGTCACCGCGAAGCCCGGCGCGGCGGCCGCGGCGCGGGCCGCGAACAGCTCCACGGCGTCCGCCACGTCCAGCGGCGGCACGGCCCACACCACCTCGAAGGCCAGGCCGAGCGGTTCCTGGCCGGTGGCCAGCACCCGCAGCCCCGGCAGCGCCCGCAGCAGCCGGGACACCAGCGCGGCGACCGGTTCGACCAGCCGCTCGCAGTTGTCCAGCACCAGCAGCACCTCGCGGTCGCGCAACGCCTCCACCAGCGCCGCGCCGGACGCGTCCTCGCGCACGCCCAGCGCGTCGGCCACCGCGGTCACCACCTGCTCGGGCCGGCCCACGCCCGCCAGCTCGACCAGCCACACCCCGTCCACCACCGACACCCGCCGGGCGACCTCCAGGGCGAGGCTCGTCTTGCCGACCCCGCCGGGACCGGTCAGCGTCACCAGCCGGGCGTGCCGGGGCAGCTCGCACAGGTCCCGCACCGCCTGGTCCCGGCCGACCAGGTCCGTGACGGGCACGGGGAGGTTCGTGCGCGCCGACGTGACGGGGCCGAGGGCGGGGTCGTGGTCCAGGATCGCGCGGTGCAGGGCGACCAGCTCGGGCCCCGGTTCCAGGCCCAGCTCCTCGGCCAGCAGCCGGCGCAGCGCGGCGTAGCTCTCCAGGGCCTCCACCTGCCGACCGGCCCGGTAGAGGGCCTTCATGTGCAGGGCGCGCAACCGTTCGCGCAACGGGTGCCGCGCCACCTCCGCCGCCAGGTCGATTTCACTCGATCCAGCGAAATCTTCCACGGCTGACAGCCGTTCCTCCTGCCACCGCGCGACGATCGGCGCGAGGAACGGCGCGTCGGCGAACTCCGCCAGCGGCTCGCCGCGCCACAGCGCCAGCGCCTCGCCGGGCCGCCCGCCCGCCACCAGCTCCCGGAACCGCAGAACGTCCACAGTGGACGAGTCCACCCGCACCGAGTACCCGGCGGGCCCGTGCGCGACCAGCTCCCGCCCGCCCGGCTCCGCCGCCTCCAGCGCCCGCCGCAGCTGGGAAACCTTGGTCTGCAACGTGTTCACCGGGTTGCCGGGCGGCTCGTCGCCCCACAGGTCGAACGCCAACCGGTCCGCCGGGACGGGCCGCCCCTCGTGCGCGAGCAGGTCCGCCAGCAGCAGCCGCACCTTCGCCTCCGGCACCCGGACCGCCTCGCCGCCCGCCGTCCACACCCCCAGCGGCCCCAACACCCCGAATCTCACGCACGGACCGTAACCGGCGGACCCCCAGCGGATCCCCAGCGGACCGTGCGCGGCCTTGACGACCGTGGTAGCGACACGAAGGAGTGAGAACGCATGAGCGACAAGACCCCGCTGACCGTGATCGGCCTCGGCCCGATGGGGCAGGCCATGGTCCGCAGGTTCCTCGACGCCGGTCACCCGACCACGGTCTGGAACCGCACGCCCGCCCGCGCCGACGGCCTCGTCGCCCTGGGCGCGACCCGTGCCGCGACCGCCGCCGACGCCGTGGCGGCGAACCGGCTGCTGGTCCTCAGCCTCACCGACTACGCCGCCGCGGACGCCGTCCTCGACGGGGTGGACCTCGACGGCCGCGTCGTGGTCAACCTCGGCTCGGACACGCCCGACCGGACCCGCGAGGCCGCCGCCGCGCTCGCCGGGAGGGGCGCGGAGCTGCTGGTCGGCGGCGTCATGGCGAACGCCGAGATGGTCGGCCACCCGGCGGCGTACGTGTTCTACAGCGGCCCGCGCGAGGTGTTCGACCGGTGCGCCGACACGCTCGCGGTGCTCGGCAGGCCGGACTACCTCGGCGCGGACCACGGCCTCGCGCAACTGCTGTACCAGGCGCAGCTCGACGTCTTCCTGACCGCGCTGGCCGGGATGCTGCACGGCATCGCGCTGGCGAAGTCGGCGGGCGTGACGGCCGAGCGGTACGCGCCCTACCTCGTGGACAACCTGTCCACGCTGTCGATGTACGTCGAGGAGACCGCGCGGCACGTCGACTCCGGCGAGCACCCCGGCGACCTCGCCAACGCGGCCATGATGGGCGCCACCGCGGCGCACGTCGTGGGCGCGAGCGAGGCCGCCGGGATCGACACCGCGCTGCCCAAGGCGGTCCGGTCCCTCTACGACCGCGCCGTCGCGGCGGGGCACGGCAAGGACAGCTGGACCGCCCTGATCAACGTCCTGCGGGGGTGACCGGGAGCCGGCCGGGGCCGGCCCCCGGTGCGGTCAGACCGGGTTCAGGCCGGGGTTGCGGTCCTCGACCACGAACGACTTCAGCGTCGTGGCCTCCGCCCCGGCCGTCCGCACGTACGGCAGCGCCCGGAAGTCCGCCCGCAGCTCGCGCGCGGTGAACCTGGTGCGCACGTACCCGCGCCGCCTGCTGTGCAGCTTGATGTGCGGGTTGTTGCGCAGCTGCACCTGGTCCACCGTGTCGTTGCCGTCGCCGCCGGAGGTGACCGACGTGCACACCAGCTCGGTGCCCACGGTCCGCGACGACGCCGGGTCGTTCCAGTCGGCCTTGATGTCGGCGGCGTAGGCCGCGTGCACGTCGCCGGTGAGCACGACCGCGTTGCGGACCTTCGCGTCGACCCAGCCCCGCGTCACCCGGTCGCGGGACGCCAGGTAGCCGTCCCAGGAGTCCATCGACAGCTCCTTCTCCGGCCCGTCCTTGCGGTCGCGCTCGGCGAAGAACACCTGCTGGCCGAGCACGTCCCACCGCGACCGCGACCGGCGGAACCCGTCGAGCAGCCACGCCTCCTGGGCCGCGCCGGTGATCGTCCGGGTGGGCAGCCCGGCGTCGGCGCAGGTCTTCCAGCCGTCGCCGCACGCCTGGTCGTCGCGGTACTGGCGGGTGTCGAGCATGTGGAAGTTGACCAGGCCGCCCCACTGCACGCGCCGGTAGAGCTGCATGTCGATGCCGTTGGGCCGGGCGCCGCGGCGCAGCGGCATGTTCTCGTAGTACGCCTGGAACGCCGCGGCGCGCCGGGCGGGGAAGTCCGGGTCCGGCTGCTCGGGCACCTCGTCGGCCCAGTTGTTCTCGGTCTCGTGGTCGTCCCAGACCACGACCCACGGCGCCACCGAGTGCGCGAACTGAAGGTCCTCGTCGGTCTTGTACTGGGCGTGCCGCAGCCGGTAGTCGGCCAGCGTGCGGGTCTCCGGGCCGACGACGGTGCGCACGTCCGCCGCCTTGGCCGCGTACTCGTACTGGTAGTCGCCCAGGTGGAGGACCACGTCCGGGTGGTCCTCGGCGAGCCGCCGGTACGCGGTGAAGTAGCCCTCGCCGTAGTGCGAGCACGACGCGAAGCACATGGTCAGGTCCTGGCCGAGCACCCACGGCTCGGGCGTGGTGCGCGTGCGGCCGACCGGCGACAGGTGGTTGGCCACCTTGAACCGGTAGAAGTACTCGCGGCCGGGCCGCAGGCCGAAGGTCTCCACGTGCACGCTGTGCGCGGACTCGGGGCGGGCGGCCGCCACGCCGCGCCGCACCACGCGGCGGAAGCGCTCGTCCTCGGCCAGCTCCCACTGCACGGGCACGACCCGGTCGGGCATGCCGCCGAGGCCGTCCTCGTTCAGCGGGGAGGTGGCCAGGCGCGTCCACAGCACCATGCCGTCGGAACTCGGGTCGCCGGAGGCCACGCCGAGGGTGAAGGGGTCGCCGAGCTTGGCGGAGCCCGCGCCGGTGGTGGCGAGGGCCACACCGGCCGCGCCGCCGATGAGCAGGGAACGTCGGGTCACGGTGGTCATGGCACGACACCGTGGCGGATCGGGTTGGCGACCAGGTGAACGGCGGTGTGACACGAGTGGACGACTTCACCCGGCCGGTGCCGGGGGGTCGTTGAAGCGTTGGCACTCGCGTGGGTAGAGTGCTAGATGCACGGCACCAGCAACCGCCCCGACCCCCGCGACGGCGGGGTGGCAGGAGCCGTAACGCAACCTGCCAACGCTTTCGACGACCGTGGAGGTCAGCCCGGTGAGCGTGAACATCAAGCCGCTCGAGGACAAGATCGTCGTCCAGGCCAGCGAGGCCGAGACCACGACCGCTTCCGGCCTCGTGATCCCGGACACCGCGAAGGAGAAGCCCCAGGAGGGCAAGGTCCTCGCGGTCGGCCCCGGCCGGATCGACGACAAGGGCAACCGCGTCCCCGTGGACGTGGCTGTCGGCGACGTCGTCATCTACTCCAAGTACGGCGGCACCGAGGTCAAGTACAACGGCGAGGAGTACCTGATCCTCTCCGCCCGCGACGTGCTGGCCGTCATCAACTGACGCTCGGCTGACACGCAAGGCGCCCCGGCGAACCCCTTCCCGGGGCTTCCCGGGGCGTTTCGCATCGAGAGAGGCGTAGGTAATGGCCAAGCAGATCAGCTTCGACGAGGACGCTCGTCGGGCGCTCGAGCGCGGTGTGAACAAGCTCGCGGACACGGTCAAGGTGACCCTCGGTCCGCGCGGGCGGCACGTCGTGCTCGACAAGAAGTTCGGCGGGCCGACGGTCACCAACGACGGTGTGACCATCGCCCGCGAGGTCGAGCTGGACGACGCGTTCGAGAACCTGGGCGCGCAGCTCGCCAAGAGCGTCGCCACCAAGACCAACGACGTGGCCGGCGACGGCACCACCACCGCGACCGTGCTGGCCCAGGCCATGGTGCGGGTGGGTCTGCGCAACGTGGCGGCGGGCGCGAACCCGATGTCGCTGGGCGTCGGCATCCACGCCGCGGCCGAGGCCGTCGTGGACGCCCTCAAGGCCAAGGCCACCCCGGTCAAGGGCCGCGACAACATCGCCCAGGTCGGCACCGTCTCGTCCCGCGACGAGTCCATCGGCGCCCTGCTCGGCGAAGCCATCGAGAAGGTCGGCGAGGACGGTGTGATCACCGTCGAGGAGTCCTCCTCGATGGCCACCGAGCTGCAGATCACCGAGGGCGTGCAGTTCGACAAGGGCTACGTGTCGGCGCACTTCGCGACCGACCTGGAGGCCCAGGAGGCGGTGTTCGAGGACGCCCGCATCCTGCTGCACCGCGAGAAGATCTCGGCGCTGGCCGACCTGCTGCCGATCCTGGAGAAGGTCGCCGAGGCCGGCAAGCCGCTGGTCATCATCGCCGAGGACGTCGAGGGCGAGGCGCTGTCCACCCTGGTCGTCAACGCGCTGCGCAAGACGCTGCGCGTGGTCGCGGTCAAGGCCCCGTACTTCGGCGACCGCCGCAAGGCGTTCCTGGACGACCTGGCCGTCGTCACCGGCGCCACGGTCATCTCGGCCGAGGTCGGCCTGAAGCTGTCCGAGGCGAACCTCGACGTGCTGGGCACCGCCCGGCGGGTCGTGGTGTCGAAGGACAACACGACCATCGTCGACGGCGGCGGCACCAAGGCCGACGTCGCGGCCCGCGCGGAGCAGCTGCGCCGCGAGATCGAGGCCACCGACTCCGACTGGGACCGCGAGAAGCTGCAGGAGCGGCTGGCCAAGCTGTCCGGCGGCATCGCCGTGATCAAGGTCGGCGCGGCCACCGAGACCGAGCTGAAGGAGCGCAAGCACCGCATCGAGGACGCGGTGTCGGCGACCAAGGCGGCGGTCGAGGAGGGCATCGTGCCCGGCGGCGGTTCGGCCCTGGTGCACGCGGCCAAGGTGCTCGACGGCGGGCTCGGCCTGTCCGGCGACGAGGCGACCGGTGTCGCGATCGTCCGCGAGGCCCTCGGCTCGGCGCTGTTCTGGATCGCGGCGAACGCGGGCCTGGAGGGCGCGGTCGTGGTGAACAAGGTGCGCGAGCAGGACTGGGGCTTCGGCCTCAACGCCGCCACCCTGTCCTACGGCGACCTGCTGGAGGCCGGGATCATCGACCCGGTCAAGGTGACGCGGTCCGCGGTCACCAACGCCGCTTCCATCGCCCGCATGGTGCTCACCACGGAGAGCGCCGTCGTGGAGAAGAAGGAAGAGGAGCCCGCCGCGGCGGCCGGTCACGGCCACGGGCACGGGCACGGTCACTGAGAGCCGGTCGAGGCCGCGGCCGGGGCGGTGGGTCCCGGTCGTGGGTCTCGCACCGGGCCGCGGACCTCGGGTCGAGGTCCCGGAGCACGGCGTACGGGAGGGGCGGCACCCGCGAGGTGTCGCCCCTCCCGCGCGTTCGGCGGGGCGCAGCGGTCAGGCAGGCGTCAGCTGGCGCTTGCGCGCCTTGATGATGCTGTCCCGCTCGGACTCCGAGAGGCCGCCCCAGATCCCGTAGGGCTCCTGGACCGCCAAGGCGTGCCGCCGACACATCTCCAACACCGGGCACGACAGGCACACCGCCTTCGCCCGCGCCTCCCGGCGGGCCCGTGCCGGTCCGCGTTCCCCGTCCGGGTGGAAGAAGAACGCGCTGTCCATCCCGCGGCAGGAGCCGCGCATCTGCCAGTCCCACAGATCCGCGTTGGGACCGGGAAGCCTTCGGGTGTCCGCCATCGAGACCGCCTCCTTGGCCCATGGACGAGAACTGCTCCATTCGGCTTAACGATGATCCACCGTAGAACCGCGCCAAAACTTGTTCAAGGGGGTGTGAGGGCTTTTGACGGCAATTCATACGATGGGTGATCTCCCGGCGTGGTAAACGGAGTTGCCGGTGACGTCAGGTGAACGGACGATGTCCGCGTGACGACGCCCCCCGACCACGCCGGCGCCCTGTCGGACGGCGAGCCGGAAACGGTTGAGGCAGAAGAAGATCCAGCGGATTCGGTGACCCTGTCGGTGGCGGCCGTGGCGCGTCGGCTCGGCGTCGCGCCGGCCACGCTGCGCACCTGGGACCGCCGGTACGGCCTCGGACCCAGCGATCACACAACCGGGCGACACCGCAGGTACGCGCCACTCGACGTGGCGCGCTTGGAGCTGATGCAGCGGGCGCTGCTGCGCGGCGCGTCGTCGGCGGAGGCGGCCAAGTACGCGCTCGCCGGCCCCGTGCGCGCGCCGCTGTCGGCGGTGGTCACGGGCGGTGAGGTCGACGGGACGTCGGGAGCGGCCGGTGGGCGGGGGCTGAAGCTGCAGGCGGCCAACCGGCGGGCCCGCGGGGTGGGGCGGGCGGCGTTGGCGATGGACTCGGCGGCGGTGCAGGGGTTGCTCGCGGACGCGATCGAGGCCGACGGCGTGGTCGCCACGTGGAACGAGGTGGTGCGGCCGGTGATGGCCGCCATCACGGCGAGGTGGGAGCACTCCGGGGCCGGGGTGGAGGTGTCGCACCTGGTGGAGGCGTGCGTGCTGGCGGCGCTGGTCCGGGCGACGCCGGTGGTGGCGCAGCCGCGCAACCACCGGCCCGTGCTGCTGGCGTGCGCGCCGGACGAGCGGCACGACCTGCCGCTGTACGCGTTGGCGGCGGTGCTGGGGCGGCGCGGGGTCGGGGTGCGGCAGCTCGGGGCGGCGCTGCCGGCGGACGCCCTGGCGGCGGCGGTGCGGCGGACCGCGCCGGCGGCGGTGGTGCTGTGGGCGCAGTTGCCGCGGTACGCCGATCCGGGCGTCGTGGCGGGGTTGCCGCGGACGCGGCAGCAGGTGCGGGTGTTCGTCGGGGGACCCGGGTGGGAGCGCGGGGTGGTGCCGCAGCCGGCGGAGCGGGTCAACGACCTCGGGTCGGCGGCGGATGTGGTGGAGAGGGCGGTTTGTGAGGTGTGAGGGGGTGGGATCGAAGGTCGGAAGATCAAGAGCGTCCTCGCCGGACGGGCGGATCAGCAGGATGACGGGGGTGGGTGGTGAAACCCCGGTTGCGTCGTTGGTCGGAACCCTCCTGTTGGGGAAGGGCAGGTGGTTGGCCGGTGGGGGGTGGAGGAGGGGTTGTGGAGCTGCGGCGGGTGGCGTTCGGGGATCGGCCCGGGGATGAGGTGTGGGCGGCGTTGCGTGGTGGTGGGGTGGAGGAGCGGTGGTTGGCGGCGGTGGCGCTCGGTGGGCAGGGGCGGTATGCGGCGGCGGTGGCGGTTCTGTCCGAGTTGGTGCGGGGTGGGGGGTTGTTCGGGTCGTTGGCGGCGTCGACGCTCGCTTCGCACCGGCGGCAGTTGGGTGGGCACGCGGTGGCGCGGGTGCTCGACGGGCGGGCGTTGGCGATGGTGCCCGGTGGCGGGCGCCGGGACGAGGACGACGTCGATGCGGCCGGTGCGCGGGTCGATGCGTTGTTGGGGCTCGCGGCGGATGCGGTCGGGGCCGGGCGGGTCGGGGAGGCGCGGCGGTTGCACGGGCTCGTCGAGCCCCGGGGGTGGCGCAGCCGGGTGAGGCACCGGTGGTTGGCGGCGGAGATCGCGTTGGCCGGTGGGTCGGCGGAGGAGGCGGTGGGGCACGCGGAGGTGGCGGCGGCGGTGGCGCGGGAGGCCGGGGCGAGGCGGCACGCGCTCAAGTCGGACCTCGTCCTCGGCACGGCGTTGGTGGTCCGGGGGACACCCGAAAGCGTCGATCGGGGGTGCCGACTGCTGGAGTGTGACCTAACTCACACTGACCGCGAGGGACTTTTTTCGTTGTCCTGGCCGGCGGCCCTCGTCCTGGCAAACGCGCAGGCAGACCGCAGTATTGCGGGCACGGAAAACATGAAGGAACGGGCGAAAAACGCTCTGAGCTGCGTGTTGCGCCGAGCGGACCCGATCGGCCGCCGGCTCGCGGCCCGCTCGCCGTGGATCCCGACTGCGCTGCTCCGTTCCGGGGAACCCCCGAACGCAGACCCTGAGACGAACTTCTTGACGGATTAAGCACCGGATCGTGTCAAGGTTCGGCCTCTAGCGTCCGATAGGGGATGTGGAACGTCACTCGGCTGCAGGAAGGAGTCCCCGTGACCACGGTCCTTATTTGCGACGACCGGCGCAGTGTGCGGGAGGGTCTCACCCGCGTGATGTCGGCTGTCCCAGGGGTTAGCCGCATCGACTGCGTAGCGCACGGTGACGAGTTGTTGGCTCGGTTCTCTCGGCAGCCGGTCGACGTCGTACTGGTTGGCACCCAGCGCGCCGTCCCGACCGGGGTCGAAGCGACCCGGCGACTCGTCTCGGCCAACCCGCAGGCAAACGTCATCGTCTTCGGCGCACCGGACGACGCGGGCAGCATCGCCGCCGCGATCGCCGGCGGGGCGCGTGGCTACCTCCGCTGGGACGCCTCGCGTCCCGAGCTGGTGGCCGCGCTGGCCCACACGCTCGCCAGCACGAGCGTGCCCGCGCCGCGCCAGCCCTCGGACCCGGGCGTCCAGCTCACCGAGCGCGAGCTGCAGGTGCTGCGCGGGATGAGCCAGGGCAAGAGCAACGGGCAGATCGGCCGCGAGCTGTACCTGTCCGAGGACACGGTGAAGACCCACGCCCGGCGCTTGTTCCGCAAGCTCGGCGTCCGGGACCGCGCCCAGGCCGTCGCGCACGGCTTCCGGCGCGGCCTCGTGTCCTGACGCACGGCGGCGAAGGTTTCTGAGGGCCCGTCGCATCCGTCGGACGGTTCGCAGCTTCACTTCTTCCTCCAGCCCGGCCCGGTGACGCGTGGACGCGCGTCGCCGGGCCGCCGTGCGTCCACGGCGTGTCGGCTGGTCAGGTGAGGTCCAAAGACCCCATCTGGACCCCATTGCCGAACATTCGGCCGTGCGACCGGTACGGTGAGCATCACCAGTACGGGGGACGTTGTCCGTCCCGTGCTGTTCTTTGTCGGTACGCCTACGCGTAACACCAGGGCAGTTGTCTGCGATGACCAACTTGGGGGACGGACTGGACGCCGAAGTGGGCGCAGCCGTCGATGGCGACCGCCACGCGATCGAGCGGCTCCTGGCATCCATCCGACCCCTGGTGGTGCGGTACTGCCGCGCCCGAGTCGGAAGGCAGGAGAGGTCTTTCGCTTCGGCGGACGACGTGGCCCAGGAGGTGTGTCTCGCGGTGCTGACGGCCCTGCCCAGCTATCGCGACCAGGGTCGGCCGTTCTTGGCGTTCGTCTACGGGATCGCCGCGCACAAGGTGGCCGACGCGCATCGCTCCGCAGCCCGGAACCGGTCCGAGCCGGTCCCGGAGGTCCCCGACGCCCCCGAAACGGAGGCCGGTCCCGAACAGCGCGCCATGCAGGGCGAGCTGTCCGATCGAATGGCACTGCTCCTCAAGGTCCTCCCGGAGAAGCAGCGGGAGATCCTGCTGCTCCGCGTGGTGGTCGGCCTGTCGGCCGAGGAAACCGCCGACGCGGTGGGCTCCACGCCCGGCGCGGTGCGGGTGGCGCAACACCGCGCCCTGGCCCGCCTGCGCAAGACGTTGGCAGCGGAGGAGGTGGTCTGAGTGGCTGACCAGCACGAGAAGGGCAACGGGAAAGTCGTGCGCGGACGAGATGAGAGACCGCCGCAGTCGGAAGACACCCTGACCGAGGACAACGCGGTCGGGCCGGGGGACGACCTCGCGGGCATCCGGGCTGACGACGCGCTGCTCGACGCCCTGGGCGGCCGGGACGGCGACCAGCCCGACTCGCTCGTCGAGGACGAGCTGAACGCGCTGCTGCTGGCGTGGCGGCGCGAGGTCGAGCAGCCGCCGATGGCCGAGCTGGTCGACACCGACACCGCGGTGGCCACGATCGCCGCCGCCCGGCCCCAGCCGCGAGGCGGGCGCCGGTACCTGATCCCCCTCGCGAGCGCCGCCGCCGTGCTGGCGATCGCGTTCACCGGGATGAGCCTGGTCGCGCGGGACGCCCAGCCGGGCGACGCGCTGTGGGGCCTGACCCGGGTCCTGTACTCCGAGCACGCCCGGTCCGTCGAAGCCGCCGTCGCGGTGCGCAGCGACCTCGACACCGCGCGGGCCGCGCTGCGCGAGGGCCGCTACAGCGAGGCGCGGGACGCGCTGCTCAAGGCGGGCGAGGGACTGCCCGCGGTCTCGCCGGACGACGGCAAGGACGACCTGACCCAGACGCACGAGTCGCTGCTCCAGGAGCTGACGAGCACCACGCCGTCGCCGAGCACGTCGTCCGTGCCGGGCACGTCCACCACGGCGGCCCTCACCACGACCACGACCACGACGCCGTCGGCCACGTCGCCGACGACGACCACGGTGCCGACCACGACGACCGTGCCGACGACGAGCTCGGAGACGGTCCCGCCGCCCACGGACGGCACGGCGCAGCCGCCGCCCCTGCAGACGACGGGCGAGCTGCCCTCCAGCGGCCAGACCCGCGGCGAGCAGACGACCGGGTCGGACACGACCGGCGGCACGAACAACTGACACGCGTGTGACCAAGCCCGCTCCCCTCCCGGGGGCGGGCTTCGTCACATCTCAGCGGGCGCTCTCGGTGGCGGTGACCCCGTCGGCGTAACCGCGGCAGTACTCCCAGCTCACGTAGGCCGCCGGGTCCGGGTCGTAGGCGGGCTCGTGCGGGCGCATCCGGCCGTCGGACAGCAGCTGCTCCAGGCTCGACCGGAGCAGGGCCCAGTCGTGGTAGTGCGGCTCCTGGCACTCGCCGCAGTCCACCACGATCCCCCTGACACCGCGCGGTTCCAGCAGCGCCTGGTACACCGCGAGGTCGCTGAGGTCGCCGACCAGCTCGGCCCGCTCGGCGTCGTCCATCGGCGGGTGGTCGTGGTCGTGGTCGGGCTCGCCGAGGGCCCGCGCCGGGTCCTCCGGGTCGCCCGCGAACGGGTCTGGTGGCAACGCGTCGTGCGGCACGACCCCGCACGGTACCGGGCCGACCCCCGACCCCGTCCAGATACCATGACCTGAACCCATCGCCGCCTGTGGAAACCCGATCCGCGGCGGCGCGTTCGCCGCACGACGGAAGGCAAGCCAGCCGCCATGACCAGCGAGCTCAACGCTGACGGAGTCCCGCCCAAGTTCGCCATGCTGGGACTGACCTTCGACGACGTACTGCTGCTGCCCGACGAGTCGGAGATCGTGCCGAGCGGCGTGGACACCAGCACCAAGCTGTCGCGCAACATCACGCTGCGCGTGCCGCTGGCCTCGGCCGCGATGGACACCGTGACCGAGGGCCGGATGGCGATCTCGATGGCCCGCCAGGGCGGCATCGGGGTGCTGCACCGCAACCTGTCCCTGGAGGAGCAGGCCCGCCAGGTGGAGACCGTGAAGCGGTCCGAGGCGGGCATGGTGAGCGACCCGGTCACCTGCACCCCGGACGACACGATCCGCCACGTCGACGAGCTGTGCGCGCGCTACCGCATCTCCGGCGTGCCGGTGACGGACGCGAGCGGCAAGCTCGTCGGCATCATCACCAACCGCGACATGCGGTTCGAGGTGGACCACTCGCGCAAGGTCAGCGAGGTGATGACCAAGGGTCCGCTGGTCACCGCCCAGGTCGGCGTGTCGGCGGAGGCCGCGCTGGGCCTGCTGCGCCGGCACAAGGTGGAGAAGCTGCCGATCGTGGACGGCGACGGCAAGCTGCGCGGCCTGATCACGGTCAAGGACTTCGTCAAGACCGAGCAGTACCCGAACGCCTCGAAGGACCCGGACGGCCGGCTGCTGTGCGCGGCCGCGATCGGCGTCGGCGAGGACAGCTTCGCGCGGGCGATGGCGCTGGCCGAGGCGGGCGTCGACGTGATCATGGTCGACACCGCGCACGGCCACCAGCGCAACGTGCTGGAGATGGTCGCCCGGGTGAAGAAGGAGCTGGGCGACGAGGTCGACGTGGTCGGCGGCAACGTGGCCACCCGCGCGGGCGCGCAGGCGCTGGTGGACGCGGGCGCGGACGGCGTGAAGGTCGGCGTCGGCCCCGGCTCGATCTGCACCACGCGCGTCGTCGCGGGCGTGGGTGTGCCGCAGATCACCGCCATCTACGAGGCCAGCCTGGCGTGCGCGCCGGCGGGCGTGCCGGTGATCGGCGACGGCGGCATCCAGTACTCCGGCGACATCGCCAAGGCGATCGCGGCGGGCGCGAGCGCGGTCATGCTCGGCAGCCTGCTCGCGGGCACGGCCGAGTCGCCGGGCGAGCTGGTGCTGGTCAACGGCAAGCAGTTCAAGACCTACCGCGGCATGGGCTCGCTGGCCGCGCTCCAGGGCCGCGGCGAGGGCAAGTCGTACTCGAAGGACCGCTACTTCCAGGACGACGTGCTGTCCGAGGACAAGCTGGTGCCGGAGGGCATCGAGGGCCGCACGCCGTTCCGGGGTCCGCTGTCGTCGGTGGTGCACCAGCTCGTGGGCGGCCTGCGCGCGGCGATGGGCTACACCGGCTCGAAGACGGTCGCCGACCTCCAGCGCAAGCAGCTCGTGCGGATCACGGCGGCCGGGCTGAAGGAGAGCCACCCGCACGACATCACCATGACCGTCGAGGCCCCCAACTACACGACCCGCTGATCCGGATCGCCTTGGGCTAGGGTTCCCGGGTTCCGCTGGCTCCACGGAAGGACGTTTAAGGTGCGCGATCTGGTCGAGATCGGCATGGGCCGGACCGCGAGGCGGGCCTACGAGTTGGACGACCTCGAGATCATCCCGTCCCGCAGGACCCGGTCCTCGAAGGACGTCTCGACGGCGTGGCAGATCGACGCCTACCGCTTCGAGATCCCCCTGATCACCCACCCGACGGACGCGATCGTGTCGCCGGGCACGGCGGTCGCGATCGGCGAGCTGGGCGGGTTGGGCGTCCTCAACGCGGAGGGCCTGTGGGCCCGGCACGGCGACGTGGAGGAGGCCCTGTTCCGGCTGGTGCAGGCGGTGGAGGACACCGACGACCCGGCCGCGCCGGTGAAGGTGCTCCAGGAGCTGCACGCCGCGCCGGTGCGGGTGGACCTGATCGCCGAGGCGATCAAGCAGGTGCGCGAGTCGGGCGTCACGGTCGCGGTGCGGGTCAGCCCGCAGCGGGCGGCCGAGCTGACCCCGGACCTGCTGGCGGCGGGCGTGGAGATCCTGGTCGTGCAGGGCACGATCATCTCCGCCGAGCACGTGTCGCGCGACGGCGAGCCGCTGAACCTCAAGTCGTTCATCGCCGACCTGGACATCCCGGTGATCGCGGGCGGCGTCGGCGACTACCGGACCGCGATGCACCTGATGCGCACGGGCGCGGCGGGCGTGATCGTCGGCTACGGCTACACGCCGGGCGTGACCACGACGGACTCGGTGCTCGGCATCGGCGTGCCGATGGCCACGGCCATCGCCGACGCCGCCGCGGCGCGCCGGGACTACCTGGACGAGACCGGTGGCCGGTACGTGCACGTGATCGCCGACGGCGGCGTGCTGACCAGCGGCGACATCGCCAAGTCGATCGCGTGCGGCGCGGACGCGGTGATGCTGGGCGAGCCGCTGGCGGCGGCGTCCGAGGCGCCGGGCCAGGGCCTGTACTGGACGGCCGCGTCGGCGCACCCGTCGGTGCCGCGCAGCCACGTGTCGACCGGCGTGGACCAGGTCGTCGACCTGCGCAAGCTGCTGTTCGGCCCGTCGGTGGACCCGCGCGGCGTGACGAACCTGTTCGGCTCGCTGCGCCGGGCGATGGCGAAGACCGGCTACTCGGACCTGAAGGAGTTCCAGAAGGTCGGCCTCACCATCAGGGGTTGACGGTCGCGTCTGAACCGATTGAGAACTAGCTGTTACCGCGAGTTACGCCTAATGTCGCGACCATGGGTGAACTCGCCGGTAACAACACCGACTACGACGTCGTGGTGGTGGGCTCGGGCTTCGGCGGCAGCGTCGCCGCCCTCCGGCTCACCGAGAAGGGCTACCGGGTGGCCGTCATCGAGGCCGGCCGCCGGTTCGCCGACGACGAGTTCGCCGAGACGTCCTGGGACCTGCGGCGCTACCTGTGGGCGCCGGCGCTGGGCTGCTACGGCATCCAGCGCATCCACGCCCTGCGCAGCGTGATGGTGCTGGCCGGGGCGGGGGTCGGCGGCGGGTCGCTGGTCTACGCGAACACGCTGTACCGGCCGCTCAAGCCGTTCTACGCCGACCGGCAGTGGGCGCACATCACCGACTGGGAAGCCGAGCTGGCGCCGTTCTACGACCAGGCGAGCCGGATGCTCGGCGTGGTGGAGAACCCGACCACGACGCCGTCGGACGTGGTGATGCGGCAGGTCGCCGAGGACATGGGCGTGGCCGACACCTACCACCCGACGCCGGTCGGCGTGTTCTTCGGCGAGCCGGGCCGGACCGCCGAGGACCCGTACTTCGGCGGCGCGGGCCCCAGCCGGACCGGCTGCACGCAGTGCGGCGCGTGCATGTCGGGCTGTCGGGTCGGGGCGAAGAACACCCTGGTCAAGAACTACCTGTACCTGGCCGAGCGCAACGGCGCGCAGGTGCTGCCGCTGACCACCGTGACCGACCTGCGCCAGGCCCCGGACGGCACGTGGGCGGTCGGCACCCGGCGGACCGGCGGCAAGCTGCGCAGGGGCCGGCGCACGATCACCGCGGGCCAGGTCGTGCTGGCCGCCGGCACGTGGGGCACCCAGCAGCTCCTGCACCGGATGAGGGACGAGGGCGCGCTGCCCGCGCTGTCGCCCCGGCTCGGCGAGCTGACCCGGACCAACTCCGAGTCGATCATCGGCGCGGCCCGGTTCACCGTGGACGAGGAGCGCGACTTCAGCCGGGGCGTGGCCATCACGTCGTCCATCCACCCGGACGAGCAGACCCACATCGAGCCGGTCCGCTACGGCAAGGGCAGCAACGTGATGGGGCTGCTCCAGACGCTGGCCACGGACGGCGCCAAGTCGACGCCGCGCGTCGTGCAGTTCCTCGCCCAGGCGGTCCGGCACCCGCTGCGGCTGGCGCGGCTCATGTCCGTGCGCCGGTGGAGCGAGCGGACGGTGATCCTGCTGGTGATGCAGAGCCTCGACAACTCCATCACCACGTTCACCAAGAAGGGCCTGTTCCGGCGCAGGTTCACCTCGAAGCAGGGGCACGGGCAGCCGAACCCGACGTTCATCGAGGCGGGCCACCGGGCGAACCTGCTCGCGGCCCGGCACATCGACGGCATCCCGGGCGGCACCTGGGGCGAGCTGTTCAACGTCCCGCTCACCGCGCACTTCATCGGCGGCTGCCCGATCGGCTCGGACCCGGCCGGCGGCGTCATCGACCCCTACCACCGGGTGTACGGCTACCCGGGCCTGTCCGTGGTGGACGGCGCGGCCATCTCGGCGAACCTGGGCGTGAACCCGTCGCTGACCATCACCGCGCAGGCGGAGCGCGCGTTCGCGCTGTGGCCGAACAAGGGCGAGCCGGACCGGCGACCCGACCAGTCGGCGGGCTACCGGCGGCTCGCCCCGGTGCCGCCGCGCCACCCCGCCGTGCCGGCCGGCGCGCCGGGTGCGCTGCGGTTGCCGATCGTGGAGGTCGAGTAGGCGGGCGGGACCGGGTGGCGTTGGCCGGCGGGTGGGTGCGGTCGCTGCGCCGGGCGGGTTGTGGTTGCCGGTCGCGGGGGTGAGGACGACGTCACCGACCCTATGGTGGGTGGTGTGGCACCGAAGCCGTTCGCGTCCAGCGCCGACCTCGAGCCCAAGCGCGAGAAGTTCGTCCGGCTCGCGGACGGCGTGTACGCCCTGACCGCCGAGGGCGACCCGAACGTCGGCGCGATCGAGGGCGAGGACTTCCTGGTCTGCATCGAGGCCCGGGCCACGCCGAAGGCCGCCCGGCGCTGGCTCGACCGGCTCCGCGAGCACACCGACAAACCCGTCCGCCACCTCGTGCTGAGCCACTACCACGCGGTCCGCACGCTGGGCGCGAGCGCGTTCGGCGCGGCCGAGGTCATCGCGCACGAGAACACCAGGGCGCTGATCGCCGAACGCGGCCGCGAGGACTGGCTGAGCGAGTACGGCCGGATGCCCCGGCTGTTCGAGGAGCCGGCGGGCATCCCCGGCCTGACCTGGCCCACCGTCACGTTCTCCGACCGCCTCACCATCCCGCTCGGCGGCGACCGGGGCGAGGTGGAGCTGCGCCACTGCGGACGCGGCCACACGGCGGGCGACATCGTGGCCTGGCTGCCACACCAGCGGATCCTGTTCGCGGGGGACCTGGTCGAGTCGCGGGCGGCGCTCTACACCGGGGACGCGTTCCACGACGAGTGGGCCACCTCGACGTTGGACCGGGTGGCCGCCCTGGGCGCGGAGCAGCTGGTCGGCGGACGCGGCGCGCCGGCCCGCGACCGGGCGGAGGTCGACGCGGCCATCGCGCAGTCCCGGCACTTCCTGGACGAGCTGCGCCGCACGGTCGGCACGGTGCACGTCGGCGGCGGCACGGTGAAGGACGCGTTCGAGGCCGCGCACGCCGCCCTCGCGCCGCGCTACGGCCGGTGGCCGATCTTCGAGCACTGCCTGCCGTTCAACGTGCAGCGGTACTGGGACGAGTGCGACGGCGTGGACTGGCCGCGCATCTGGACCGCGGCGCGGGACCGCGAGGTGTGGGAGGCCCTGCGGTGATACCGGTGCTGGTGGTCGGCGCGGGTCCGGTGGGGTTGACCGCCGCGCTGCTGCTGGCCCGGGCGGGCGTGCCGACGACCGTGCTGGAGTCCTCGGCGCGCCGGGTGGCCGCGGGCAGCCGGTCGATCTGCGTGCACCGGGACGTGCTGAACATCCTCGAACGGGTCGGCGTCGGCCAGGCCGTGGTCGACGCGGGCGTCACCTGGTACCGCGGCCGGACGTACTACCGCGACCGCGAGGTGCTCACCGTCGAGCTGCCGCGCGCCGAGGGCCGCTTCCCGCCGTTCGTCAACACCCCGCAGACGACCGTGGAGCGGATCCTGCACGCGCAGGCCGCCGCCAGCCCGCTCGTCGACCTGCGCTTCGGGCAGGAGGTCGTCGGCATCCGGCTCACCGACCACGTCACCGTGCGCACGACCGACGGGACGCACGAGGGCACGCACTGCGTGGCGGCCGACGGCGGCCACTCCACCGTCCGCGCGCTGCTCGGCATCCCGTTCGAGGGTCACTCGTTCCGCGACCGGTTCGTCATCGCCGACATCCGGGTGGACCTGGGCCACCGGGAGCCGGAGCGCCGCTTCTACTTCGACCCGCCGTGGCACCCCGGCCGCCAGGTGCTCGTGCACCCGCAGCCGGACGGCGTGCACCGCGTCGACTGGCAGGTGCCCGAGGGCTTCGAGCTGACCGACGCGCACGTGCGCGCGGTCACCGGCGACCGGCCCCACGAGGTGCTCTGGCGGTCCACGTACCGCTTCCACCAGCGCCGCGCCGCCCGCTTCCGCGTCGGCCCGGTCCTGCTCGCGGGCGACGCCGCGCACGTGATGAGCCCGTTCGGCGCGCGGGGCCTCAACTCCGGGCTCTGCGACGCCGACAACGCCGCGTGGAAGATCGCCCTCGACCGCGCCGGCGGGGCAGGGCCGCTCCTGCTGGAGTCCTACCACCTGGAACGCGCCGCGGCCGCCGACGAGAACCTGCGCGTCACCGGCGAGACCATGCGCTTCCTGGTGCCCCGGACCGAGGCCGAGCGGGCCCACCGCCGCCGCGTGCTGGAGCAGGGCGTCACCGAGGAGATCGACTCGGGCCGGATGTTCGAGCCGTTCGCCTACCGCGACTCGCCCCTCACCACCAACGGCGACGGCGCACTCCGCCCGGACAGCCACCGCTACGGCCCCGGCTTCACCGTCGAGGGCGACGCCCTGGTCCGCCCCGACGGCCACACCGCGGCCACCGGGACCGACCTCGGCGCGGCGCGGCGCCGGGCCGAGGGCTTCACCGACGCCGGGGCGTCACCGTGAACCCGGCGGGCTTCAGCGTCAGCATCTCCGCCACCGCCAGCTCGTAGTCGGGCGAGGACTCCAGCTCGTACCGCCGCAGCACCGTGCCGAGCGCCAGCGTCGCCTCGTGCAGCGCGAACTGCCGCCCGATGCACGCCCGCTCCCCGGTCCCGAACGGCTTGTAGACGTGCGCGGGCCGGGCGCGGACGGCCGCCGGCGCGAACCGGTCGGGGTCGAACGCCTCCGGCGACCCCCACACCGCCGGGTCGCGGTGCACCAGCGGCAGCAGCACCAGCGCCCACTGGCCCGCCCGCATCGGGTACCGCCCGCCGAGCACGGTGTCCGCCCGCGCCTCCCGCGCGAACCCCGGCGCGGTCGGCCACAGCCGCAACGCCTCGTCCAGCACCCGCCGCACGTACCGCAGCTTCGGCACCTGCTCGAATTCCGGCACGTCCGCCGATCCCCACACCGCGTCCACCTCGGCCCGCGCCCTCTCCGCCACCTCGGGGTGCCGCGAGAGGTAGTACAACGCGAACGCCAGCGCGCCGGACGTCGTCTCGTGCCCGGCGATCAGGAAGGTGATCACCTGGTTGCGGATGTTCACCTCGTCCAGCTCGCCGGACGCCAGCATCAGCCCGAGCAGGTCCGACCCGCCCGACCCGCGCCGCGACCGCACCACCTCGTCCACGACCTCGGCGAGGAAGGCCAGGTCCCGCCGGTACCGCTCCTCCGCCGCGCGCCCGAACAGCCGGGCCACCAGGGGGAACGTGAAGTTCCTGCGCTGCGCGTGCCGCAACGACCCGGTCATCGCCCGCACGAACGGGTGGGTGTCGGCGCGGGAGAACGACTCGAACGAGTACCCGAAGCCGACCCGGCCGATCGTCTCCAGGGTCAGCTTCGTCATGTCGGCGGAGACGTCCACCTCGCCGCCCCGGTCCCACTTCGCCACCAGCTGCGCGGTCACGTCCACCATGGTCGGGTGGTAGGCGCGCATGGCGCTCTGCGTGAACGCGGGCAGCAGCACCTCGTGCGCCGCCTTCCAGTTCGGCTCGTCGTTGTAGGCGGTGAACAGCCCGTCCCCGCCCACGTCCCGCAACGCCTCCACGCCGAGCGCGAGGTGCTTGGCGAACCGCGACTCGTCGGCCAGGTCCGCGGCGAGGTCCGCCCCGCCGACGAACACGACCTCCCGGTCCAGGAACCGCCGGGTGAAGATCGGCCCCAGCTCGCGGCCCAGCCGCATCGTGTCCTGCACCGGGGTGCGCCGGTCGGCGCCCAGCACGTCACCCAGGAACGGCACCCGCCACCGCGGGTGCGGGATCGCCGGGGCCGTCACCGCTTGCCCCGGTTGGCCGCGCTCAGCCGGCGCATCAGCTCGTCGCTCGCCAACCGCCGCTGCAACCCCGACGAGAACGCCGGGAACGCGCCGCCCAGCACGCTCGCCACCCGCAGCTCCGGCGGCGCGACGTTCACCTCGGCCCGGTCCCGCTCGATGGCGTCCAGCACGCCGTCCGCGACCTCGCCGGGCGACACGGTCCGCACCCCGGCGGGCGGCTTCGCGCCGGTCTCGGCGAACATCCCGGCGTCCCGCACGAACCCCGGCTGCACGATCGACACGCCGACGCCGGTGCCGCGCAGGTCCTCCCGCAGCCCCAGCGCGAAGCCGCGCAGCCCGAACTTCGTCGCGTTGTAGAGCGAGCTGTGCGCGGACGCCACCTTGCCCGCCAACGACCCCACGAACACCAGGTGCCCGCGCCCGGCGTCCACCATGGCCGGCGCCAGGGCGCGGGCCAACGCGATCGGCGCCTCCAGGTTCACCGCCAACGCCCGCGCGACCTCCTCCGGCGTGAAGTCCAGCAACGGGCCGCCGGCCGGCAGCGCCGCGTTGGCGACGACCACGTCCACCGACCCGACCTCCTCGACCAGCCGCCGGACGCCCTCCGGATCGGACAGGTCGGCCGCCACGGCCCGGCCGCCGACCTCCTCCGCGAGCCGCGCCAGCTCCTCCGCCTTCCGCCCGGTCAGCACCGGCTTCGCCCCGCGCCGGGCGAAGGCCCGCGCGATCGACTGCCCGATCCCGCCCGTCGCGCCGGTCAGCAACACCGTCGTCCCCGTCACCCGCATGCGCCCTCCCGAAACTGTTCGTTCGAACGAACAGTACCGTGGATCCGCCGGGTCGTCCCATGCCGGACAATGACGGCATGACGGAGACCAGGCAGCGGATCATCGGGGCCGTGCTGCGGATCATCGGTGACGACGGTGTCGCGGGCGTGACCAACCGGCGCATCGCGCAGGAGGCCGGCGTGTCGCTCGGCTCCGTCACCTACCACTTCGCCACCCAGCAGGACCTGCTGCGGGAGAGCCTGCGGCACTTCGTCACCGAGGAGACGAAGCGCTTCGGCGAGCTGGCCACCCGCAACAACACCAGGTGCGCCAACCTCGACGAGGTGGTCGAGGTCGTCGGCCAGGTCGCCGAGGCGACGGGCACCGACAGCGAGCGCATCGCCCCGTACGAGCTGTACCTGCACGCCGGCCGGGACCCGGAGCTGCGCGCCGCCGCCGCCGAGTGCTTCGCCGCCTACGACCGGCTCGCCGCGACCGTCCTGGCGTCCGTCGGCGTGCCGGACGCCGACCGGCTCGCCGGCGCGGTCGTCGGCATGGTCATGGGCCTCAAGCTGAGGGCCCTGGCCACCGGCGACGACTCCGACGACCTGCTCAACGGCCTGCTGGCGCTCGCCAAGGGCGCGCTCACAGAGTGATGCCGGTGAGCACCATCGTGCGCTCCTCGGTGAAGTCCTCCATCGCCGACCGCACGCCCTCGCGCCCGGTGCCGGACCCCTTCACGCCGCCGTACGGCATCTGGTCGGCCCGGTAGGACGGCACGTCGCCGACGATCACCCCGCCCACCTCCAGGGTGGCCGCCGCCTCGAACGCCACGCCCAGGTCCCGGGTGAACACGCCGGCCTGCAACCCGTACTCGGTGGCGTTGGCCTGCTCGAACGCCTCGTCCACCGAGTCCACCACGGACACTGCGAGCACCGGCCCGAACACCTCCTCGCGCCACACCCGCGACCCGGGCGGCACGTCCTGCAGGACCGTCGGCTCGACCGTGGTGCCCGACCGGCCGCCGCCGACGTGCAGCACCGCCCCGTCCGCCACGGCCTCCGCGACCCACTCCTCGACCCGGCGCGCGTTGTCCTCGTCGATCAGCGGCCCGACCTCCACCTCGGGGTCGTGCGGGTCGCCGGTGCGCAGCCCTCGCACGGCGTCCACCAGCTTCGGCACGAACTCGTCGGCCACGTCCCGGTGCACCAGCACCCGCTGCACCGCGATGCACGACTGACCGGCCTGGTAGTTGCCGAACGTGGCGATCCGCCGGGCCGCGAAGTCCAGGTCGGGCCAGTCGGGGCAGACGATCGCGGCCGAGTTGGAGCCCAGCTCCATCACCACGTGCTTGCGCGGCGCGGCGTCCATCAACGACCAGCCGACCGACGTCGACCCGGTGAACGAGATGACCGGCAGCCGGTCGTCGGTCACCAGCGCCTTCATGTCCGACCCGCGCACCGGCAGCACGGAGAACGCGCCCTCGGGCAGGTCCGTCTCCGCCAGCAGCTCGCCCAGCAGCAACGCCGACAGCGGCGTGGCCGACGCGGGCTTCACGACCACCGGCGCGCCCACCGCCAGCGCCGGCGCCACCTTGTGGGCCACCAGGTTCAGCGGGAAGTTGAACGGCGCGACCGCCAGCACCGGTCCGCGCGGCACCCGCCGCACCACCGCGAGCCGGCCCTCTCCGCCCGCGTCGGTGTCCAGCCGCTGGAGGTCGCCGGTGAACCGCCGCGCCTCCTCGGCGGCGAACCGGAACGTGCTCACCGCCCGCCGCACCTCGACCTCGGCCCACTTCAGCGGCTTGCCGTTCTCGGCGGTGATCGTCTCGGCGATCTCCTCCGCCCGCTCGGCCAACGCCGAGGACACGTGCGCCAACGCCGCGGCCCGCACGTGCGCCGGTGTCCGCCGGAACTCCGCGGCGACCGCCGCCGCGGCGGCCACCGCCCGCTCCACCTGCTCCGGGCCGGGCACCGCCACCGACGCCACCTCCGTCCCGTCGAACGGGTGGTGCACCGCGATGGCCGACCCGCCCTGCTCGGCGTGTCCGGCGATCCAACAGGGCCGTGGCTGAGGCGTGAACGCGTCCATGCGGACACCGTATTCCCGTACCGCGCGGTCCGGCGGATCGATCTTGGAAGTACGCTCGGACGCCGACCGTGACGGACACCTCACAGGTCCGCGAAGTGCTCCCGCACGTAGTCCAGGTGCCCCAGGTAGTAGAGGTCGTGCCGCTCCTCGCGCTGCCGGTGGAACTCCGGCCGCTCCCGGATCATCGCCACCATGTCGGTCAACCGGGCCCGCACCCAGCGGCCGGCGCCGGCGGTCCCGATCCCGTACGCGGCGCAGAACAGCCCGAGCCGCCGCCGCTGGTCGGCCACCGTCCCGAACTCCGGCGAGAACGGCACCAGGCAGTACGCGGTGTAGGCGAGGTCCCACCACCGGGGTCCGGGCCGGGCGCCGTCGAAGTCGAAGACCCCCACCGGCAGCCCGTCGCGGAAGACCATGTTGTACGGCGCGAGGTCGTTGTGGCAGATCACCTCGACGGGTGAAATCGCCGGGAACTGCCACCCCTGCGCCGGCAGCTCGCCCACCAGCTCCGCCGACGCGTCGTGCAACCGCCGCGCCATCCGCGCCACGGCCACCAGCACGGCGTCCGCGCGCAGCGCCTCGGGCAGCGGCGGGTGGCCCACCTCACCCTCCAGGTAGGACAGCACCTCGCGGCCCCGTTCGTCGATCCCGTGCGGCGCCGGCGCGATGCCAAGCGGCGCAAGGCGTTCCAGCAGCCGGTGCACGTTGGGCGTCCACGGACCGGTCGGCCGGCGGACCGTCGACCCGACCCGCACGACCTCGTTCAGCCCGCCTCCGGTGAGCACTTCCTCCCGCACGCATGACATCCTTCACCTGCGCGGATCCGCCGGACGAGAGGTTTTTCCCCAGTGGCTGAGAGCAGCAACCGCCCTGTGCTGGTAGTGGACTTCGGCGCGCAGTACGCGCAGCTGATCGCCCGCCGGGTCCGGGAGGCGCAGGTCTACTCGGAAGTCGTCCCGCACACCACGCCCGTGGCGGAGCTGCTGGAACGCGACCCGGCCGCGATCGTGCTGTCCGGCGGCCCGTCGAGCGTGTACGAACCGGGCGCGCCCCAGGTCGACCCGAAGCTGTTCGACGTCGGCGTGCCGGTCTTCGGCATCTGCTACGGCTTCCAGGCCATGGCCGGCGCCCTGGGCGGCACGGTCGAGCACACCGGCACCCGGGAGTACGGCCGCACCGAGCTGGGCGTGCGGGCGGGCGGCCTGCTGCACGACGAGCTGCCCGCCAGCCACCCGGTGTGGATGAGCCACGGCGACTGCGTCACCAAGGCGCCCGACGGCTTCACCGTCACCGCGACCAGCGAGGGCGCGCCGGTGGCGGCCTTCGAGCACGCCGAGCGGCGGTTCGCCGGCGTGCAGTACCACCCGGAGGTCGGCCACTCCCCGCACGGCCAGGAGGTGCTGCGCCGCTTCCTGCACGACATCGCGGGCATCCGGCCGCAGTGGACCACGTCCTCGATCGTGGACGAGCAGGTGGCGCGGATCCGCGAGCAGGTCGGCGACGGCAAGGCGATCTGCGGCCTGTCCGGCGGCGTCGACTCGGCCGTGGCCGCCGCGCTCGTCCAGCGCGCCATCGGCGACCGCCTGACCTGCGTGTTCGTCGACCACGGCCTGCTGCGCGCGGGGGAGCGGGCCCAGGTCGAGCGCGATTTCGTGGCCGCGACCGGCGTCAACCTGGTCACCGTGGACGCCCGCGAGCGGTTCCTCGACGCGCTGCGCGGCGTCACCGACCCGGAGCAGAAGCGCAAGATCATCGGCCGGGAGTTCATCCGGGTCTTCGAGCAGGCCGAGCGCGACCTCAAGGCCGAGGGCGACTACCGGTTCCTCGTCCAGGGGACGCTCTACCCGGACGTGGTCGAGTCCGGCGGCGGCACGGGCGCGGCGAACATCAAGAGCCACCACAACGTCGGCGGCCTGCCCGATGACCTCCAGTTCACCCTGGTGGAGCCGCTCCGCGCGCTGTTCAAGGACGAGGTCCGCCGCGTCGGCACCGAGCTGGGCCTGCCCGAGACGATCGTGCAGCGGCAGCCGTTCCCCGGTCCCGGCCTCGGTATCCGGATCATCGGCGAGGTCACCCAGGAGCGGCTGGACATCCTGCGCAAGGCCGACGCGATCGCCCGCGAGGAGCTGACCAGCGCGGGCCTGGACCGCCAGATCTGGCAGTGCCCGGTCGTGCTGCTGGCCGACGTGCGCAGCGTGGGCGTGCAGGGCGACGGCCGCACGTACGGCCACCCGGTGGTGCTGCGCCCTGTGTCCAGCGAGGACGCGATGACCGCGGACTGGACCCGCCTGCCCTACGACGTGCTGGAGCGCATCTCGACCCGCATCACCAACGAGGTCAACGAGGTGAACCGGGTGGTGCTCGACGTGACGAGCAAGCCGCCGGGCACCATCGAGTGGGAGTAGGCGCGACAAAGGGGGAAGGCCCGTCCACCGGACGGGCCTTCCCCTTTTCCCCCACATCCCCCTCGGACTACCGGCGTCGTCGCGCGGACCCCGCCAGCAGCCCCAGCCCGATCACCATCGCCCCGCCGGCCAGCGCCCACCTCAGGTCGAGGAAGTCCGGCCACGCCGCCCCGTCGGAGAGCATGTAGGCGGCCGCGACCAGGGCCGCCACCCCGAACACCAGGCCCACGACGTCGACACCGCGCTTCTCGACCGAATCCCGCTCAGCCACGACTCACCTCCACCTCTCCGAGATCGCTCCGCACGTCCAGCACGATCTTCAACCCGCCGGGCCCGTCGGCCCCGTAGTCGGTGACCTCCTCGTGCCCGCTCTTGCCGTTGGACTGGCGACCGAGGCACCGCACCTCGCCGAGGTCGGTCCGGCAGTTCACCGTCACGTCCGCGTCGGCCGGCACCTTGACCCGCGCGCTGCCCAGCCCGACCTCGACGTCCGTCGTCACGGTCCCGGACCCGCCCGCCGGCAGGCCGGTCAGGTCCAGCTCGACCTCGCCGACGCCCGTCGTGTACCGCTCCTGCACGTCCTCCACCGTCGCCGGCCGGGCCCTGGTGCTGCCCATCTGCCTGGCGTCGACGTCGAAGTCGACCGTCGTCAACAGCACCCCGACCACCGACAGCGGCACGACCAGCCACAGCAGCCCGCGCCCGCCGCCGCCCCGCAGCGCGCCGAGCACCATGCCCCCGCCCAGCACCGCGACCAGCAGCCCCAGGACGTGCCGCGCGTCGAACCAGTCCGAGTAGGACGACGCCACCAGCGACCCGGCCAGCACCACCAGCGCCGCGCCGAACGTCGCCACCCCGACCCTCGACCGCGGTCGCCGGACCGCCGGCACGGCGGGCGACGCGCCCACCGGCTCCGGCGTCCCGCCGGGCTCGGGCAGGTCCCACGCGAACGGGGCCGCGCCCAGCGGGTCCCAGGCCGGCGGCGTCACCCGCTCCGTCGCTCGCTCCTCCGCCGACACCGTTCCCCCCGCGTCCGTCGTCAACCCCGACCCGACTCCCGCGCCGGACCCCACCCCGGTGGGCACGTCCGGCCGGTTGAGCTGCCCGCGACCGCGGTGCAGCAGGTAGATCGCCCCCACGGACAGCAGCACCCCGCCGACCATGGTGAAACCGCCGTCGACGAAGAACCCGGTCGCGGGCAGCACCGCGAGCCCGAGCAGCACGGTCAGCGCCGTCGGCGTCGAGCTGCGGCCCCGCCCGATCAGCGCCTCCGCCGCGGACACCTCGTCGTCGGCCTGCGCGAGCCACAACCAGCCCAGCAGGTAGATGAGCAGCCCGGCGCCGTTGCACAGCGCCATGGCCACGAACGCCACCCGGACGATCACCGGGTCGATCTGGTACCGCTGGGCGATACCGGCGGCGACTCCGGCGATCTTGCGACCGTCGTGGGGCCGCCTGGGCCGCGTGGCCCAGAAGTCCTTCAGCGTCTCCTCGACGCCGGCTGCGCTGATGCTCCCGCTCACGACGACAAGCTTGCTGAACGCGCGCCGCCCGCACATCGGGGACCCACCCTGAACCGCGCATCGGGTGGAACCCTGATGACCGGCCCCCACCCCCGTGTGACCATCAAGGGGTGAGTTCGGAGACGAAGACCGCCGTCGAGCCGGTGCGCCGCAGGCGGACCGGCCGGGTGGTCGCGGGCGTGGCCGGCGGGGTCGCCGACCACCTCGGCATCGAGGTGTTCTGGGTGCGCGCGGCGTTCGCCGCGCTGACCGCGTTGAACGGCGTCGGCGTGATCGCCTACGGCCTGCTGTGGCTGTTCGTGCCGCAGCGCGCGGCCGGCGAGCCGGAGGAGCAGTCCACCCCGAGGGAGCGCCAGCAGGCCCTCGGGCTGGTCGCCCTGGGCATCGGCGCGGCCGTGCTGGCGGGCCTGTTCTCCGGACCGGTCAGCGGCTGGATCGCCGGGCCGCTCGCGGTGGCCCTCGTGGGCGCGGCCGTGGTGTGGCGCGAGGCGGACGAGGCCCAGCGCCGCCGGTGGCGCGACGGCGCGAGGTCCGGGATCCTCGGCGGCTCCGGCCGCACCACGGTCGTGCGCGTGCTCGCGGGCGTCGCGCTGGTGGCCATCGGCATCGGCGTCCTGCTGGTGAACAGCTACGGCATCGACCAGCTCCGGTTCGCGCTGCTGGCCGTGGTGGCCACCCTCGGCGGCGTGGCGGTGCTCACCGTGCCGCTGTGGATCAAGCTGATCAACGACCTGGGCGAGGAGCGCCGGGTCCGCATCCGCACCGAGGAACGGGCCGAGATCGCCGCCCACCTGCACGACTCCGTGCTCCAGACCCTCGCCCTGATCCAGAAGCAGGCCGAGCAACCGCGCGAGGTCAAGCGCCTGGCGCGCGGCCAGGAGCGGCAGCTGCGCGAGTGGCTGTACGGGCGGGTGGTCGAGGACAACAACGAGCCCACCACCCTGTCCGCCGCCATCGCGAAGGCGTCCGGCGAGGTCGAGGACAGCTTCGCGCTGGCCGTGCAGCAGGTCGTGGTCGGGGACTGCCTGCTGGACCCCAACCTGTACGCGCTGGTGCAGGCCGCGCGCGAGGCGATGGTCAACGCGGCCAAGCACGCGGGCGTCGGCGACATCAGCGTGTACGGCGAAGTCGAACCCGATCGGGTGACCGTGTTCGTCCGCGACCGGGGCAAGGGCTTCGACCCGGAGACCGTGCCGGAGGACCGGCATGGCCTCGCGGACTCCATCGGGGGGAGGATGGA
The DNA here is from genome assembly GCF_053601135.1 of Actinosynnema sp. NPDC004786. Lineage (NCBI taxonomy): Bacteria > Bacillati > Actinomycetota > Actinomycetes > Pseudonocardiales > Pseudonocardiaceae > Actinosynnema > Actinosynnema sp. NPDC004786. The sequence goes on along the minus strand of NZ_JBSGBG010000030.1, from coordinate 22,858 downwards.
CCGGCACGGCGGCGAAGTCCGGATCCGCACCCGGTTGGGTGAGGGCACGGAGGTGCAGCTGATGATGCCGAGGAAGACCGCAGACAAGCGAGAGACGGGGGCCAGGACATGACCGTCCGGGTGTTCCTGGTGGACGACCACGCGTTGTTCCGCGCCGGGGTGCGGGCCGAGCTGGACTCGATCACCGACGAGATCGAGGTCGTCGGCGAGGCCGGCTCGGTCGGCGAGGCGGTGGCGGGGATCGGGCACCACCGCCCGGACGTGGTGCTGCTGGACGTGCACATGCCCGACGGCGGCGGCGCGGAGGTGCTACGGCAGGTGCGCACGGCGCTGCCCGAGGTGGTGTTCCTGGCGCTGTCGGTGTCCGACGCGGCCGAGGACGTCATCGCGGTCATCCGCGCCGGCGCGCGCGGGTACGTGACGAAGACCATCTCCAGCCAGGAGCTGGTGCGCGCGGTGGTGCGGGTCTCGGAGGGCGACGCGGTGTTCAGCCCGCGGCTGGCCGGGTTCGTGCTGGACGCGTTCGCCGACCGGCCCGGCGCCGCGCCGATCAGCGACCCGGAGCTGGACCTGCTCACCCCGCGCGAGCGGGACGTGCTGCGGTTGCTGGCGCGCGGCTACGCGTACAAGGAGATCGCGTCGGAGCTGTTCATCTCGGTGAAGACGGTCGAGACGCACGTGTCGAGCGTGCTGCGCAAGACGCAGCTGTCGAACCGGTACGAGCTGTCCCGCTGGGCCTCCGACCGCCGGCTGGTCTGACCGGCGGCTACGCGAGCTGCTGGGACTCGCTGATCAGCAACCGGTCCTCGACCTGCTCCAGGACCAGCTGGTAGGAGCCCGAGACCTCCGTCGCGCCCCGCAGGAACGTCACCCGCACCCGCACGACGAACCGGGTCGGGTGGTCCTGCACGGCTTCGATCGGGTCGGCGCGGACGTCGTCGTACTGGCCCCAGAACGCCCGGTACTCCTCGAACGGCTGCTGCCGGTACGAGGTGCTCAGGTTGTGCCACGCCGCCTCGGGGTCCTCCGGCAGCAGGGCGTAGTGGTAGCTGACCAGCGCGATCGCGTTCTCGGTGGTGAACGTCGTCGGCGGTGCGGCGGTGTCCTCGGGCGACCAGGGCCTGAGCGCGAGCACCGCGACCACGCCCGCGACGACGACCAGCATGAGGGCCGCCACCACCGGCGCGAGCCACCGCCGCTTGGCCGCCCGCTCGACGGCCGGTCCCGGTTCGGCGGACGCCCGCTCGGCGGGAACGCCCTGGTCCGAGTCCCGCGCATCACCCGTGGCGTTCTGCGGGCGGGAGCCCGGCGCAGCGGCTCGTTCGCCGGCGCCCTGTCCGCTGAAGTCCGCGTCACCGGCCTTCCGGGCGGCGGAATCCCGCTCGGCGCGCTCCCGCCCGTCGGCCCGCCCGATCTCGGCCAGCAGCTCCACCGCCTGGGCCGCCGTGGGCCGCTCGGCCGGGTCCGCCGCGAGCAGCCGCTCCAGCACACCGGTCAACGGCCCGCACCGCGTCGGCGGCTCGACCCGCCCCGCCGCGGCCCGGTACAGCAGCCCGAAGTTGTTGTCGCTCACCCCGTGCGGCGACTTGCCCTCGACCGCCGCGTACAGCGTCGCGCCCAGGGAGAACACGTCCGAGGCGCGGTCCGGCTGCTCACCGCGCGCCACCTCGGGCGCGAGGTACGCCGGTGTGCCGGTGATCATGCCGCTGTCGGTCAGCGTGCCGTCCCCCGCGGCCCGCGAGATGCCGAAATCGGTGAGCTTGACCGTCCCGTCGTGCCCGATCAGCACGTTCGACGGCTTCACGTCCCGGTGCACGATGCCCGCCGCGTGCGCCGCGGCCAGCGCCGACGCCACCCGGCCGCCGACCCGGGCCGCCTCGACCGGGTCCAACCCGCCCTCTTCCGCCAGCAGCCCGGCCAGGCTGCGCGAGGGCAGGTGCTCCATGACCAGCCAGGGCCGGCCGTCCTCCACCACCACGTCGAACAAGGAAATCGCGTCGGGGTGCTGCAACCGGGCCGCGTTGCGCGCTTCGCGCATCGCCCGCGCCCTGGCCACCTCGACCTCGTCGTCGGTCAGGTCCGGCCACCGGAGCTGCTTCACCGCGACCTCGCGGTCGAGCAGCCCGTCCCGCGCCCGCCAGACGACGCCCATGGCACCGCTGCCGATCCGCTCGACCAGCGCGTACCGACCGCCTACCGTCCCCGTCCCCCCGGACTCCACACCAGCAGGTTAGGCGATGCGGTCAGTTGGTCGAGACCAACTTGGCCAGCTCGCGGTCGAAGTCGATCCACAGGTCCTCCTCGCCGGGCTGGACCACGTCGTAGGTGAGGTCCAGGAACTCCGCGATGTCCTCGGCGTCGGCCGACAGGATCGCGAAGCCCGTGGGCGCGTTCAGCTCGACGAGCACCCGCTCGGGGTCGTCGGCGGCCGGCCGGACCAGGATGTCGCCCTCGCCCGCCGAGGTCAGCAGGCCGTCGGCCAGCAGGTCGCGGGCGAAGATCCACTCGACCTTGCCCTGCCCGGTGTGGAACAGGACGGCGACCGCGTACGGGTCCTCCGGCTCGTAGTGCAGCTCGGCCTCCACCGGGGCCGGGGCCACGCCCGGGACCAGGAGGTGGAACGTCGTTGTGATGGTGATGCTGTCGTTGCTCATGGCCTGTGGGTTCCCTTCGGAAGTCGTCCCTCTCATGTGAGGAGACGTCCGAGAGGGCGAATCGGGACGTGGTTCGCCTGAACACCACGCGATCGGGGGAGACCTGCGTCTCAAGTCCACCCGTTTGCCCAGGACGGCCGTCTCAGTTGGACCCGTCGCCCGGCATACCGACGGGTAACGGTGTGTTATCGCAGGTCACTTGAGCGTGGCCGCCGGGGTCGGCGCCTCCGCCGCGACCGGCACGATGGCCGTCGCCGGCTGCTTGCGGGTCAGCGCGACGCCGACGAGCACCACGACCATGCCCGCCACCACGCGCAGGTTCAGCGCCTCGCCGAGGAACAACGCGCCCAGCAGGACCGACACCACGGGCAGCAGGTAGCCGACCATCGTGGCGTTGGTCGCGCCCTCGTCCTCGATGACGCGGTAGTTGAGCACGAACGCCACCCCGGTGCCGAAGACGCCCAGGATCGCCACGGCCACGAGCGGCTGCCAGGACAGGTGCACCGGCTGCGTCCCGGCCACCGGCACCACGACCGCCGTCATGCCCGCCGCGGCCACCAGCTGCGTCGAGGAGATCTGCATGGGGGTCAGGCCGCGCCCGGACACCTTGCTGCCGATGTAGGCGTAGCTCACCGCGTAGGACGCCGCCGCCGCCAGGCACGCCAGCGCGCCCCAGCTGGCCAGCCCCGCCTTCTGCCACGGCGCGAAGATGAGGAGCACGCCCGCGAAGCCGAGCACCAGGCCCGCGAACCGGGCCGGGTTGCGCTGCCGCTCCGTGCCCAGGGCCAGGCCGATGCCCAGCGCCCACAGCGGGGTGGTGGCGTTGAGCACACCGGCGACGCCCGAGTCCACCGTCTGCTCGCCCAAGGCGAAGAGCGCGAACGGCACCGCGCTGCCGAACACCGCGGCAAAGCCGAGCCGCAGCCACGACGTCCGGTCGCGCGGCAGCCGCTGCTTCTTCCAGTGCAGCAGCGCGACCAGCACCGCCGCGCCCAGGGCGGTGCGGGTGAGCGTGATCTGGACCGGCGACAACCCGGTCAGGGCGATCTTGATCCACAGGAAGCTGGAGCCCCAGAGCAGGGCCAGGACACCCATCCTGATCAGCGTGCCAGGCTTGTTCACCAGCACACCTTGCGCCTCGTCAAGCATCAGCACAAGTGAATAGAACTGCACGACGCTTAAGCGCCACTGTACGGTTGACGCATGTTGGACGTGCGACGCATGCAGGTGCTCCGGGCCGTGGTGACCACCGGCTCCATCACCGCCGCGGCGGTGAACCTCGGGTACACGCCCTCGGCCGTCAGCCAGCAGGTCTCGGCCCTGGAGCGGCAGGCCGGGCTGCCGCTGCTGGACCGGGTCGGGCGGGGCGTGCGGCCCACCCTCGCGGGCCGGCTGCTCACCGAGCACGCCGCGCACATCACGGACCGGCTGGTGGAGGCGGAGGCGGCCCTGGCCGACCTGCGCGCGGGCCGCACCGGGCGCCTGCGGGTGCGCTACTTCGCGACCGCGGGCGCGGCGCTCGTGCCGCCCGCCGTGGCCCAGTTCCGCGCCGGCCACCCCGACGTCCAGCTCGACCTCAAGCTCACCGAGCCGGACGACCCGATGGTGGAGGTCGAGGCGGGCCGCGCCGACGTGGCGATCGTCGTGCACCACGGGAACGCCGAGCCGCCTCGCGGCGTGCACCTCGTGCACCTGCTCGACGACCCGTACCTGGCCGTGCTGCGGCGCGGGCACGAGCTGACCCGCAAGCGCGTGCTCGACCTCGCCGACCTGGCCGAGGAGCAGTGGGTGGACGCCGTGACGCCGCCCGGGCCGTGCCGCGACATCGTGCTCGACGCCTGCGCGGGCGCGGGGTTCGCGCCGAACGTCGTGGTCGAGGCCGACGACTACCCGACCGCCCAGGGGTTCGTCGCGGCCGGGCTCGGCGTCACCATCGTGCCCAAGCTCAGCCTGGGCGTGATCCACCCCGGCGTGGTGGTCCGCAAGCTGCGCCACCCGGAGCCGACCAGGACCATTTGCGCCGCGATCCGCGAGGAGGGCGTCGGCTCGCCCGCCGTGACGAGCCTGCTGGAGGCGCTGAAGGGGTCGGCTACGAGCTGAGCTTCTGCTCGCCGTCGATGAAGATGCCCTGGTTCTCCCACTTGAGGATGATCAGCTTGCGCTCCTCGCTGACGGAGTCGTCCTTCATCCGGTAGGCGAGGTCGACCTCGTAGGCGTAGGGCGAGTTCATCCGCACGCTCTTGAGGTCCACCGACTCCACGAGCTTCCACCAGCCCTCGTAGCCGCCCGCGCCGCCGGCCGAGGACTGCATCTTGGCGGTCAGCCGGCTGAAGCCCTCGTCGATGTGCTCCGGCAGCAGGCCGAAGTAGTCGCGGACGGCCTGCTCCTGCTGCTCGGGCGTGGGCGCGGCGGTGATCTTGGCGGGCGGCGCGGTCGACTTCTTCGTCGGCGTGACCGACGCCTCCGCGCCGGCCTCCCGCGCGGTGGTGGACGTCGTCGGCGCGGCCTGCTCGCCGCCACCGCCGCCGTCGGACAGCACGCTCGCCAGCAGGATGCCGACGACCGCGGCGACCGCGACGGCCAGCGCGGTGACCACGGCGGACCGCTTGTTCCGGATGGGACCGCCGGGTCTGGCGCCGCCGCCCGGCCGGGCCGGCGGCGGGGTGTGACCTGTCTGCCGCTGCTGCGCCGCCGGGGCGGGCGCGGGCGCGATCCGGGTCGCCGCCGGGGCCTGGGGAGCCGCCGCGGCCTGCGGCGCGTTCTGGTTGGCCGGGGCGGGCGTGCGGGCCGGCGCCTGCACCGGCGCGCCCTGCCACGACGGCGGGTGGGTCTGCGGCAGCGCCACCGGGAACTCGGGCGCGGCCCGGCCGGCGGCGACCGCGGCCAGCGCCTCCCGGGCCTCGGCCATGGTGGGCCGGTCCTCCGGCTCGGCGCGCAGCAGGCGCATCAGCAGCGCGGTCAGCGGGCCGGCCTGCTTGGGCGGCACCACCTTGCCCGACGCGACCTGGTGCAGCAACGCGATGGTGTTCTCGTTCAGGCCGAACGGCGGCGCGCCCTCGACGGCCGCGTACAACGTCGAGCCCAGCGAGAACACGTCCGAGGGCGGGCCGGGGTCGTACCCCTTGGCCACCTCGGGCGCGAGGTAGGCGGGCGTGCCGGCGAGCATCCCGGTCGCGGTGACCGTGACGTCGCCCGTGGCCCGCGAGATGCCGAAGTCGGTGATCTTCACCGTGCCGTCGTTGCCGAGCAGGATGTTGCCCGGCTTGATGTCGCGGTGCACGATCCCGGCGTTGTGCGCGGCGGCGAGGGCGGAGGCGACCTGCGAGCCGATCGACGCCACGTCGCGGGGCGGCAGCGTGCCGCGTTCCGACAGCGCCGTGGACAGGCTCTTGGACGGCAGGTACTCCATCACCAGCCAGGGCTGGCCGTCGTCCTCCGCCACGTCGTACACCGCGATCGCGTGCGGGTGCTGGAGGCGGGCGGCGATCCGGCCCTCGCGCATCGCGCGGCGCTTCGCCTCGTCCGTGTCGGACTCGGCCAAGCCGGGCTGGAGCAACAGCTGCTTGACCGCGACCGTGCGGTGCAGTCGCTCGTCGTGCGCCTGCCAGACGACGCCCATCGCACCGCTGCCGATCCGCCGGCCAAGTCGGTAGCGGCCGGCAACCAGGCGGCCATCGTCGCTCACGGCGTGCTCCCAGTAGCTGCTAGGGCTTCATTCAGTGGCGAACGACAAGACGCCACTAGGACAAGGACGTTGCGTCACCCGATCGGGTTCAACACCACACCTTACGAGGTCCGCTACCCACCCTGTCCCGCCCCCGTGGCAGGAGGTGGGGTGGTCGTCGTCGTGGTGGGCGGCGCGGTGGTGGTCGTCGTGGTGGTCGTGGTCGTCGGCGGGGTGGTGGTCGTCGTGGTCGTGGTCGTGGTGGGCGGCGCGGTGGTGGTCGTCGTGGTGGGCTGCACCGTGACCGTCTGCGTCTCGACCGTGGTCGTCGTCGGCGGGGCCGTGGTCGTGGTGGTCGGCTTGGGCGACGACGAGCTGGTCTCGCCGGGCGGCGTCGTGATCGGGTCCTTCCCGCCGAACCAGTCCAGCGCCACCGCCAGGAAGCCCAGCAGCAGCAGGGCGCCCAGCACGACGGCCGCGATCACCAGCGCCCGGTTGTTCGACCGCGACGGCGGCGGCGCGACCGGCGTGGCGCCGCCCGTGGACCGCGGACCGGGCCGCACCACGCGGGTGCGGTCGGCGTCCAGGACCGCCGTGGCGCCCGCGGGCGCCGGCGCCAACCCCGGTGGGCCGGCCGGCAGCATGCCGGTCAGGCTGGGGTTGCGGCCGTGGGCCACGGCGCTGAGCATGTCGCGGGCCTGCGCCATGGTCGGCCGGTCCGCCGGGTCGTAGTTGAGCAGCCGCAGCAGCACGTCGGTCAACGGGTGGTCGACCGTCGGCGGGTTGATCCGGCCCGCCGCGACGGCGTGCAGCACGCCCAGGGTGTTCTCCGACAGCCCGAACGGCGGCTCGCCCTCGACCGCCGCGTACAGCGTCGAGCCGAGCGAGAACACGTCCGAGGCGGGCGTCGGGTCCTGGCCGCGCGCGATCTCCGGCGCGAGGTAGGCGGGGGTGCCCGCGATCAGGCCGGTCTTGGTGACCGTGACGTCGTCGCTGGCCCGCGAGATGCCGAAGTCGGTGATCTTGACCAGGCCGTTGTCGGCCAGCAGCACGTTGCCGGGCTTGACGTCGCGGTGGACGATCCCGGCGGCGTGCGCGGCGGCCAGCGCGGCGGCGGCCTGCATGCCGATCTGGGCGACCTCGACCGGGTCGAGCGGGCCGTGCTCGGCCATCGTGTCGGCCAGGCTGTAGGACGGCAGGTACTCCATGACCAGGCACGGAGCGCCGTTCTCCTCCACCACGTCGTAGACCGCGATGGCGTTGGGGTGGTGCAGCTTGGCGGCGATGCGGCCCTCGCGCATGGCGCGCTGGATGGCCTCGTCCTGCTCCCGCTCGTCCAGGCTCGGCGCGAGCAGGAGCTGCTTGATCGCCACGATCCGGCCCAGGCGCTCGTCCTGGGCGCGCCACACGATGCCCATCGCGCCGCTGCCGATCCGGTCCAGGAACCGGTAGCGCTCGGCGATGACGCGACCGTCGTTGCTCACCGGACCACCTCGCTGGGGCGCTGCGTGACCGCGGCAAGGGCAGCAGGTCTCACGCTCGGGCTCCTCGTCGTGCGGATCGGTGCGCGGAACAGGCTAGGCCACCGCTCGCCCGCAGAGCCTACCCCGGCCGTGACTACGCCTTTCGAGCCGTTGCGCAGGTCACGTGAGCCGAGAGGTGACCGGGAAGGGATACCTGATACCGGCCCGTAAGGACACCCGTTCGCACGAAGATCGCCAGTTTTGCGGCCGAACGGCCTAACCGCCCGGTGGGCCACCCGTTCGGGTGGTTGCGCCGGTCGTCCGCGCGGCTGCGGAGGTCGGTTCGGCCACCGCGGAACGACCCCTCGGGCACGCCGGGAGGGGGGTTCGGGACGGACCTGCGGTGCGATCAGTTGGCCGGGGCGAAGAAGTCGAACCCGCCGATCGGGTTCAGGATCTTGCCCAGGTCGAGGTCCAGGCCGAGGCCCTGGTCGTCGTCCTCGCCCGGCGGGGTGCTCGGGACGGACGACGACGGCGGCGTCGAGGACGACGGCGGCGTGGACGAGGGGTTGGACGACGGCGGCTGCGAGCTGCTGCTCGGCGGTGCGGGCGTCGTGGTCGTCGGCGCGGGGGTCGTGGTCTGCGTGCTGCTGCTCGGGCTCGGCGCCTGCGTGCTCGTGGTGGCCTGCTGCTCGGCCTGCTGCTGCGTGGTCGTCGTGGCGGTCGGCTGCTGCTGCACGGGCCGCTGCTGGCGCTGGGTCGTCGTCTGCGCGGGCTGCCCGGTCTGCTCCGGCGTGGTGGTCGTCGTCTCGGCCTGCGGCTGCGCCTGCTGGGCCGCGGCGGCGCCGAGGTCCTTGGTGAGGGTGTTCGTGGCGCGGGCGGCCGGGCGGGCGTCGAAGCGCACCTCGGCGGGCGGGCGCTCGTCCGGGGACGTCAGCAGGTTGCTCGCGGTGAACGCGACGGTGCCGGCGAGCACCACGCCGCCGCTGGCCATCGCGACGAGCTTCGGCACGGAGAACCCGCCGCCGCGCTCCTCCTCGCCGGCGCGGCCCTCGCGGCGCAGCAGCTCGGTGATGTGCAGTTCGCGGCCCGAGAGGTTGGTCGCGCCGGAGACGGCGGACGCCGGGAAGCGGACGGTCTGCTCGTCGTCGTGGCGGTCGCGCCGGGGCGCCCGGTCCTCACCGGTGGGGATCCGCGGGATCGGCTGCGTCTCCGCCTCGCGCCGGGCGAGCAGGTCGGCGACGGACAGCTTGGCCGTCGAGCCATCCTGTCGACGGCGTTTGTCGTCGTTCGACACCGCTGGACACCTTTCCCGGGAGTGCATCGCGCTACTGACCGGGACCATGGATACCGAATCGTGACCGTCTACGTAACCCCTTTGAGTGAAGTTTCCTACGACTTCCAGGGATTTATAAACGCACAGTGAACACCTGGGGCGTGATCGCTACGGATCGTCACTGGCGTTGCGCGGCCAAGACCTCGGTGCCGACGATGCGCGGAACGCTCGTGTCGGTCAAGTGGAATACCTGCTCGACGTGCATCCACCGACCGGTGCGCTCCTGCAGCGACACGACCGCGAGCACCGTGCCGTCCGGCCTCAGCCGGGTCGCCTCCAGGGTGATCGCCTGCACCACGCCCCAGGACTCGACGAAGTCCCCGCCGTCCCCGCCGAGCAGGTCCGGCGACAGCAGCCGGGACGCCTCCGCCGGGTTGGCCGGCAGCAGCTCGAAGAACCGCCGCACCACGTCCACCTGCGGTTGGGGCCCGACGACCAGGTGCGGGGTCGGCACCATGACCGGCGACTCGTCGGCCGCCGGCGGCGGCTGGTGCGGCCGGGCGACCGCCCGGTCGGGCCCTTCGCCGCCGAGTCGCCCCGACAGCACGTCCGGCCGCAGCGCGAACGACCCGGTGATCGACGCGGGCGGCTCGACCCGCGGTTCGACGGGACCGGCGGGGCGGTTCCCCGCCAGGATCGCGGCGCCCGCGATCCAGCCCAGGAGCACGACCGCCCCGGCGACCACACCGACCAGCCTGGCCCTGCCCCTCGGCGGCGGCTCCGGGTGCGCGCCACCCGCGAGGCCGTGCGCGCCGACCGGCTGGCGGAGCCGGACGCGCGTCGGCGCGGGCTGCTTCCGGATCAGCTCCGCCACCGTGACCGAACCCGCGCGGTTGTGCCTGCGACCGCTCGTCGTAGGGCGCTGCACTGGCGACTCCCTCGTCGTGTCGTCGCCAAGACTCGTACCGTCGGGGGCGGGTGGGAATCCAGCTCAGCGGGAGACTTCACTCGTTCGTGGCGACCAGTGGTCAAAACCCGTCGCCCGAACGGACGAAGGACTACGGAACGCGGGCGGTCACGCGCCGGGCGCGCGACGCTCCCCGTGGATCATCAGGGGGCCGTCGGTGGTGAACGACAGCTCCCGCTTCTCCGTGGTCGTGGTCCCGTCCTTGCGGGTGAGGTGCAACGTGCTCACCGTGACGCCGCGCACGGGGTCCACGCTGATCTCCCGGACCTCGACGGCCGCCACGTCGGCGAAGTCCTCGTGCAGCAGCGCCTCGCCGGTCGCCCGGAACGTGTCCGACACGAGGGTCAGGGCGGTGTCGGTGTCGGCCGCCACCTGCTCGTAGAACAGCTCGGTGCTCACCGCGATCGCCTCGGGGTCCACGACCGGGCCGTCGGTCGCCGGCACGGTGGTGACCACGGGGGACGCGGCCTGCGCCGCGGTCGCGCCGTCGGTGCGCCCGACCGGGGAGCCGCCGCCGACGCCTTCGCCGCCGGCCAGACCCGCCGCGGACGCCTCGGCCGGCGTGCGGCCCGGGTCCTCGGCGGTCGTCGTCGGCGGGGGGCTGGTGGGGAAGTGGGTGAGCAGCGGCACGTCGGTCGGGTAGCCGGGCAGCGCGATGCGCTCGGCCGGGCCGCTCGAACCGACCAGGTTGGCCGCCGCGACCGCGAGCCCGACCAGGACGCCCGCCGAGGACAGCACGGCGAACCAGGCGGCCGCCTTCCACGTGCGGGGCGGCGTCACCGACGCGGGGACCAGGCCGATGTTGAACTTGCACAGCCCCACGGCGTCGGGGTGGCCGAACGGGTCCCGCGCGGCCGCCGGGCGCTCGGCCGCCGGCTCGCCGCACGTGGGCGCCCGGTGCGCCGTCCCGTCCTGCCGCCGACGCCGGTCCGACCGTTCCGCATCCCCGATGTCCATGCTCGCCGACCCCTCCCGCCCCCTGGCCGGACGGCCCTCGCGGGTTTCACCTGCCGGGCCCGAACTCACCCGGTGGGTTCGAGCCGCGCGGGGAATGGGGGTGGGACGCCGAGTACCCCGCTGCTGCCTCAGCGTAGGTGGCGGGTTCCCGTGGAGCCGGGTGGATCAGCCTTGTGGGTCTGATCCGCACACTTAAGGGTGAACCTGCTCAGCTTCCGCTGTTCAGCCTCTTCCGGGTGCCCTGGAGCGCGTTGGTGGCGGCGAGGCCCGCGCCGCCCGCGATCAGCGCGCCGATGATGTCGCCGGAGACGCTGGACCCGGACGTGATCAGCAGGCCCACGAGCGCGATGATCGTCGTCACCCCGGCGACGGTCCACCGGCTGCGCACGTACTGGGCGATGGGCGCGCCCGCGGCGCGCTTGGACTTGGCGGCGGAACCGAGCATCGCGAGGTACCCGTCGTGCGCCAGCGCGGCGAGCACACCCAGGATCGCGATGAGGCCCGTGATGAGACCGATGACCATGGCACCAGTGTGCCCTCGGACAAACCCGCTGGACCATCCGTGATCGCCCTGATATCCCACCGGGGTGGAGGTCTTCTGGCACGACGCGTGCCTCGAGCACGACACCGGCACCGGGCTGTGGGAGCTGCCCGGCCGGTGGGGGTGGCTCGACGAGCCCGAACCGCACCCGGAGAACGCGGCCAGGCTGCGCACGTTCCGGCACGCCCTGCGGCACGGCCCGGTCGCGCCGCACCTGACCTTCTCGACCGGGCGGTTCGCCGACGACGAGGAGTTGGCCCGCGTCCACACCCCGTCCTACCTGGCACGACTGCGGGCGGCGTGCGCCACGGGCGCCGCCGTCGAGGTGAACACCCCGGTCGGCCCCGGCTCGTGGGACGCCGTCCGGGCCGCCGCCGGCACCGCGCTCGCCGCGTACGAGGCCGTCGCCGCCGGCCGCACGCGCCTGGCGTACGCCCTGGTCCGCCCGCCCGGCCACCACGCGCAGCGGACCATGGCGGACGGGTACTGCCTGGTCAACAACCCCGCGCTGGTCGCCGAGACGGCCCGGCGCGCGGGTCGCCGGGTCGCGGTGCTGGACTGGGACGTGCACCACGGCAACGGCACGCAGGAGGTGTTCCGCGACACCCCGGACGTGCTCACCGTGTCCGTGCACATGCGCCACGGCCCGTGGGGCGCGAACCACCCGCAGACGGGCGGGCCCGCCGAGTCGGGCCCGTCGAACATCAACGTCGAGCTGTCGCTGGGCGCGGGGGACGGCGCGTACCGGCGGGCGCTGGAGGAGGTCGCCTTCCCGGCGCTGGCCGAGTTCGGCGCGGACTTCCTGGTCTGCGCGTCCGGGTTCGACGGGTCGGCGTTCGACCCGAACGGCAGGCACAACCTGACCGCCGCGGGCTACCGGCACATCGGCCGGGCCGTGTCGGGGCTCGGGCTGCCCACCGTGCTCACGCAGGAGGGCGGCTACCTGCGCGGCTACTCGGCGCTGTGCCTGCACGCGCTGGTGGAGGGCCTGCTGGGGCTGGAGCTGCTGGAGGACCCGCTCGCCTACGTGCCGGACGACACCCAGCTCGTGAGCGCGGACCTGGCCAGGGCCAAGGCCGCGCTCACGGCGTGGGACTTCGCCCGCTGACCCCCGCGGGACCGGGGTCGGCGGTCCGGCGGGGTTACCTGCCGAGGGGGCCGCGACCCAGCTTGAGCAGGATCATCGCCAGGTCCCGGCCCTCCGGGCCGAGGTCCTTGTAGCGGTTGATGACGTCGATCTCCCGGTTGTGCACGATCCGGGTGCCGCCGGCGGCCATGCGGGCCGCGCCGATCAGCTTCGAGACCTCGACCCGTCGCTTGACCAGCCGCAACAGCTCGGCGTCCAGGTGGTCGATCTCCTGGCGCAACGCGTCGATGTCCTGGGCGGTTTCGGTGCTGTTCATCGTGACGACCTCTCGACTCTCCGGTTGGAGTCCCAGCCCTGGCAGCAGCGAAGCCCCGGGGTCCGAGGACTCCGGGGCTTCGTGGTGGCTTGTTCGGCGCTAGCGGTCCACGGGAGCCGGAGTCCGGATCCCGTAGAAAAACTCGAAGTGGGCCATGCGCACCGCCACATCATGCCACAGCCACGGGCTGTCGGGGGTACCCGGTAACGTGAACAGGCGATGAGCGCCTTGTTCGACTTGCCCCCAAGTCCCCCCTCTTCCCGGTCCGACCGGTCCCGTTCCGGGCGGCTGCTCGACGACCTCAACCCGTCCCAGCGCCGGGCCGTCGAGCACTCGGGCGCGCCGCTGCTGGTCGTCGCGGGCGCGGGCTCGGGCAAGACGCGCGTGCTGACCCGCCGCATCGCCTACCTGCTCGCCGAGCGGGACGTCCACCCCGGCGAGATCATGGCGATCACCTTCACCAACAAGGCCGCCGCCGAGATGAAGGAGCGGGTGGCCGACCTGGTCGGCGCGCGGGCCCGCTCGATGTGGGTCTCCACGTTCCACTCGATGTGCGTGCGGGTGATGCGCCGCGAGGCCAAGACCCTCGGCATGTCGTCCAACTTCTCCATCTACGACTCGGACGACACGCGCCGGCTGATCACGCTCGTGGCGCGCGACCTCGACCTGGACCCCAAGCGCTACCCGGCGCGCACGCTGGCGATCCACATCTCGAACCTCAAGAACGAGCTGGTCGACGCCGCCACCGCCAAGGAGCGCGCGGCCAACGACCTGGAGCGCCGCGTCGCCGAGGTCTACGAGAGCTACCAGCGCCGGCTGGGCGAGTCGAACTCGCTCGACTTCGACGACCTCATCATGCGCACGGTGGAGCTGCTCCAGCGGCACCCCGAGGTGGCCGAGCACTACCACCGCCGGTTCCGGCACGTGCTGGTCGACGAGTACCAGGACACCAACCACGCGCAGTACACGCTGGTCCGCGAGCTGATCGGCACGGGCTCCGACGGCGTGCCGCCGGGCGAGCTGTGCGTGGTGGGCGACGCGGACCAGTCGATCTACGCCTTCCGCGGCGCGACGATCCGCAACATCGTCGAGTTCGAGCGCGACTACCCGCAGGCCACCACGATCCTGCTGGAGCAGAACTACCGGTCCACGCAGACCATCCTCAGCGCCGCCAACGCGGTCATCTCGCGCAACCCGAACCGCCGGGACAAGCGGCTGTGGAGCGACCTGGGCGACGGCGAGAAGATCGTCGGCTACGTCGCGGACAACGAGCACGACGAGGCGCAGTTCGTCGCCAACGAGATCGACCGCCTGGTGGACGGCGGCGAGGCGAACAACGGCGAGATCGCCGTGTTCTACCGGACCAACAACCAGTCGCGCGTGTTCGAGGAGATCTTCATCCGCCTCGGCCTGCCCTACCGGGTCGTCGGCGGCGTGCGGTTCTACGAGCGGCGCGAGGTGCGCGACGCGCTGGCGTACCTGCGGGCGCTGTCCAACCCGGACGACACGGTGTCGCTGCGGCGCATCCTCAACGTGCCCAAGCGCGGCATCGGCGAGCGCGCGGAGGCGTGCGTGTCGATGTACGCCGAGCGCGAGCGGATCAGCTTCGCGGCGGCGCTGCGCGACGCGGTGACCGGCAAGGTGCCGCTGCTCAACCCGCGTTCCCGCAACGCGATCGCCGGGTTCGTCGAGCTGATGGACGAGCTGGGGGAGCTGGTCGAGCGCGGCGACGACGTGGCGGACATCCTCGAGGCGGTGCTGGAGAAGACCGCCTACCGGGCCGAGCTGGAGGCGAGCGAGGACCCGCAGGACCACACCCGCGTCGAGAACCTGAACGAGCTGGTCACGGTGGCCCGCGAGTTCACCGACCTCGGCGCGGCGGTCCCGGTGCCGGAGGAGGACGAGGGCCTTCCCTCCGAGGGCTCGCTGGCCGCGTTCCTGGAGCGGGTGTCGCTGGTCGCGGACGCCGACTCGGTGCCGGACGCGGAGTCCGACGGCGTGGTCACGCTGATGACCCTGCACACCGCCAAGGGCCTGGAGTACCCCGTCGTGTTCTGCACGGGCTGGGAGGACGGCGTCTTCCCGCACCTGCGGGCCCTGGGCGACCCGACCGAGCTGGCCGAGGAGCGCCGCCTGGCGTACGTCGGCATCACCCGGGCGCAGAAGCGGCTGTACCTGTCCCGGGCGCTGGTGCGCTCGGCGTGGGGGCAGCCGTCGGCCAACCCGGCGTCGCGGTTCCTGGACGAGATCCCGGCCGACCTGATCGACTGGCGGCGGGTGGAGCCCAGGCGGTCCGCGCCGTCCGCGCCGACGTCGTGGGGCCGCGGTTCGGGCGCCTCGCGCCCCGCGCCCACGAACGCGGGCTGGAAGGACACGCCGGCGCTCAAGCTGGACGTGGGCGACCGGGTCAGCCACGACAAGTACGGGCTCGGCCGCGTGGTCGCCGTGGACGGCTCGGGGCCCCGGGCGACGGCCACGATCGACTTCGGCGGCGCGGGGACCGTGCGGCTGATGCTCATCGGCGGCGTGCCCCTCGTGAAGCTCTGAGGCCCTGCCGGATTCCCGGGCAACCCGAATGGCACTCGCACGTCTATAGGGGTGTCACCAGCGGGACGGCCGGGTCGGTCGGGGCGAACCGGCCAGGGGGAGCCGCCGGCGGCAGCGGGGGTGTGGTGCACGGGGGCGTGCGGGAGCCGCGTCGGGGACGGTGACCGCACAGGGGGGATCGAAGGGGGACGGTTCCACAGAGCAAGGGCCGGGCTGCCTCGTGCAGCCCGGCCCTTCGCGTCGGTGCGCTCAGAGCGTCGGTGCGCTCAGACGCTGATGCCCTTGGAGTTCAGCCAGGACAGCGGGTTGATCTTCTTGCCGTCCGGGTTCCACACCTCGAAGTGCAGGTGCGGGCCGGTGGAGAAGCCGCGGTTGCCCATGCGCGCGATCTGCTCGCCCGCGAGGACCTTCTGGCCCTTGCGCACGGAGTAGGTGTCCACGTGGCCGTAGACGGTCACGGAGCCGTCGGCGTGCTCGACCTTGACCCAGAGGCCAAAACCGCTTGCGGGACCGGCCTCGATCACGACACCATCCGCGGCGGACAGGATCGGGGTGCCGATGGGGCCGGCGATGTCGATGCCGTAGTGCATCTCGCCCCAGCGACCACCCCACCCGGACGTGAACTCGCCGGCGGCGGGGCGGGCGAACTTGGGTCGCCTGGCCTCGGCCTCCTCGGCCTCGCGGGTCTCGGTGATCTGCTGGCTCTTGACGAGCTTCTGCGCCTCGGCCGCCGGGTCGACCGTCTTCGCGACGGGCAGGACCTGCGGGGACGCCGGACCGGTGCCGCCGACGCCGAACGCGGCGGCGCCGTCGGCGGCGTTCGCGAGCGGGGTGACCTCGTCGGACGAGGACGGCGAGTCGGAGCCGAGGGCGTGGAGCGTCTGCCCTGCGCCGGCGGCCGCGAAGGCGCCGACGGCGACCGCGGCGACCACGATCCGGCCGCGCAGCGCCGAGGGCGGGGGCGGGAGCCGGTGAGAGCCCACGCCACGGGTCGAAGCGCGGTCTGCCGCTTCTTCGAGCACCGCAGAGCTCGTATGGCCGCCGGGGGAGCGGTGTTGAGACAAAACCTGGCCTTCCGTCTTCGGGGAGTCCGGTCGGACTGCCGGGCGGGGGATCCCGGTGAGCCGGTCGGGGTACCGACTCGTCGTCCTGCTTGTGACCAGACCGTGACAACGGACCGGGGGAAGATAACGGCGCGGAGCCCTTAAGGGCAATCCCCGATGACGATGTCTACCGTTTAGCGGTCAGTGGGACACACCCGCGTATGAGTGGTCACTCACCGTCGCCGTATCGCTCCGAAACCCGGTGGGTCCAGGCACGATGGGGTGAGAGGGGTTGCCATGCGAACGAGTGATCGCGGTCACAATTAGATCAAGTACCCGCGTGTCGATCGAGAGCGAAAGGTGACCTGAATCACGTATCCGGTGCTCCTCGACGACGAGCGCCGGGTGCGTCAACCGGGCGTTGGCCTGCGGGACGATCACCTGGTCCAACTCGCTCCACACCACGACGAACCGGGTGCGGCAGGGCGGGGACGGTTCGGCCAATTCGGACAACAGCTCCGAACCGGGCCTCAACTGCCTGGTCAGGGGCGTGGGCAGCAGGTAGGCGGCCAGGGTGCCGCGGTGCGGGGTGCCGAGGGTGGTCAGCGTGCGCACCCGCTCGTCGCCGCCGAGGCGCTGCACGTAATAACGGGCGATGAGCCCGCCCAACGAGTGGCCGACCACGTGCACCCGGTCGGCCCCGGTCCGCTCGCGGATCCGCTCGACCTGCTCCCCGAGCAGCGCCGCCGACCGCCGGACGTCCCCCGTCACCGCGGTCAGCACGCTGTGGTTCACCGCGTGCACGGCGGTGAAGCCCCGCCTCCGCAGCGCCCCCGACAGCACTGCGAAGGCGGACCTGTTGTCCCCGATGCCGTGCACCAACACGATGGGGGTGCCCGCCGCTTCCCCGGCCGAAACGAGGAGACCGCGCCGGCGGGGCGGGAGGCGGTCGGTGCGGTAGTGGCGATCGGCCTTCGGCCTCTCCTCCAACGCGCCCCACGGGTACAGCACGGTGCGCGCCGCCAGCCAGGCCGCCTCGACCGCCACACCGCGCACCCCGGCCGGCGACGCGACCGCCCGCAGCACGCCCCCGGCCGGCCCGAGGGCCTCGCCCGCCACCCGGAGCCCGGCGTCCAGCCGGTTCGCCCAGGTGGTCGCGAACCGGTCCAGCCCGGTCGCCGCGAGCGGGTCCGCCCAGGTCGCCTTGAGCCGGTCCGCCCAGCCGGCCGCGAGCCGGCCCGCGGAAGTCGATGACGCCCCCATCGACCACCAGTACCCGGTGCCCGCCCCGCGCAACCGCGTCCCGCGCAACCCGGCCCTGCGCAACCCCGCCCCGCGCAACCCGGCCCTGCGCAACCCGGCCCTGCACAACCCGGCCCTGCACAACCCGGCCCTGCACAACCCGGCCCTGCACAACCCCGCCCTGCACAACCTCAGCCCCGCGCAACCTCCCGGTCCGCGCTCGCCCTGCGCAACCCGGGGCCGCGCGGTGCCGGCCGTCGCCGTGCCCGCGGTTTTGCTAGCGTCCGGCCGGTGACCCGAACCGCTGAACCGGTCTCACCGCCCACCACGAGACTGCGGGCGGCGGTCGGGGTGGCCGCGGCGGGCGCGTTGCTCACCGCGGTGGCCCCGGCTGTCGGCGTGGTCGACGCCTCCGCGCCGCCCGCGTTCACGGCCTGGCCGCTGCTGGCGCTGCTCGCCGTGCTCCCGACGGCCCTGGCGGCCGTCTTCCTCGCCCGCGGCCAGGAGCTGACCGCGGCGGCGGCGCTCGTCGCGCCCGCCGTGTTCGCCGTCGGACGGCTGCTCAACGACCTGCAACTGGTCCTCGACCCGGTCGACGCCTCCCGCCCGGAGCTGTTCCGGCCGCAGTCCCTCGCCGCGCCCACCCCCACCGCGGGCGCGTGGCTGCTCGTCGCCGGGCACGTCCTGCTGATCGCCGCGGGCGCGCTGGCGACCCTCGGCGCGGAACCGGACGTCCGCAGCGAACGGGCGGGCTTCGTCCGGCCCGCGACGGCCGGCATCGTGGCGGGCATCGGCCTGTTCACCGCGCCGTTCACCTCGACCGACGCGCTGATCCCGGCCCGCGGCCCGTTCGAGTCGCCGACGCTGCCGATGCTCGGCGGGCTCGTCCTCACCCTCGCCGCGCCCGCCCTCGCGGTCCTCGCGGCCAGCGCCACCACCCACGAGGCCCGCAGGGGCGGCCTGCTCGGCCTGGCCGCCGCCCTGCTCGCGCTCGCGCTGCCGCCGATCGCGACGGCCCTCGCCGTGGACCGCGTGGGCCCGGCCGTCGGCCCGTTCCTCGTGCTCGCCGCCGCCGTCGCGCTCGCGTGGCCGCAGCGGACCCCCAAGGACGCCGACCCGTACGACCTCGAACTGCCGGGCCAACGCCGGCTGCACGTCATCGCGGGCACGGCCGGCCTGCTCGCCGCGGCGGCCGCGGCCGCCGGCGCGTCCACCGCCCAGCTCGTCGTGCCCGCCGGCTTCCCCGCGCCCACGGCCTACGCCGCGCGCCTGCTCTGGCCGGCCGCGATCGCCCTCGCCGTGCTCGCCGCCGCACTGCTCGCCAAGGCCGCCGTCCGCCCCGCCTTCACCGTCGCCACGGCCACCGTCGGGCTCGCCGCCGCCGGCGCGCTCGACGCCGTGTTCGCCGCGACGCGGGTCAACCTCGTCCAGCCGGGGGTCGGCGTCTGGTTCACCGCGGGCTCCGTGGTCGCCGCGGCGGTCGCCGCCGTCCTCGCCGCGCTGGCCGGCGCGGTGGAGCGGGACGAGGTCGGCACGACCACGACCGAACCGCCGCTGCCGCTGGTCGCCACCACCCTGATCGCCGCGCTGCTCGCCCTCGGCGCGTTCGCCCTGCCCGTGCTGCGCGCGCCGGACTTCGTGCCGTTCGGCGCGTTCGGGTTGCGCGTCGGCTCCTTCGGCTTGCTCGTCGCGTTGCTCGCGGTCGTGGCCGCCGCCGGCATCGCGCTCAAGGCCCGGCCGGGCCGGGGCGCGGCGCTGCTGCTCGGCGCGGCCGTCGTCACGGCCGTCCGCGCCCTGGAGTACCCGCTGACCGCCGCCCGCGCCGCCGAGGCCGCGCCCGGTCCGGGCCTGTGGCTCGCCGTCGCCGCGACGGCCGCGTTCCTCGTCGCCGGCGCGCTGCGCACGGCCCGCTGAATCGGTGTGGTGATCGACCTCACCACCTCTATGACGGACTTCACGGGCGTGGGGTGCGGTGGAGTCCGAGCAGGTCGATAGTGTCTTGCGAAGCCGCGTCGAGCCGGTCCCCCACGGCTGTGCCGGCGTTCCAGGTGATGCCTGGTACGTGTGGGCGCCAGGCCCCGGCCTGGAGCGCCGGACCATGAGGACCGCACGACATGACGCGGTGTCCGACACCGACGTCGCAGGAGACCCGAGTGGACCTGTACGAGTACCAGGCGAAGGACCTCTTCGCCGCCCACGACGTCCCGGTACTTCCGGGCGACGTGGCGAGCACCCCCGCCGAGGCGAAGGCCATCGCCGAGCGCTTCGGCCAGACCGTCGTGGTCAAGGCCCAGGTCAAGACGGGTGGCCGTGGCAAGGCGGGCGGCGTCAAGCTCGCCGAGACCCCGGACGAGACCGAGGCCAAGGCCGAGGCGATCCTCGGCCTGGACATCAAGGGGCACGTCGTTCACCGCGTGCTGGTGACGCCCGCGTCCGACATCGCCGAGGAGTACTACTTCTCCTTCCTCCTCGACCGCGCCAACCGCACCTTCCTGGCCATGGCCAGCGTCGAGGGCGGCATGGACATCGAAGAGGTCGCCGCGACCAAGCCCGAGGCCCTGGCCAAGGTGCCGGTGGACGCGATCAAGGGCGTGGACCGCGCGAAGGCCGACGAGATCGTGGCCGCGGCCAAGTTCCCGGCCGAGGTGGCCGACCAGGTGGCCGACGTCATCGTGAAGCTGTGGGACACCTTCGTCTCCGAGGACGCCACGCTGGTCGAGGTCAACCCGCTGGTCCGCGACCCCGAGGGCAGGATCGTCGCGCTCGACGGCAAGGTCACCCTCGACGAGAACGCCTCCTTCCGCCACCCCGGCCACGAGGCGCTGGTCGACAAGCAGGCCGAGGACCCGCTGGAGGCCAAGGCCAAGGCGAAGGGCCTCAACTACGTCAAGCTCGACGGCCAGGTCGGCATCATCGGCAACGGCGCCGGTCTCGTGATGTCCACCCTGGACGTGGTGGCGTACGCCGGCGAGAAGCACAACGGCGTCAAGCCCGCGAACTTCCTCGACATCGGCGGCGGCGCGTCGGCCGAGGTCATGGCCAACGGCCTGGACATCATCCTGCACGACCCCGACGTGCGTTCGGTGTTCGTGAACGTGTTCGGCGGCATCACCGCGTGCGACGCGGTGGCCAACGGCATCGTGGCCGCGCTGGGCATCCTGGGCGACGAGGCCACCAAGCCGCTCGTGGTCCGCCTGGACGGCAACAACGTGGAGGAGGGCCGGCGGATCCTCGCCGAGGCCAACCACCCGCTGGTCACCGTGGTGGACACTATGGACAACGCGGCCGACAAGGCCGCCGAGCTCGCGGCTGCGGGGGTCTGACGATGGCTATCTTCATCACCAAGGACAGCAAGGTCATCGTCCAGGGCATGACCGGCGCCGAGGGCACCAAGCACACCAAGCGGATGCTGGCGTCCGGCACGACCATCGTCGGCGGCGTGAACCCGCGCAAGGCGGGCGAGAAGGTCGACTTCGACGGCACCGTGCTGCCGGTGTTCGGCACCGTGGCCGAGGCCATGGAGGCCACCGGCGCCGACGTCACCGTGATCTTCGTGCCGCCGGCGTTCGCCAAGGCGGCCGTGATCGAGGCGATCGACGCGGGCATCGGCCTGGCCGTCGTGATCACCGAGGGCATCCCGGTGCACGACACCGCCGCGTTCTGGGCGCACGCCGTCGCGACCGGCAACAAGACGCGGATCATCGGCCCGAACTGCCCCGGCCTGATCAGCCCCGGGCAGTCCAACGCGGGCATCATCCCGGCCAACATCTCCGGCCCGGGCAAGATCGGCCTGGTGTCGAAGTCGGGCACGCTGACCTACCAGATGATGTACGAGCTGCGGGACTTCGGCTTCTCCACCGCGATCGGCATCGGCGGCGACCCGATCATCGGCACCACCCACATCGACGCGCTGGCGGCCTTCGAGGCCGACCCGGAGACCGCGGCGATCGTGATGATCGGCGAGATCGGCGGCGACGCCGAGGAGCGGGCCGCGGCCTACATCAAGGAGAACGTCACCAAGCCGGTCGTCGGCTACGTGGCGGGCTTCACCGCGCCCGAGGGCAAGACGATGGGCCACGCGGGCGCGATCGTGTCCGGCTCGGCCGGCACCGCGCAGGCGAAGAAGGAGGCCCTGGAGGCCGCGGGCGTGAAGGTCGGCAAGACGCCGAGCGAGACCGCCGCCCTCATGCGCGAGATCATGCAGTCCATCGGCTGACGCTGCTCCGTTCGGGCAACCCGCCGAGGGCCACCTCCCCCGTGAGGTGGCCCTCGGTGCGTGTTCGGACGAGTCAATGCGCACATTGGGGGGAACCACGGGAGTCCGGTCGCCGTCGGAGAGTGTGCATCGGCTAGCGTTCTGTCGACCCGAAATCAGTTCGCAGGTGGAGGAGACCGCATCATGTCCCAGCCGTACGGCGCCCCTCAGCAGCCGCCGGGTCCGGCGCAGCCGGCGGTGGGTGTGAACCTGAACCTCATCCTTCCGCTGGTCGCCGCCGGTCTGGCGCTGATCGCGTTCCTGCTCGCGTTCGCCGACGACGTGCCGTCCTCCGAGTACCTGTACGCGGCGGGCACGCTCGCGGGCCTGTCCGTGCTGCCGAAGGCGCCCAAGGGCCTGCTGTACGCGGCGGTGCCGTTCGCGCTGATCCCCACGCTGGGGCTGCTCCAGGGTCTGATCACCACCGAGGCCGACGTCCAGGGCATGCAGATCGTGCTGCTGATCGTGTCGCTGCTGCTCACGGCGGCCGTCGTGATGAGCCTGCTGCTGGAGACGGGCATCGTGAAGCTGCAGCCGAAGACCGCGAACGTCTACGGCCAGCCGGGCGGCTGGAACCCGCACTCGGGCGCGTTCCCGCAGCAGGGCCAGCAGCCGCAGCAGTTCGGCCCGCCGTCCGGCCAGTTCGGCCAGCAGGCCCCGCCGCCGCAGCAGCAGGGCCAGGCGCAGCCCTCCCAGCCGCAGCCGACGTCCTACATGCCGCAGCCGGGCCAGTTCGGCCAGCCCGGCCCGCAGCCCGGCCAGGGCACGCCGCCCGGCGGTTTCGGCGGCCCGCAGCAGGGCTGAGCACGTCGTGAGAGGGGTGGCGCCGGACCGGTCCGGCGCCAC
>NZ_JBSGBG010000029.1:0-116616 GCF_053601135.1 Actinosynnema sp. NPDC004786 | reverse complement strand
TAGGTGAAGTCCTTGAGCGAGACCCAGCCCGACCTCGGGTTCGCCAGCACACCCGACGACGACCAGCGGTAGGTCGACGGCAGCGAACACCCGCCACCCGGCGAGGTCGTCGTGGTCGTCGTCGGGCCGGACCCGCCGACGCGGACGAACTGCCACTGCTGGTTCGCGCCGCCCCAGTCGCTGTACTGGACGATGTTGCCGCCGTCCGCGGTCGACGCGCCCTGCACCTCCAGGGCCTTGTTGCTGTTGCGGTTGATCAGCCGCACGTACCCGCCGTCCGAGTCGGCCAGGCGGAACTGCTGGTTGGTGGTGTTGTTGTCGGTCCACTGCACGATCGAGCCGCCGTCGGCGGTCGAGAAGTTGTAGACGTCGAGGACCTTGCCCGACAGCCGCGACTTCACCCGGTAGTAGCCGCCGCCGGAGTCGACGAACTGCCACTGCTGCTGGTTGCCGTCGTTGCGGGTCCACTGGGTGATGCGCGCGCCGTCGTTCGTGGCGAGGTTGTAGACGTCCAACGCCTTGCCGCTGTTGCGGTTGACCAGCACGTACCAGGCGTTGGTGTCGACGGTCGCCGCCGACGCGGGCGTCGCGCCGACCGCCGCCACCACGCCGCCGAGCAGCACGGCGGCGACGGCGGCGGCCCCGACCACCCGACGCCTGCGGGCTCGGGGGACGGCGGTGGGCGGGTGATGGCCTGTTCCGGCCATGGGCGGGCTCCTCTTCGTCGAGGTGGGGGCAGTCCGCGGCACGGGCAACGTCCGAACGACCGTCTACGCCGGGTGGTCCATCTCGCGCCCCCTGGACGAACAACGATTACGTCATCGTGGACAATCCGAGGACCGAAGACGGGCGCACGGACTGCGTCGCCACAGCCGCGGTACCGATCGCGTCGATCAAACTGTGAGGGATGACCTGCGCACGGTCAAGATGCGACGAAAAAGTTTCGCACGCGTTAGCGCGGGAACCGTCGAACGCATTGTCGAATGCTAAAGAATGACCCTGATATTTTTAGCTCCGCCGGGTCCGACCACCGCTGCCGGGCC
Source organism: Actinosynnema sp. NPDC004786 (assembly GCF_053601135.1). Classification (NCBI taxonomy): domain Bacteria; kingdom Bacillati; phylum Actinomycetota; class Actinomycetes; order Pseudonocardiales; family Pseudonocardiaceae; genus Actinosynnema; species Actinosynnema sp. NPDC004786. The sequence continues at coordinate 115,573 of NZ_JBSGBG010000029.1, read as the reverse complement.
GAACGGGGGCCACACCGGACGACGGTTCCCCCGGGGGCCGGCACCCGACCCGCCGGGCCGGCGGCCGACGACACCGCGCCGGGGAACCGCTAAAACATTAGCCGGCCGGCCTTCGTGATCGGTTCGGAAGCGACGCCGACGACTTCGGCACGCATTTCCGGGATTCTCCCCTATCACGCCGGAGCCGGTCCGGCAATTAGCCGGCCGGCCGGAACGCGGACGTCCTCCCGGATTCCGGAGGGCCTGCGCCGCCGGGCCGCGTCCCGGGCAGCGGCGGGCCTCGGCGACCACGTCGCCGTCAGCCGGCCCGCGCAACGCCCGTGCCGCCTCCTCCGGACGAACGACCCTTCGGCGCGGTCGCCTCGCGGCCTCCCGCGCCGGACCGGTGGCGTCGCCGTCGTCCCCGGCCTGGGTCGTCGAACGCGCCGGTCGGAGGCCCTGGTGCGCCCGTCGCGGCACGGCGGTCGCCCGCTCGCCGGCGGAACGGCGGTCCGAGCGCGCCGGCACGACGAACGGCTCCCGCGACGACCGGCCGGCGGCACGCGCGCCCGCCGACGTTCGGCACCCCGCAGCTTCGGGACCGCCCGTCGTAGCAGGTCGGCGACGGGCGTGCGGGACCGCCGCCGCGGCCGTCGGGTGGCGGCATTCGCCCTGGTCGTCCCGTTGGTCCGAGTCGGCGCGGGAAGCGTCGCGGGCGGCGGCGCGGGGGGTGGCGGGCGGCGGCCGTTCGGGCGTCCCCGGCCGTCCCCGTCGCTAGGATCGCCGCCGTGATCGACACCAGCGCGCAGGACCGGCGCGGCGGGGCGGCGGGCGGGCGGCCCCGGTGAGCGGACCGGAGTTAGCCGGGGCCCGTGCGGGCCGGCTCGACCGCGACTACCTGCCCGGGCTGGGCGTGCCCTCGGTGCAGCCGTACCTCGACCGGTACGCGGAGCGGTCCGCCGCCGCGCGGGCCGCGTTGACCTGGCGGGAGCTGCCCTACGGCGCGGACCCCGCCGAACGGGTGCACTTCTTCCCCGCGCCGGCGCCCGACGCGCCGCTGGTGGTGTTCGTGCACGGCGGCTACTGGCAACTGCTGGACGAGTGGTCGTCGGCCTACGGCGCGCCGGGCCTGGTCGCCGCGGGCGCGGCCTTCGCGGCGGTGGGCTACCCCCTCTCGCCGCACGCGCGGGTCGCCCGGATCACCGCGGCGGTGCGCGCGGCGGCGCGGAAGCTGGTCGACGACGCCCCGGCGCTGGGCGTCGATCCGCGGCGCGTCGTGCTCGTCGGCCACTCCGTCGGCGCGCAGCTGGCGGCCATGTGCCTGGTGCCGCCGGCGCCCGTGCCCGTCGCGGGCGCGGTGCTGCTGAGCGGGCTCTACGAGCTGGAACCGCTGCTGGACACCAGCGTCGGCGCGGAGGTCGGGCTGACCGCGGCCGAGGTGGCCGAGTGCGGGCCGGCGCGGCGCCTGCACGCCGGGCTGCCGCCCCTGGTGCTGGCCAGGGGCGCGGACGAGCCGGCCGGCTTCGACGCGCAGCAACGCCTGGCCGTCGACCGCGCCACCGCGCTCGGCGTGCCCGTGACCGACCTGGTGGTGCCCGGCCGCAACCACTTCGACCTGCCGCTCGGCCTCGGCGACCCGGACGACCCGGTCGGCTCCGCCGTGCACGCGCTGGCCTTCGCGGGCGGGGCCTGAGGACCGCGGCGACCGAGCCCACCACACCGACAGGAGAACGATGATGCGGACCGTGCTGGTGACCGGCGGCTCCAGCGGGATCGGCCGGGCCGCGGTCGCCCGGTTCGCCGCCGCGGGCGACCGCGTGTGGTTCACCTACCGCAGCGGCCGCGACCGGGCCGAGCGGATCGTCGCCGAGCACACCGCGGCCGGGGCCGAGGTCGCGGCGTTCGGCTTCGAGCAGGGCGACTGGGTGTCGCACCAGCGGCTGGCGGCCGAGTTGCCGGGACCGGTCGACGTGCTGGTCAACAACGCCGCCGTCGGCTCCAAGACCGTCGAGGCCCAGGTGGACGGCGAGGCCGAGCAGGCCGCCGCGTTCTTCCGGGTCAACAGCCTCGGCCCGCTGTGGCTGGCGCAGCAGGTGCTCCCCGACATGCTCCGCCGGGGCGACGGCGTCGTGGTCAACGTCGCCAGCGTCGGCGGCGGCATCGCCACGTTCCCCGGCTTCCACGTCGCCGACGGCATGAGCAAGGCCGCCCTGACCTACCTGACGCGCCACCTGGCCGCCGAGCTGGCGCACGAGCCGGTGCGCGTCTTCGCGGTGTGCCCCGGCGCGGTCGACACCGGGATGCTGCGCGCCAGCACGCTCGACGGGCTCTCCCCGGAGGGCCGCGCCGCCCTGCTGGCCCGGCTGCCCGGCGGCCGGCTGATCCGACCCGAGGAGGTGGCCGAGCTGATCCACTGGCTGACCCTGCCCGCCGCCGCGCTGCTGCACGGGGCCGTCATCGACGCCTCGATGGGCCTCGGCGCGCACCCCGGCCTGCTGACCGGGACGCCGGTCGAGCGGAGCGCGGTCCGATGACCTCCCGTGCCGCCGCCCGGCTCGCCGCGGGCGCCCCCGTCATCGCCACCGCGCACTTCGAGGCCGAGGCCGACCCGTTCCACCCGGTCGACAACCCGTCGGGGCACGTCAACCTCGGCACCGCCGAGAACCGGTTGCTGGAGGACGTGCTCCGGCCCTTCCTGACCGCGCCGCGACCGCCGGCCGACACCCGGTACGGCCTGCCCCACGGCGCCGCCGCGCTGCGCGCCGCCGTCGCCCGGCTGCTCGGCCGGACGTGGCGCGCCCCGGTGGACGCCGACGACCTGGTGATCACCGCGGGCGCCACGGCGGCGCTGGACATCGCGGCCACGGTCACGTGCGACCCCGGTGACGTCATCGTCGTCCCCGCGCCCTACTACTCCGCGTTCGCGGGCGACCTGACCGACCGCTCGGGAGCCCGGCTCGTCCCCGCGCCGATGAGCCCGGACACCGGTTTCGCGCTGGACCCCGGCGTCGTCGACCGCACCGTGCGCGGACTGCGCCGCGAGGGCGCGACCGTGCGCGCGGTGGCGCTCAGCTCCCCCGCCAACCCGCACGGGGCGGTGTACCCGGCGGCGGTGCTGCGCGACCTGCTGCGGGTCGCCGCCGAGCACGACCTGGACGTCATCAGCGACGAGATCCACGCGCACTGCGCGTTCGGCCCGGACCCGTTCGTGAGCGTGATGGACCCCGAGGTGCTCGGCCCGCACGCGGACCGCGTGCACGTGATCTGGGGCCTGGCCAAGGACTTCGGCCTGTCGGGCCTGAAGGTGGGCGTGCTGCGCCCGGCCCGGCCGACCCGCGACGCCGCCCGCGCGCTGGCCTACTTCGCCACGGTCTCCACCGACACGCAGGCGCTCGCGTGCGCCCTGCTGTCCGACGACGCGCGGGTGGCCGCGCTGCTGGCCGAGAACCGGCGCCGGCTGGCCGCGTCCCACGCGCACGCGGCGTCCCTGCTGGCCGCGCACGGCATCCGGCACGTGCCCGCGACGGCGGGGCTGAGCCTGTGGGCGGACCTGCGGGACCGGCTGGACGAGCCGACGTTCGCCGCCGAGGACCGGCTGTGGCGGCGGACCCGGGACGCCCGGGTCAACGTGCTGCCCGGCTCGGCGTTCGGCGCGCCCGCGCCGGGCTGGTTCCGGGTGTGTCACGCCGTGCCCGCCGACCTCGTCACCACCGGCATCGAACGCCTGGCCCGGGCCACCGCACCCTCGAGGAGCACCCCATGAACAGCCCGTTCGCGTCCTGGTACGAGACCGCCGGCGTGCGCGGCGGCCCCCGCCGCCTCTTCCACGACGAGACCGACCAGGGCAAGGTGTTCTACCCGGCCCGGCACATCCCGCACCTGGCGCACGAGGCCGTGGCCGCGCTGCCCGAGCGCGCCCGCCGCGACCTCACGATCCGCCACCTGTACCAGTTCCTGCTGTCCACGGCGCACCTGGAGACCCGGATCGTCAACCGGGCCGCCGAGCTGATCGCGAACAACCGGTCCGGTGTGGACCTGCCGGTGCAGTCGCGGCTCGACGCCTTCAAGGTGTACTGCGACGAGGGCTACCACTCGCTGTACAGCCTGGACCTGGCCGACCAGATCGCGCGGGAGACCGGCGTCGCCCTGCCGCCGTGGGACTACGGCGGTTTCGTGGACGCGCTGGAGGACGTCGGCGCGCGGCTGCTGCCCGACGCGCCCGCCGTGGTGCCGCTGCTCCAGGTCGTGGTGTTCGAGACGCTGGTGACGGCGGTGCTCAACGAGATCCCCAACGACCCCACCGTGCTGACCGTGGTGCGCGACCTGACCCGGGACCACGCCAAGGACGAGGGCCACCACCACCGGTTCTTCGCCGACTTCTTCCACCGCCTGTGGACCCAGCTCGACACCGGCCTGCGCGAACCGGTGGCGCACGCGCTGCCGGCGCTGGTCAAGGCGTGCCTGGACCTGGACGTCAAGCCGGTGTTCGGCGCGTTGCGGCTGGCGGGCCTGGACGAGGACACCGCCCGTGCCGTCGTCGCCGACTCCTACGGCCCCGGCGCGGGGGACGAGCGCGCCGCGCGCATCTGCCGCGCCACCGTGCGGGTGTTCCGCTCCGCGGGCGTCTTCGACGTGCCGGGCGCGGACGAGGCGTTCGCCGCGCACGGCCTGCTCGCCCCCGGCGGCGGCTGATCCGGCGCCGAGTGGAGAGCACGTCATGACCCTGGACTACTCGGGCTACCTGCGCCTGGACGCGCTGCTGTCGCTCCAGCGGCCGAAGTCGCCCGCCGCGGAGTCGGACGCGGTCCGCTCCGCCGAGCACCTGTTCATCGTGGTGCACCAGGCCAGCGAGCTGTGGCTGGCGCAACTGCTGCTCGACCTGGACCACGCCGCGCAGGCCCTGCGGCGCGGCGACCCGGACGCCTCCGCGGAGCGCCTGACCCGGGCCGCCGCCCTGCTCGGAGTGCTGCGCGCCCAGCTGGACGTGCTCGACCACCTGCCGCCGTCCTGCTTCGCCCGCTTCCGCCCGTTCCTGGGCACGGCCAGCGGCGCGCAGTCGCGCCAGTTCGCCGAGCTGGAGCGGGTGCTGGGCCTCGGCCCCGCCGCGGGTCCCCTGGCCACCGCCCTGGCCGAAGCCCTCGCCACCGCGGGCGTGACGCTGCCCGAGGCGTGCCGCTCCACCGGCCCGCTGCGCCGCGTGGTGGACGGCCTGTCGGCCGTGGCCCTCGGCTACCGGGACTGGCAGGCCGGGCACCTGGCCGTGGTGCGGCGGATGCTGGCCGACCTGCCGGGCACCGGCGGCACCAGCGGCGCACGCTACCTGGCGACCCGCGTGCGGCTGCCCTTCCCCGACCTGCACGCCGCCCGCCGGGAGGCCGGGGAGACGATCCCCGCCGGCTGAGCCCGGCCGACCCGCCGGGCCGACGCGCTCGACCGACCCGCCGGGCCGACCGCTCAGCCCCCTGCCGAGCCGACCCCGCGGAACCGACCCGCCGAGCCGACCCCGCGGAACCGACCCGCCGGGCCGATGCACCGGAGCCGCCCCGGTGTCCCGGCCAGCGCCGGCCGCCTCACCTGTGGCAGACCGCGTCGCGCAGCCGCACGGTCCGGCTCTCGAAGACCCGGTCCCCGCCCTCGGTGGCCCGCACCAGGAAGCAGTACCCGCGATCGGGATCGACGGTCACCGTCGCCGACCGGCCGAACCCCACGGCCTCCGTCCGCCCCGGCTCCCCCTCGGCCCAGTACCGGACGGCGAAGTACAGCCGGTCGTCCGACGCGGTCCACGTGAGCGAGACCCGGTCGCCCAGGTCGATCGGCTCGTCCAGCTCGATCGTCGGCTCCGCCGCGCCCACGACCGGCGGCAGGGCGTCCGGCGGCGCGGCGCGCGGCCACAGCACGACCGCCACCAGGACGGCCGGCAGCGCCGCCAACGCGACCGCCGCGGGCCGGCGCCGGCGCGCGGGCCGGGACGGCGGGGCCTCGACCGGGGCGGCCACCGGCGCCGACCGCCGCGCCGGGTCGGGGGCCAGCATCCGCCCGATGGCGGTGGCCAGCGCGACCGGCACGTCGGGCCGGCTGACCGCGGGCACCGGGTCGCCGAGCACCCGCAGGATCCGCTCGCCGGGCAGCTCCCCGATCCGGCCCGGGTGCGGCGACCGCCCGGTCAGCGCGAAGTGCAGCACCGCGCCGAGGCCGTACACGTCGGTCGCCGCCTCGACCACGCCGGTGCGCAGCGTCTCCGGCGACACCCACTCGATGCCCGCCAACGGGTCGCGCCGGAACTGCTGCCGCTGCGCCACGCCGAAGTCGGCCAGCACGACCTCGCCGTTCGCGCGGAACAGCACGTTGGCCGGGGTGATCCCGCCGTGCAGCACGCCGGCCGCGTGCGCGGCGGCCAGGCCGCGTGACAAGGTTCCGCACAGCGCGTCCACCTCCTCCGACGACAGCGGTCCCTCCCGCCGCACCCGGTTCTCCAGCGAGTCGGCGCACAGCTCCATCCGGAACGCGTGCTTCACGCCGTCGACCAGCTCGACCCCGTCCAGCGGCAGCACCGGCGCGGACAGCCCGGCGAGCCTGGCCCGGTCCCGCTCGATCGTCGCGAGCGCGTGCCGGTCGAACCGGCCGGGGAACACCTTCAACGCCACGCCGTCGACGGCGTAGACCTCGGCGACCGGACCGGTGCCCACCAGCCGGGTCATCGGAGGGCGAACGCCGCTCGGACCCGCGCGCCGAACGACCGCCCGGCGAGCGCCCCGCGGATCTCCGCGACGGCGTCCCACGCGCCCGCCACCGCGTCGTCGTCCGCCCCGGCGCCCGACCACAGCGCCACGTCCAGGTGGCCCGCCAGGCGGTGCAGGCCGGCCACCACCGGGCCGGCGGACGCGGCCGCCACGTCGCGGACCGTCATGCCGGGCGTGATCCGCACGCCGTGCGCGCGCAACAGGTCGCGGGCCTCCCACCACGCGCCGACCACGCCGCGGACGCCGGTCAGGCGCTTGCGGCGCGCGGTCCGGAGGGCCTTCGCGCCCGGGACGGCCAGCAGCACCACCACGGGCAGGGCGAGCACGCCCGCCAAGCCCCGCAGCACCACGTCGCGGACCCCCGTCCAGGGGATGCCCCCGTCCCCCGGTTCGACCGCGGCCACGGGCGGGTCGGGCAGCCGCTGGTCCGGCGGCGGCAGCTCGGCCCGCGCCTTGGCCACGACCTCGGCCAGCCCGGTCCGCGTCGGACCGGCGTCGGCCGCCGTGCCGGTCGGGTCGAGCGGCACCCAGCCGACGCCCTCCACCGCGACCTCGGGCCAGGCGAGCACGTCCCCGTTGCGCACCACCGCCTCGCCGGCCACCGGCCCGCGGGGCGCGCGGTACCCGACCGCCAACCGGGCCGGGATGCCGACGATCCGGGCGAGCACCACGTAGGACGCGGCGAACTGCTCGCTCGTGCCGCGCCGGGTCTCCAGCAGGAACTCGCGCAGCTGCGGCCAGCCGCTCCCGGTCGGCAGCTCCCCGCCGGTCGCGACCTTGAAGTGGTCGGCGAGGTACCGCTCCAGCACCAGCGCCGTCCGGAACGTCGGCCGCGCGGCCCCGGTGGCCTCCTCCGCCAGGTCGGCGATCCCGTCCACGACGGTGCCGACGTCGCCGGGCGGGACGTCGGTCGACACCCCGGCGTCGGCCAACCCGGAGAGGTCGCCCGACGGTTCCCGCCACCTCAGCTCGTACTCCACCCGGCCGCCCCGCTCCGGCAGCAGCAGCGTGCCGGCGTCCTCGTCGACGAGGGGCCGCACCGCGCCCGTCACCGACGTGGGCACGGCCTGGCTCGGCAGCCACCGCGGTCCACTCGGGACGGTCACCCGCGCCGAGCGGGACGTCGTCGGCACGGTCACCCCGGCCGGCGGCGCGATCTCCGCGCCCAGCCTGCGGTACCGGTCGTCGGCCGTCCACGCGACGCCGTCGAAGCGGTCCAGCACCACCAGCCGCCAGCGGTCCACCGGGGCGTCGCTCGTGTACCGGAAGACCTCCGCTCCGGGGTCGGCCAACCGCGCCGCGACCTCGGTCAGCGGACTCACCTCGCGCGGCAGCGGGACCTGCGCGACCTGGTTCTGCCGCACCGAGTACGCGGGTCCCACCGGCACCACCAGGGCGACCACCCCGGCCACGACGCCCAACCCGGCCGTCAACGCGACCGCGGAGCGCGCCGGGGTGAGGAACAGCCCGGCGACCGCCACCCCGTAGCCGAGCGCCACCAGCACCGCCACCACGCCCGACACCGCGACGAAGGTCTGGCTGAGCAGCAGCAGGGCCAGGCTCGGCAGCACGGCCGCGGCCGGCCACCGCAGCAGCTCGACCCCCGCCGACGCCGCGAGGAGCACGAGCAGCGGCACGAACAGCAGCAGGTCCGCCTCCGGCCGCACCGGCCACGTCGACTGGAGGGTGAGCTGCCAGGAGTCGGTCACGCCGGCGACCAGCCGCGCCACGCTGCCCGAGGTCGGCAGCCCGCCCCGCGTGGTGTCGAAGAGCGCCACCTCGACCAGCGCGACCGCGCCCACGAGCACCGCGAGCAGGGGCCGCCACGGCCGCAGCGCCGCGACCCGGAGGCACAGCTCGAAGACCGCGTAGCACGCCACGACGACGGCGAGCACCGGCGGCGCCAGCGCACGCAACCCGAACACCGGCGCGAACAGCAGGCCCGGCACCGCGGTGGCCAGCAGCAGCCCGACCGCGTGACCCCTCGTCACGCGATCACCTCCTGCCACCGGCGGATCGCGTCCACGGCGTTCGCCGCCCGCAGCACCCGCACCCCGGGCGCCTCGGGCGCGGCGCCGGCCTGCCCGACCAGCAGGATCACGTCGGCGTACCGCGGCCGCACGCCGACGAGCGCCGCGCGGTCACCCGCCGAGACCGTCGTCGAGGACGAGATCACGACGAGCGTGCCGCCGCCCGCACGCGCCAACGCGGCGGGCACGAGCGGCAGGCCCGCGTCCTCGGCGCGCGTCACGACGCACAGCTCCTCCAGGTACCGGTGGACCGCGTCCCACCCCGAGTCCGTGCCGACGTCGACACCGCCCGGCGTGACCAGCCGACACCGGTGATCGGCAGTGGCGGCGGCGACGACCAGGGACGCCGCGAGTTCGACCGCCTCCTCGAACTCCGGCGCCGCCACCTCGCGCCGGTCGTCCAGCAGCACGGTGAACTGCGGCCGGAGCGGGTCCGCGTAGTCGCGGACCATCAGCTGCCCGGTCCGCGCCGTCGCCTTCCAGTGCAGGTGGCGCACCTCGTCCCCGGGCACGTAGGGCCGCACCTCGCGGACGTCGAGCGACCCGCGCGGCGAGGTCTCCGCGGCCTCCCCGTCGTGGTGGTGCAGCGGGAGCCCGCCGGTGACGGCGCCGACCGGGTGCGTCCTCGGGTACACCCACAGCGTCGCCGTCGCGCCGAGGGTCACCTCGGCCCGGCCGAGCCCCAGCGCGTCGGTGCGGACCAGGGTCAGCGGGCCGACCCGGTGCCTGCCCCGCCGCCCGGTCGGCAGCTCGTCGAGGTAGACCTGTTCCGCGCCGGGCGCGAGCGGCCGGACCGCGACGGTCACCCGGTCCTCGCCGATCCGGTCGACCGCGGTGAAGCCGCCCTGCCGCCGCGGGCCCGGGTTGTGGACGCGCAGCGTGATCCCGGCCCGGCCGTCCCGCTCGACCCGGTCGGGGAACAGCTCGCGGATCACCTCCACCCGCGGCCCGCGCCCCGCGACCCCGAGCGCGGCGGCCACCGCGCCCAGCGCGATCGCGCCGAGCGCGACGGCCAGCGGGTACCCCGCGACCACACCGAGCGCGAGGAGCACGACCGCGACCGCGAGGGTGCACGTGCCACGTCGGGTCAGCCGCACGGTCAGGCCCCCGACGCGCTCACGACGGGGACGGGGACCTCGGCCAGCAGGTCGGCGACGACGCCCGCGGCCTCGCGCTGCCGCAGTTCGGCCTCCGGCTTGAGGATCAGCCGGTGGTCGAGCACCGGGTGCGCGACCTCCTTGACGTCGTCGATCGTCACGAACGCGCGCCCGTACGTCGCCGCGAGCGCCTGCGCCGCGCTGACGAGCGCGATGGTGCCGCGCGGGCTCGCGCCGTACCGGACCTCCGAGTGCTGCCGGGTCGCGGACGTCACGCTCGTCGCGTAGTCGATCACCGCGCGGTCGAGCCGGACGGCGCGCACCTGCGCGATCACGTCCCGCAGGGTCGGGAGGTCCACCACGGCCCCCAGCTCGTCGGGATCGACCCCGGCCCGGTTGCTCATGACCACCAGCGCCTCGGCGACCCGGTCCGGGTACCCCATCCGCAGCCGCATCAGGAACCGGTCGAGCTGCGCCTCCGGCAACCGGTACGTGCCCGCCATCTCGATCGGGTTCTGGGTGGCGATCACCAGGAACGGCCGCGGCACCTCGTGGGCCACCGCGTCGACCGTGACCCGCTGCTCCGACATCACCTCCAGCAACGCCGACTGCGTCTTGGGCGTGCCGCGGTTGATCTCGTCGGCCAGCACCACGTTCGCGAACACGCCGCCGGGGTGGAACGCGAACTTCCCGTCGCCCTGGTGGTAGACCTGCACGCCGGTGATGTCGCCGGGCAGCAGGTCGGGCGTGAACTGGATGCGGTTCCAGGTGCCGCCGACGCTGCGCGCCAGGCACCGGGCGAGCGTGGTCTTGCCCAGCCCGGGGACGTCCTCGATGAGCAGGTGCCCCTCGGCGAACAGCGCCGCCACGGCCAACCGGACGACCTGCGGCTTGCCCCGCACGACCTCCTGGACGTTCGCCGCGATCAGCTCGTACACCTGACCCGGGGTCAGCGTCACGATCTTCTCCTCCCGGATCGCCGGACCGCCGGGTTCGGGCGGACCGCCGCGGTCCCGTCGCGGTGGGCGAACGCTTCGAACGCCCCCGTCCCGTCGGCGTCGGTCCCCGCCCCGCGCCCGGGGTTGTCGTAGGGGCGCGCCGCGCAGTCCGGTCGGTCACCGCAGGGCGCGCCGCCGCTCGCGTTGATCCGCGCCCCGGCGTCGGCTTCGTGCGTGACCGACGCGGGCGCGCCGGTGAGGGTCTGCCCGTCCGGGGTCCGGGTCACCGCGAACACCGTGAAGGTGACGGCGCGGGCCGCCTCCACCTGCGGGTACACCACCTGCGTCCCGGTCACCCGCTGCGCGCCCAGGCCGGTGGCGGTGACCTCGTAGTGCACCAGCACGCCGCCGTTGAGCGGCGGCTGCCCCCAGGTCAGCGTGACGTCCCGGGTCGGCCGGTCGTCCACGTCGTAGTCCGCCCGCAGGCCGACCGGCGCCCCGGCCGGGGAGACCGGCGCGATCGGCGTGACCGGGCCGGACGTCGCGCCGGGGCCGGTGCCCGCCTGGTTCGTCGCGGCGACGGTGAAGGTGTAGCCCACCCCGTTGGCCAGGCCGCCGGCCCGGTACCCGCGCTCGCCGCCGCCGACCTGCGCGGAGCCGGCGTGGCCGTTGCTCCCCTGCCAGGTCACCAGGTACGCGGTGATCGGGGCGCGGTTGTCCGGGGCCGGGCCCCAGCCGACGTCGGCCCAGCCGTTGCCGGGCCGCGCGGTGACCGCGGTCGGTGCGCCGGGACGGCTCGGTGGCACGGGCGGCGGTGGCGGTGGCGGTGGTGGCGGCGGCGGTGGCGGCTCCGGGGTCGCCGGCGGTGCGGGCGGGGGAACCGCGGTCGGCCGGTCCGGCTGCCGGCGTTCGTCGGGCGAGGGGCGGGAGTCGGGCGGCGTCGGCCGGTCGGGCGGGGCCGGTTGGTCGGCCGGCTTCGCGGTCGGCGTGCCGGTCGACGGGGAGGGCTTCCGGGCCACCTCGACGTTCGTCACGCTGCCGTCCTCGGCGACCACCAACACCTGCGTGCCCCGGGTGTCCTCGACGTAGACCCGCTTGTCCTCGCCCAGGGTGAGCCGCGGCTCGCCGGCCTTGTCCCCGACCGGCTCCTCGTCCTTCTTGCGGCCGTTCGCGTCGTAGGTCAGCACGGTGCCGTCGCGCCGGTCCACCAGCGCGACGACCTCGCCGGTCGACACCGGGCCGTCGTAGTCCCCGGCGCCGAGCGCCACCGTGACCGACCGGGCCGGCGTGGTCGTGGTGTCCACCAGGACCAGGCTGCTCTGCGCCGTGCCCTCGTCGAGGACGGCCAGCCGCCCGCCCACGTCCTGCGCGGCCGGTCGCGCCGTGGGCGACAGCGGGACGCCCAGCTCGACGCCGTCGCCGAGCGCGTCGCCCTCGATCGCGTGCAGGGTGCTCGTGAACAGGTCGAGGAACGCGGGCCGGCCGTCCACGACGGTCAGCGCGCCGGGGTGGTCCGGCGGCACGGCCACCGGGCAGCCGGAGATCTCCACGGCGTCCTTGGCCAACGTGCAGATCCGGCCCTTCCCGGTGCGGTGGAACCACATCGTGCCGTCCTGGGTGACCACCGGGACGCCGATCGCGCCGTCGGTGGCGATCGACGCGGCCGGGTCGCCGAGCCGGACGATGCGGCCGCTGTCGGGGTAGACCGCGTACGGGCCGCCGACGACCTCGAAACCGACGGGGTTCCCGGTCGCGGGCGACCTGGTCGAGCGCCGCGGCGTCAGCGACTCCTTGTCGAACCCGGTGATCCGGTTGGGCCCGACGACCCAGCCGCCGGTGTCGCCCTGCAGCACCTGGCTGCCCACCTCGGCGTCGATCGGGAACTCGGCGTCGAGGTGGGCCGTCGCGCCGTCGAGGTGGAACACCACCCCGAGGACGGAGTTGTAGACCCAGTGGCCGGTGTTCGCGAACCTCGCGGCCGACAGCGGCGGCGTGACCCCGGCCAGGACCGCGCCCGCGACCGCCACGCAGACGACGGCGAGCAGGACGAACGGCTGGCTCGCGCGGGCGGCCGAGCGCTTGCTGGTCACGGTGCGGGAAGCTACCGGCGGTGCCCGGGGACCGGTCCCCGACGCCGTGACCTGCGGTGTCAGCGCTCGATCAGGTGGAAGCTGTCCCGGATCCCGGCGATCAGCGGTTCGGCCGCCGCCCAGCGCTCCGCCAGGGTCTCCTCGTCCGTCGCGTACAGGGAGAACGTCAGCTTGTAGAGCGCGCCGGCGGCCACGGCCCTCGTCCGCGTGCGGTAGTGGACCCCGCCGGCGCGGTAGGAGCACTCGAAGTCCGCCGACGCCGCGTTGCCGGACAGCTCGATCGGGCGGTAGTCCGTGATCTGCTGCTTGGTGCTCTGCGCCCGGTGGTCGGCGGTCAGCGCGTCGCGCGCCGACACGCCGGGCTTGTCGGTGATCCGCTGCACCTCGACCTTCAGCGCCCCGACCTTCGGGTCGGTCCGCTCGCCCTCCCAGGTGACGGAGCTGATCGTGCCGTCGATCGAGGAGGTGCGCGGCCACCCGGGCGGGATGCCGATCCCGAAGCCGAGGCGTTCCCGGTGGTCCTCCAGCGTGAAGTCCCGGGCGGTGGTCGTCGTGGGACCGGTCGACGTCGGCGACGCGCCGCCCCGGCCGCCCGGTGGCAGGTTCGTCAGCACCACCGCCACCACCGCGGCCGCGGCCACCGCGCCGAGGGCGAGCAGGGTCACGCGGCCCGACCGCGACTTCCCGGTCCGGGCCGAGGGCGGCGTGGGCGCGTCCGGCGACACCGGTCCGGCGGCGGGGCGGGGCAGGAAGGGCGGCACCGCGGTGCGGGTGTTGGGCACGGTCCCGTGGGCGACCGTCTGCTCGCCGGCCGGGTTGACCTCCCGCGTCGGGTACTCCAGCCGCACCCGCGTGCCGGGCGGCGCGGACGCCGGCAGGGCCGCGATCGCGGTCAGCCGCTCGATCGCGGCCCTGGCCGTCATCCGCTCGGCGGGCTTCTTGCGCAGCAGCCCGTCGATCACCGGGGCCAGCCGGCCGACCCGGGGGTCGGGCGCGGGCTCCCACGACAGCACCGCCCCCAACGTGGCCTGGACGTCCCCGCGCGCGAACGGCGTCCGGCCGACGACCATGCCGTAGAGCATGATGCCGACCGACCACAGGTCGGCCGCCGGTCCCGCCTCGTCACCGCGGATCCGCTCCGGCGAGATGTACTCCGGCACGCCGGGCAGCTGCCCGGTCGCGGTGAGCACGGAGTCGCCGTCGATCAACGCGATCCCGAAGTCGGTGAGCACGACCCGGTCGTCCACGAGCATCACGTTGCCCGGCTTGACGTCCCGGTGCAGCACGCCGTTGCCGTGGGCGAAGTCGAGGGCCTCCAGCACCTGGACGCCGATGCGCGCGGCCCGGTCCACGGCCATCGGGCCGTCGGCCGCCAGGGCGTCGGCGAGCGAGCGCCCGTGCAGCAGCTCCATCACGATCAACGGCAACCCGGCCGCGTCCGTCACCACGTCGTGCACGGTGATGACGTTGGGGTGCTCGCTCAACTTCGCCGCGGCCCGCGCCTCCCGCAACGCGCGCCGCACCTCCGGGTCGTCCTCGCGCACCACCCGCCCCCTCGGCGGCACGATCTCCTTGATCGCCACCTCGCGGTCCAGGAACTCGTCGTGCGCGTGCCAGACGACACCCATCCCGCCCCGACCGAGCGACCGCCGCAGCCGATAGCGCGCCGCGACCAGTCTCCCCTCGCCCTCAGTCACGTCGGTAATATAGCCACCACTCTCCGTCGCCGAGCCTGGTCGCCGTGCGCACGATCACCCTGCCGACCAGCGTGATCACGCCGTAGCCCACCACACGTCCGGGTGAGAATGGTCGTCCGCCCGAACGGTCCGGCCCGGCGTCAGGCCGACGTCGACGCACCACGCCGCAAGTGCCCGACCGGGGCACCACCACGCAATACCGAGGCCACCGTCAACGCCGACCCTCGCCGGTGAAACTACGGCATACAACCCAATCAGACGGTTAATTCTTCACCAAAACCGGGATACTGGCGGTCCTGCACCTCTTCCCTGCGGAGGCGTCATGACCGTTCGAACCCGAGCCGCGGCGACGATCGCCGCGCTGCTGTCCACCACGATCGCCGCGTCACCCGCGACCGCCGCGCCCGCGCGGGCCGACCTCACCGCCGCCGTGGCCGACCGCCTCCACGACCGCGTCAGCGACCCGACCACGGCCGACCGGGCCACCGTGGTCACACCCGCGCGGCAGCACGGCGACTGGGCGATCGGCACCGCGGTCCTCACCACCCGCCCCGGCTCGCCGGACTTCCCCGACGGCCGGCTGTTCCTCGCCCGCCGGACCGACGGCACGTGGACCGTCGCGCTGGAGGGCGAGCCGCGGTTCGCCGAACTCGCCGGTCAGGCCCCGATCGTCGGCGACGCGGAACGCGCCCTGCTCGTCCAGCACGACGGCCGGCATGACGGCCAAGTCGGCACAACCGCCGGTGGAGACCTGCGCACCGGCATGGCGCTGCCGTTCGCGGTGGGCCAGGCGTGGACGATGTCCGGCGGGCCGCACGGCTGGTCCGGCGCCGCCGCGCCGTGGAGCTCGCTCGACCTGGCGGGCGGTGACCAGCGCGTGCTCGCCGCCCGCGCCGGCACCGCCTACACCATGTGCACCGGCTGGGTCCGCGTCATCCACGACCGCGGCTACGCCACCGACTACTACCACCTGTGGAACAACATCAACGTCAACGGCGCCGCCGTCGGCCAGGGCGCGTTCCTGGGCAACACCGGCACGGACGTCACCTGCGGCGGCTCGGCCTCGGGCAGGCACGTGCACTTCGCGTTGCGGCAGAACAACGCCTACGTCGGCATCGGCGACCACAACGTCGGCAAGTGGGTGCCGCAGAACGGCGCGTCGGCGTACCAGGGCTCGGCGCTGCACGGCAGCACCCGCGTGTACGCCGGTGGAACAGTCCACAACTACGGCGCGCTCGGCTTCACGCAAGGCGTGGTCGACGCCAACGGCGGCGGCACGGTGAACAAGCGCACCGGTCCCGGCGCCGGCTATGCCGTGGCGGGCAGCGTGGGCGACGGCGCGACCGTCACCATCTCGTGCTCCGCCAACGGCACCTCGCACACCGGGCGTTGGGGCGCCACCGCCCTGTGGAACAGGCTCTCGGACGGCGCCTGGGTGAGCGACGCCTTCCTGTGGACCGGGGTCAACGGTCCCGTCAACGGCTACTGCTGACCACCGGCCTGTCCGGATGTGACAGAACACCGTCATTGCGGCCACGCCCGCCGGTGGTGACGATGGGTGCATGCCACCCGCCCGCCGCGTCGTCATCGCGGTCTTCCCGGACGTCGACCTCCTCGACGTCACCGGCCCCGCCGAGGTGTTCGCGCTGGCCAACCGGCAGACCGCCGGGCGGGCGGGGTACGTGGTGCAGCTCGCCGGCCGGTCACCCGGCGTGGTCACGACGTCCGCCGGGGTCCGGCTGGTGACGGACCTCTCGTTCGCCGAGGTGGACGGCGCGATCGACACGCTGGTGGTGCCCGGCGCGGTCGACCTGCGCCCCGGCGGTCCGGTCGCCCGGATCGACCGCGACGTGGTGGCGTGGCTGCGGACGACCGCGCCGCTGGCCCGGCGGGTGGCGTCGGTGTGCGTGGGCGCGCACCTGCTGGCCGCCGCCGGGCTGCTGGACGGCCTCACGGCCACCACCCACTGGTCGACCGCCGAGCAGTTGGCGGCCGACCACCCGGCGGTGGTCGTGGACCCGGACCCGATCTTCGTGCGGTGCGGGAACGTGTGGACCGGCGCGGGGATCAGCGCCTGCATGGACCTCGCGCTCGCGCTGGTGGCCGAGGACCTGGGCGAGGCGGTCGCCCTGACCGTCGCCCGGCAGCTGGTCATGTACCTCAAGCGGCAGGGCGGGCAGAGCCAGTTCTCGGTCCCGTTGAGCCGCCCGCCCGCCGCCCGCCGGGACATCGACGAGCTGCGCGCGTTCATCACCGACCACGTGGACGGCGACCTGTCGACGGCCGCCCTCGCGGCGCGGATGTGCCTGAGCGAGCGCCACTTCGCCCGCGTCTTCCGCCAGGAGACGGGCACCACCCCGGCCGCCTACGTGGAGGCCGCCCGGGTCGAGGCCGCCCGCCGTCTGCTGGAGGGCACCGACCAACCCCTGGACCGGGTCGCCGCCGCCTGCGGCCTCGGCTCGGTGGAAACGCTCCACCGGGCGCTGCGCCGGCAGATCGGCGCCACGCCGGCCGCCTACCGCCGCCGGTTCCGCACCGCCGGCTGACCACTCACCGCACCGTGCCCACCACCCCCACCGAACGGAGTTCCGCCATGCCCGCTTCCCCGAGCCTGCGCGACGTGATCGGCCTCGGCGACCGGCTGCCCCGGCTGGCCGACGCCACCCTCGTCCTGATCGACTTCCAGAACACCTACCGCACGGGCGTCATGGCCCTCGACGGCGTCGACGCGGCCCTCGCGGCCGGCTCGCGCCTGCTGGCCGCCGCACGCGCCGCCGGCACGCCGGTGGTCCACGTCGTCAACGACGGCGGCGAGGGCTCCCCGTACGACATCCGCGCCGAGACCGGGGCCATCAGCGCCGAGGTCGCCCCGGTCGACGGCGAACCCGTCGTGGTCAAGCGGTTCCCCGACGCCTTCCACGACACCGACCTGGAACGGACGCTGCGCGCGCTCGGCCGGGGCGAGGACCTGGTGCTGGCCGGGTTCATGACCCACATGTGCGTCACCTCCACCGCCCAGGGCGCGTTCAACCTCGGCTTCCGCCCCACCGTGGTCGCCGACGCCACCGCCACCCGGCCCCTGGCCTCGCCCGACGGCGCGGTGATCCCCGCCGCGACGCTCCAGGCGGCGGCCCTCACCACCATCGGTGACCTCTTCGCCACCATCGCCCGCACCGTCGACGACCTCGTCGGCTGACCCCCTGGGCGCGGTCCGGCGGCGCGGGCCCCTGGTCAGCCGATCGCCACCTGCATGCCGCGCAGCTCGTACCCGGCGATCTCGTCCTTGAACGCGATGCGCGGCGGCCGGACCATCCGCACGCCGTCCGCCGACAGCAGCCTGTGCAGGAAGACGTCGGACTCCAGCATCGCGATGTGCGAGCCGGGGCACTTGTGCGGGCCGTCGCCGAAGGACAGCCCGGTCGAGCCGCCCCCGTCGCGCACCGGACGGCCGGGGCACAGCGCCAGCGGTCGGTCGCCGACGACCTCCGGGTCGGTGTTGGCGTGGTCGAGCTGCACCCGGACCAACGAGCCCGCGGGCACGGTCACCCCGCCGACCGCGACGTCGGCGGTGGTGCGCCGCTTCAGGTGGCCGATGACCGGTTCGAGGCGCAGCACCTCGTGCAGGATCAGCAGCCGCTCGGGTTCGGCGGCGGCGAGGTAACGGGCCCGCAACCCGTCGTCGGTGAACAGGTGCCACGCGGCCATCACGATGAACTCCCGCGTGGTGACCATCCCGGCGGCCGCGAAGGTCAGGCACTCGCCCAGGATCTCCGCCGCCGTGCAGCCCTCGTCGAGCAGGTGCGAGATCAGGTCGTCCCGCCGCCGCGCCCGCCGCGCCCGCACCGCGGGCCGGACGTCGTTGAGGTAGATCGCCGACCAGCCCCGCAGCTGCCGCCAGATCCAGTAGAGGCCGTGCGGGCTGGTGAACCCCGGTCGGCCGAACTTCTCGGGGAAGAAGTAGTCCAGTCGCCGCCTGATCCCCGGCCTGCTCCCGGTCAGCCCGATCACCGCCGACGTGACCTCGATGACGAGCCGGAAGCCCACGTCCGCGAGGTCCACCGCCCCCGCGCCGCGCATCGACGCCACCTGCTCCTCGGCGACGCGTTCCATCACCGGGCGGTAGGACTCGTCCACCCGCCGGGGCGTGAAGAACCGCGCCGTCTGCCGGCGGTGCTCGCGGTGCTCGGGCCCGTCGCGGTAGAGCACGGGACGGCGGATCCGGCTCGGGAAGTTCTCGGTCGTCTCCACGCCCAGACCGGCCTGCACCGTGTTGTGGTCGCGCAGGAACAGGCGGGCGGCCGCGTACCCGTCGACCTGCCACGTCCCGTCGCGGTCCCGGTGCACGGGGCACCCGGCCGGCGGCGCCCCTCGGTCGACCTTGCGAGTGTTCACGACCCCCACGCTCCCCTCCGGGCGGCGGCGCCACGCCCCGCCCGCCTCCGCACCGCTACCGGTCGAGCCGCAGCACCGTTTCCTCGATCTCGGCGTCCCGCGCGGTGGCGTACGACGTCTCCGTGCCGACGACCGTGAACCCGGCCTTGCGCAGGACCCTGAGCGATCCGATGTTGTCGCTCGCCGCGCGGGCGTACAAGGGACGGACCGGCACCAGGTCGAGGAAGAGCCCGAGGGCCGCACCGGCGACCCCCTGCCCCCAGACCGCGCGGTCGATCCAGTAGGTGATCTCGGTGTCGCCTGCCACGACGAAGCAGCCGATGCTGCCGACCAGGCGTCCCCCACGCGTCACCGCGCGCGAGGTGACGTCCGGCGAGTCCCGCAACCTCGCCATGTGGCGGTCGAACGCCTCCCGGTCGTCCGGGTCCTGCGCGGTGAAGGCGGCCATCCGCACCGCCTCGGGGTCGCGCATCTGCTCGAACAGCGCATCGAGGTCGGCGTCCTCGATCGGCCGCAACGCCACATCCGTCATCGGTGCCCCCCGGAGCCGCCCGTCACCCGCCTGCCCGCCTGCCCGCCTGCCCGCCTGCCCGCCGAACGTAGCAGCGGGGTCCGACAGTGGCGGCCGCGTCCGCCCGGGCCCGCGCGTTCAGAGGTTGGCGTGGGCCGTGCGGATCGACTGCTCGGCCTGGGCGTCGCGGAACTCGAAGGTCGAGCCGTCGGGGAACGCGATGCGCACGAACCACTCCGGCCGCGCCAGCCGCCCCAACGGCACGGCCTGCAACCGCGCGGCGGCCACCGGGGACTCCCACCACGTGACCAGCGGCGGGACGTCGGGTGACGACTGGCCGAGGCCGCGGACCCGGCCGAGCAGTCCGCCGGACGCGGGCGCGGCGGGCCTGGTCGCCTCACCGTCCACGACCAGCGCGAGGCGCCGGTTCGTCAGCAGCAGGCGGCACTCGTCGCGGCCCGCGGTGAACAGGTCCGCCCACCGGGCCGCGGCCTGCTCGGGGCCCCTGGCGTGGGCCCACGCCCACACCGCGGGGTCGTGCACCCACTCGTCGTGGTGGAACCGCCCTTCGGCGACCGCGCGCGTCGGCAACGGCCACTCGGGCTCGGGCACCTCCAACGCCGCCGTCGCGGACCGGTGCGGCGCGGCGCGGGTCGGGCCGACCGTGCTGCCGACGTGGCCTTCCGGGTCCACCACCCACACGACCTGCTCGCCGGGCCCGACCCAGCGCCGCTGGGCCACCTCGCCGATCTTCAGCCTGTTCTTGGGCACCGCGGTCCGTCCTCTACCGACCGTTGACCAGGGCGAGCAGCCGCTGCGCGAGCCCCGGTTCGGCCCCGCCGACCACGTCGACGCCCGACCCGTCCGCGAGCGAGACGCGCAGCACGTGGACCGTGCCGGGCGTGTAGTCGTAGGGCAGCCTGCGCTCGGCGACGGCGACCCCGGTGATCCGCTCGCGCGGCACCTCGGCCACCGGGACCACCCCCGCGGTCTCGACGGGCACGTGCGGCGGGAACGCACTCCGGCCCGCGAACGCGTCACGGGCGCTCTTGGCGAAGCCCCACACCTGGTCGAGCAGCGACTTGTCCGGTTCCGCCCCCTCGGCCGGGGCTTCGGGCTCGGTGCGCAGCCAGGCCATCCGCCGCGGCGTGAGCACCCACCACGCGGAGGACTGCTCGCGCACGGCCAGTCCCGCTCCGGCCGCCACCGCGTCCGGCCCCGGGCCGAACACCACGACCTTCGGCGGCGACTGGGCCTGGTCACGGGGTCCGCCGGCGGTCACGGCGGCCGTCGCGGTGCCCAGGACCCGCAGCGCCTTGCCGCCGAGCCCGCGCTCCGGCGCGCCCCACCAGTCCAGCCCGCCCACGTCGAAGCCGGAGTTGGTCGTGCCCGCCGGCGCGCAGACCAGCACGGGCTCGTCCGGCGCGGCCCAGTGCTCCCTGATCGCCAGGACCCCGTCGAGCTTCACCAGGCGAACCCGCGGTCCTGCGTCGCGCGCCGCTCCTCTTCGGACGGCGCGTTCCGCGCCTGGTCGTACGCCTCCTGCGTGCCGAACTTGATGCCGCCGTCCACGGCGGCGTCCACGCCCGCGCTGAACGCCGCGCCACCGACCCTGGTCTGACCGCCGAGCATGCCGGTGAGCACGGTCTGGGCGATGTTGCCCGCCAGCGCGCCCTCGCCGGTCACGCCCTGCATGAACCGGTTGCCGGTGGTGGAGGCCAGGGACACGTCGTCGGCCCGCGTCACGATGTTGACCAGCGGGTTCGCCCCGAGGTGGCGGCCCGCGAACTGCTGGGCCATGTTGCCGCCGCGCAGGCCGTTCATCCGCTGGATGACCTGGCGCAGCGGTCCGCGCAACCGGGTGAGCAGGTCCTCCAACCGCTTGACGATCTTGAACAGCTCCATCTGGAGCTTCGACACGCGCATCGTGATGCGCATGCCCGTGCTGCCGACCTGCACGGTCGTCGTGGCCCCGGCGGCCGCGACCGAGCCGCCGGCGGTGATCCAGGACGCGGCCAGCGCCGCCAGCCACTGCACGATCAGGCCGATGATCAGCTCGGTGAGGATCTGGATCACGAACTCCACGAACATGTCGAACAGGTCGGCGATCATGTCCAGGGTCTGCTTGAGCCCCCGCACGTCCTCGGCCAGGGCCGACACGCCGTCGCCGAACTCGGTGACCTGCCTGCGGAACGCGTCGCCCGCCGCGCCCTGCCAGACGCCGGTGGTCGCCTCGGCGCGCTTCTTCTCGGCCTCGGCGACCTCGTCGAGCCAGCCGGCGACCTGCTCCCAGCCGTTGCCGGTGGCGCGCATCTGCTCCGGGTCGCCGACCGCCCACTCGGCGATCTCGATCAACGGGCTGAGCACGATGGACACCAGGAAGCCCAGGCCGTTGTCCAGCAGCGCCTGTCCCGGGCTGGCCATGGTCTGCAACAGCTCCATGCGCCCGGAGATCGTCGCCGCGGCCATCTGCGGCGGGCTGGTGGCGTCGGCGAGGTCCTGCAACGCGCCGATGCCCGAGCTGCCGCGCCCGGCGGCCTGCTCGAACCAGTTCTTCTGATCGCCGCCGTTGAGGTCGGCGAACGTGCCCGGTCCGCCGGTCATCGGCCACCGACCAGGCCGTCGGCGATCTGCTGCAACGCCTGCGAGATGCCGTCGTCCACGCCGCGGTAGACCTCGAAGCTCCCGCGCAGCTGCTCGCCGGTCTGCTCCAGGAAGCCCTTCGCGTCGTTGGCCAACTGCCGGCACTCGTCGAGGCTCGAGAAGTAGCCGCTGCTCAGGCCGACGGCGTCGCCGATGGGCCCGAAGCACTGGTCGTCGACGCGCGCCTGTTCCAGCAGGTCGGCGAGCTGCCCGAACTTCCCGGCGAGGCTCTCGCTGCCCGCCGCGAAGGCGGTCAACGCCTCCGGCACGATGCTGAACGTCATCCGCTGCTCCCCCTCAACGCAGGTACGTGCTCGGTGGTTCCTCGTCTTCGACCGGCGGCGGGGCCGGACGGTTCCGCTGAGGTTGGCCGGGCGGCGGCGCGAACGGGGGCCGGCCGGCGGGCGGGGCGGCGGGCGGCGGGGCCTGCGCCCCCGGCGGCGGGCCCGGCGGCGCTCCGGCCGGCGGCGGCGCGGACGGCATGATCGGCTCCACGCCGGACGCCGCCAAACCCTGCTTGAACTGCTCCAACCGGTCGCCGAGGATCGGGGCGACGGCCGCGTCGAGCTGCCGGGCGGCGTCCTGCGTCGCGGCCCGGATGGCGTCCAGGATCTCCTGCTGCAACGCCACGTGCGACCGCCCCATCGCGGCCGGCGACAACCGCAACCCCAGGACCGCCCCGGACGGCGCCGCGGTCACCACGACCGCCCCGTCCCTGCTGCGCCCCACCCCGCGCAGGTCCTTCATCGCCTCCTGGAGCCGGCCGGCCTTCTCCGCCTGCTCCTGGAACGACCGCATCATCTCCTGTATGCGCCGCTGCGGATCGGCCACGACAACCCCTCGTCCGACGGAACACCCCCGACGACCACCCTCGGGTGACGCCGACAGCACCGTATCGGCAACCACCCCACCTCGTCCGGGCGACCCGGTCACCGGCACGTGCGCCGTCGTCCGACGTGGTCGCGCGCATGCCCCCCGACAGCCGAACCCGCACGTCACCAGCGCGACGCCGGCTCTCCACCGGTGCGAACAGGCGGTGGCGGCGACACCGAGCAGGCCCGGCGGTCCGAGACCGGGCACGCGCGCACCCGCGTCGGCGAGACCACCGCCCCCGACCGTTCCGCCACCGGCCGGACCGGACCGCTCGGGGTCAACCGGGTCCTGAGCGGGACCGCGGCGCGGCGGCATCGGGGCGACCTCGGGACCGGAGCCGAGGGCGGTGCTTCCCCGAGCCCGAACGGTCAGTGCTCGAACTTGTGCAGGAACGCGAGGACGCCCAGGCACAGCACCATCGACCCGGCGACGGCGGACCCGCCGGCCAGCACCGCGTCGGCGACACCGACACCGGTCGCGTTCTTCACCACGCCGGTCGCCAGACCCACGAGGAGGGAGAACAGCACCGACACCAGCACCCAGAGATTGCGCACCTCGCGCGAGTGGGGGTTCGACACGACAGCCCTTCCTAGTACGACGTTGGCAGGAGGTAGTCCGACAAGGTGGCGTGCAGTCGACGCGTCGTGTCCGCGAGTTCCCGGTACGCGGCGATCTGCTCGTCGAGAACGGTCAATGCGTCGCCGATTCGGCGTTGCTCGGCTTCCGGGGGCACGACGACGGGCAACTGCCCCAGCGTGGCGGCGTTGATGGAGGCGACCGCGGAGGCGGCCTTCGAGCGGTTCCTGATCCACTCGACGACTTCGGCCATGGACAGGTACGCGAGCAGGTAGCGGGAGTCGATCTTTTTCTCCAGATCGTGCAACCGCAGGAGGTTGGTCGTGCACAGCCAGCCGGCCTGGTCCTCGGCCACGAGCGCGGAAGCGCCGGTCGAACCGGTCCGCACGCAGACGACGTCCCCGGCCTCCAGGCGGAACTGCGGCAGGCGCTCCGCGGTCTCCTCGTCGACCAGTGCGTCACCGGCGGCCACGATGCGCCGATCGCGAATGTGCTTGGGCAGCACCAACGGGACCGTGCCGCGCGTCGTGCGCGTCTGCGCACCCAGCCGGGAGTAGGACGGTCCCGCCTGGATCCGGCACAACGACCCGAGCGGGACCCGTTCCCAGGTCTTCGGGTCACGGTCCGACGGGCCGGCGACGAGCTGGTCGACGTCCAGCCTGCCCGACCAGGAGTGGGCATCGCGCGCGAGGTCGTGCAGCCGGGACAGCTCCCCGTGCACGTCGGAGACGCCGGCGCGAGCCCGTGCCGTCCCGGTGCTCACGTAGTCCGACGGGTTCACCGAGTAGCCGTTCAGCTCGATCCGGGCCGGGTCGGCCGACCCCCCTACGCCGTTCTCGACCACCGAGTCGGACCGCCATGCCCGCACCGCGCGCACCAGGTCCGCCACGTCCTCCTCGGTGAGGGTGCGTCGCCCGGCCTTCTTCACACCGCGCCGCCCGGCGTCGAGGAACAACGCGTCGCGCGGCTCGTCCGCCGGAGTCCTCAGCAGCCAGAGGGTGGCGGCGATGGGCGTGCCCGTGAACAACTGCGGCGGCAGCGCGATGACGCACTCGATCACGCCGCTCTTCACCATCTGCTCGCGGATGTTTCGCTCCCGTTCGGACACGGCGGCGTTGTTGGGCATCAGCACCACGGCCCGACCGCCTTCGTCGAGGCAGGCAAGGATGTGCTGCAACCAGGCGAAGTTGGCGTTGCCGGCCGGCGGATCGCCGTAAGTCCAGCCGACCTCGCACTTCGCCGGGGCCGCATCGTCGTTGAACGGCGGATTGGTCAGGATCAGGCGCGCCTTCCGCTCGCGGCCACGCCGGTCGCACCACGGAGCCTTCGTGCCGGTCGTGAGCTGCGCCGAGGTGCCGTGGACGGCCAGGTTCACCCCGGCGACTCGGAGCGACGCCTCATCCAGGCCCTGCCCGAACAGGACCGGCCGCACCTCACCGCCCCGGCCGCGGCTCACCTCGACGACCGCGGCGAGCAGTTCACCACCGCGCACGTACGGGTCGTAGACCTCGACCGGACCGTCCGCGTCGAGCAACACCAGCTCGGCCATCAGCCGGGTGACACCCGTCGGGGTGAACGACGCCGTCGCCGCGAGACGGCGTTCCACCCCGTGCAGGTCCAGCAGCCGCCGGAAGGCGGCAGGCCCGAGCCGGCCGGACAACCGAACGACCTCCACGAGGTCATCCCGACGCGGCTGCAACTGCATTACCGACCGGAGCACCCCGGGTTGCAGGCCACGCCGGCGCAACTCCTTGTCGGCGGCGTCACCGACGAACCGAAGCCACCGCCGGACGGCATCCACCGCGTGGACGCCTGCCGGAGGCATGGTCCCGACGTCGGGCCGGACCAACAGCAACGCGAAGATCAGGTCGAGGTAGTCCGTCATCGGCGCGGCACCCCGAACCCTGGCCGCCAGCGGTCCGACGAGCCTGTCGACCTCTTTCCGGCTCAACTCCTCCCCGGCCACCGCAGGCGCCGATCCCGTCCCGGCCGGTACTGCGCCGAGCGCGCGCCGAACCCGATCCCCATACGTCACCCCAGGCGCCTCCCCCGGAGCCAGCGCACCGGACGGCACCGCCCGCCCCGCCAACCACTCGACGACCTCCGCGAGCCGGAAGTACTCGTTCTCCCCGGACCGGACCGCCCGGGGGAAGTCCGCGTGCCGCCGCTCCCAGTTCGTCACCGCCGGCCGCCGCACACCCGCGAGCCGAGCCACCTCCGCCCGCGACACCAGTTGCCCATCAGCAGCCTGCCGCCCGACCATGTGCCCACCCCCCTGCCGTACTTCGCCAACGGGTACGACCGTACGAGTGGGCTGCCGTTAACAGCAAGTGCGCACTGCAGTGCGCACAATGTCGCCATAGGAGCTGTCAGCGACCGCCGCATCAGTATGACCGGATAAAGCGCTGTTCACTCGGCAGTACCGGCCGAGCTATCGACCTTATGGGGCCTGGAGCGATGTTAACGCCCTTGTCATCACGGACCCGTCAGCGTCATCACGAGACCGAACACCGGGCAGCCGGCCGCGACACTCCGTCGAACATCCCGCCGGGGAAGCCGAGCGGGAGGACCGTCGCCCGAACCGGCCCGCCGAAACCGCAGGCGCCACGAACCGATCAGGTGCTGCCGAACGCTGTTGCTCCGCACCGGCCGGCGCGTCCAACCCGTTGTCGCGTACCTGATGTCGCTCACCTTCACGAGTCGGGCAGTACTGCGCGACGTAGTTCGGCTCCCTGTGATGAGCCGCGGCCATCCCGTCCTGCCCGCTTCTTCGCGGCCGGCAGGCGCACCTCGTCGGGAACCGTGGGCGATCGCTGGGCTACACACGCTTGGCGGTGGTACCCGCCTTCACCGCGGCGGGCGTGCGGTGCCCGATGGTGCACGCCCGGCTCCGCGACAGGCGAACCACCGAGTCCATCACCGTCAGGAGGGCCGCCTCGAGAGCCCGGAACGCCGCGGTGAGGCGGTGGCGAGCGGGTACGGTGCCGTCGACCGCAATCACCTCGTAGAGCTCTGTCAGTTGCCCATGGCCGATGTGCTTGCCCGCCAGCCTCGCGACGTCCAGCCGGACAACAGGTGAATGGGTGTGATCGGCCACGAACGACTGGTAGTACGGCACCGCAGCGGCGCGATCGATCCGGGCCAGGTGCTCCAAGGCCGCCAGCTTGTCGGTGTCCTCGTGGTTGAAAGCCGCAACGACCCGCTCCAAGAGGTCCGCGCGCATCGCGCGAGGGTCGGTGAGCAGCGCCTCGAGGCGCAGACCGGCAGGGACGGTTTCGTCCGAGGCGAGCTGCTCCAGCACCGCGTGGTCCCGGTTCAGGTGCGTGACGAGGAACTGCGCCGCCTGCAACCTCACCACGGGGACGGCCTCTGCGCGGAGGCGGTCGAGAAGGGTCTCCAGGCGCTGCCTGTTCTCGTGGCGGACGACGTTCATCGCCTCCTCGCGGGTGACCACTTCCGCAGCCGTCTCGATCAGCACGCACATCAGGTCGATGCCCCGGTACGGGTCGCAGGACAGCGCGGCGCGCGCCGCGGCCAACCGGACAGTGTCCGGCACCGCGCTGTTCCCGGCCAGGATGGCGAGCAGGTCGACCCCACGATCCGGGTCGTGCTCCGCGACGACCACGGCACCCTGCAAACGCAGGTGCTCGTGCGGAGACGCCCTCGCCAACCGGCCGAACATCGCCGCAGCGACCGCGGGATCGCTGTCGAAGAGCATCTTGCTCACCGCGACACGCGCCGTGCGCCTCACCTCCGGATCGGCGACGAACACATCGGCGACGGGCACGCCGTCCTGCGGGGAGACGTCGATGAGGAACCGCAGGGCCTGGAAACGGCGGTCTGGGTTCCTGGTCGCGTCCCGCACGACGTCCTGGAGCACGGTGACCGCCCGGTCGGGGTTGACCTGGTGCAGCCACTGCGCGCAACGCAGCCAGTCCGCAGTGGCGAGGTTTCCCTGCACGAGCCGCCGCAGGTGTCCCGTCGCCCGGTCCACGACCGCGGCGCGCAGTGCCACGCCGTGGTCGACGAGAGCGGCCACGAACCCCAGGTTGCGCCTGCGGTGCCACGGCCGCATGAGCCGGCGCAGCGGTCGGTGCAGGGCACTGCCGTCCTCGACCCACCGCGCCGCGAGGAACACCATCACCGCTAGATCCGGCCACGGCCACGCCCTGCGGGGACGCAGGAGGTGACGGGCTTTCCGGGTGTCGGGGGCGGGATACGCGCGGGCAAGCGCGGCGGCGGCCAGGAACTCCTCGATCGTCTGGTGCCGGAACGCGAATGCGTGGCCGCGTTGGACGACCAGGCCGCTGAGCCGCAGCACGTCCGGCACGACCTCCGGCCACACCGCGACGCCGGGGTTCCACCGTATCGCCAGGTCGAGCACCCTCGATGCGTCCTGTTCGAACAAGCGGCGGCGCGCGATGTCCTGGAGCAGCACCTCCAGGTTCTCCAGCAGGAAGTCGGCGGCGCGCCGGGCGGCGGGCCCGTGCGGGGCGAGCCGGTCGAGCAGTCGCGCGCGGGCGTCGACGTCGTGGACCTTCGTCAGCTGCCACATCACGAACCGCCGGTACAGCTCAGCCTGGCTGTCCGGGAGGCGGTGCCCGGTGTCCTCGGTCAGCAGGACGCACAGCATGGTCGCGACCAGCGGCACATGCGCCAGGTCGCGCAGCTTCGCACGCCGCACCTCGGCCAGGAAACGGACTGCGCCGCGTTCCGGTGCGGGATGCCCTTCCCCTTCCAGCCACCTGCGTGCGAAATCCAGCAGCTCGGTTTCGGAGAACCGCCGCAGCACGTAGGTGGGAGTGGCCCCGAGGGCGAGCAGGGGACGCATCTCGCGCTCGTGCAGCGGGCGGCTGGTCACCAGGAACCGGTGGGTGGAACGGCGCCGGTGGTCCTCGACCCGCCGCACGACGGCGGCTCTGGCATGGGGGTCGAGCACCTCGTCCAAGCCGTCCACCAACACGAGCCACCGCACCCCCGGCACGGGGTCGCCGCCGAACAGCTCAACCAGCCGATTGCGGTCCAGGGTGAAGCTCGGGCCACGCAGGATGCCGTCCGCCAGTGCTTCGGGCAGGGAGCGGTGGTGAACCAACGACTCTGCGGTCACGGGAACAGGGACGAAGTCCCCAACACCATCCTCCAGCCATCGCCGCGCCGCGACCGCGGTGATGCGTCGGACCAGGCTGGACTTGCCGGCACCGGGCTCGGCGACCACCTGGACACCCTCGAACCTGGTCACCAGCTCTTCGGCGACGATGCGCTCGGGAGCGGTGTGCTGGTCCCACTCGTCGCCCTGGCGTGGGGTGACGTGCCGACGCAGGTAGACCTTCGAGAGGGGTGGCGCGGCCAGCCGTGCCCAGTCGTACTCGTGCTCCTCGTCAACGGCACGCACGGCCTCCAGGTACTCGCGCAACACCGGCCCCGCGTGTCGCCAACCGCCCGCGGTCAACTGGGGCGGGTCGAGCAGGTCCAGCCAGGCATCGTTGCGACGGGGCAGGTCCGGCAGCTCGGGTACCACCAGCAGGTCACCGGACGGACCGACCAGCCCGCACACCCCACCGGTGCGGCGGTCCAGCACCGGAGATCCCGGCTCGGCGCCCGCCACGACCCGCAGCGCGGCAGGTGGAGCGCCGGAGCGGACAGCCGCCCACACACGGTCGGACCTCGGGACCGTTACCAGTGCCAAGCCGTCGCCGAGGCCGAGGGCGGCGGCGAGGGTGAGCACCTGTCCGGGCGCGACGCGGACCCCTCTGACGTCGCCTTGCACCCCGCTCAGCACCACGGTCGCGTCGAGCAGTGCCTGGTGCAGCGGATCCGCGGCGGTCGACACGGACGTGTGCGTCACAACGACGTCGCCGTGGACGTCACGTGCCTGCACCACAGGCGCGTTGACCGTGCCCAAGACCTCGTTGTGATGCATCGGTTCCGGCGAGCGGGACGGTTGGCCGTTCACTCTCGGTGCACTTTCTCCTCGACCGCCGGACATGGGCGGCGGTGGTAGCGTGACGCTGCCGACCTCCGTTCACCGTCCGCCCGCGAGCGCAGCTATCCGACTTCGAACGGCTCAGGAGATCACACCTCCGGGGCGGAGAAACCGCGATTGTGCGGTCATGGCAGAGCTTCGCGTGGTCGGTTCTTCACCACGCCGGAACCGGCTAGGCCCGCTCCTCCGTTTCACCGCCGCGGCCCATCATCCGGGCCGCGCAAACGGCATCGCGGGCAGACCCGGACCACGTCCGCGAGCCGGCCCGACAGACAGTGCCACCGCATCGGGTGGTCGAACTCCGCCCACGGGATCAGGTACACCTACGGCCGGATGCGGACCCCGGGCGGTTGGACACCCCGATTGGGCCGCACTGCCGCTCGGTCCGGCCCCGCCGCCCAGTCCGGCTGTCGCAGCTCGGCTTGCCATACCACGCGGTCACGAGCCGTCGATCGCCAATGCGGCCGAACGCCCAAACGCGTTGTCCGCAGAAGTGCGTGATCAGCATGGCCAGGATCGGCTATCACTTGGTTCTCACGTGATGGCGTCGAGGCGCCAAGGGGGACCGTCATGGGCAGGGGTTCCCAGGCTGACGATGACGACGGATCGGGTACTGCCACGAATCGGAATTCTCCCGGGATGTCGGATCGTCGTGAACCCACTGTCCGGCAGCGGGGTCGGGCCTCGTCTTCCGGTGCCGTCGTCCAGGCGGGGCGTGACGCGGTGGTCACGTTCGAGCAGCACGTCCACCATGGGGCATCGGTGATCCGATCGGCACCGGTGAGGATCGCCGTGTTGGCCGCCGTGTGCGGCGTGGTCGTCGTCGGCGGTGTCGTCTTCGTCCGCAGCGGTGTGCTGCTCGAGCAGGTGCCCGCGTGGACGATCCCCGTGGTGGCGTCGCTCGTAGCCGCCCCGCTTCTGCTGCGCCGGAGGGCGCGGAAGGTTCACACGCGCCAGGCATTCGTCGTCATCTCGGCTTTCAGCCAGAAGTACTGGGTCGCGGAGTTCGTGCAACGCCTGCACCGCGCACTGGACCGCAAGGGCATCGACCTGGTGTTGAAGGTGCCGGACCGGGACTACGACGCCGCTTCGCAGGGTCACGACTTGCGAAGGGTGCTCAACACCAAAACCAGCTACCTGGGTGGGTTCGTCGTTCCGACCGAGCTGCACCGGATGCGCCCACTGCTGGTGGAGTTCTGCGCCGAACTGGCGCTGCCCGTGGTGTTCACCGACGTCGAGCCGTTCGACGACGAGAGCGAGTACCCCGCGAACACCGCGTTCGTCGGCTACGTCAGCGCCGACCTCGGGGTGGAAGCAGGCCATTGGTTGGTGGACCACCTCCGGCGACGTGGTGTGCGGCGGCCACACGTGCTGATCGTCGCCAGCCGCGAGCACGCCGAGCGCCAGGACTCGTGCGCGGACGTCCTGCGACGAGGTCTGGGCAACGTGTCGATCGACATCGACGACACCTGCGCTTTCAGCCGCTCGCGTGCCTACGACGCGGTCCAGGCCCACATCCGGTCACAAGCCGCTCGGACGTCCCGTCTCGACGCCGTGTTCTGCACCAACGACGAGATGGCGCTGGGAGCGGTCGACGCGCTGCGGGCGACGGGATCACCGCTCACCAATGAGACCACCGTCATCGGCGTCGACGGCATCCCCGAAGCCCGACACCTCATCGCGACCGCCGCAAGCCCGCTGCGAGCCACGGTGGTCCAGGACGCCCACCGCCTCACCGAAAGTGCCGCCGAGGTGCTGCAGAGGATGCTCGACGGTCGCCTGACCGCGACGCGGACCATTCTCAAGCCCGAGGTGTACCAAACCCGGTGAACCCCGGCGAGTTCGATCGGACCGTGGAGGGCTCGGCGGGTCCGGAATCGGGATCGGAGCACCACAGCCAGACCGGTTTGTTCACCCCGCCGGAGGGCAGCGTCGAGCACCACCAGGATCTCCGGATCGCCCTGCGTCCAGTGGCCGGCGGCGATCAGCCGTTCGAGCACCCCGCGCAGCTGGGCGACGGTCACCGCGGCGACGTCCGCGCCGGGCGGCGACCGAACCGCGTCCAGCAGACCCGTCCACGACCCGTACCGGTCCGTCGGCGCACAGCACGGCGTCGGCCGGCTCGAACAGCCCGTCCGCCCGACGGGTCAGACACCGGTGGAACTCCGGCCGTGCCCGGGACAGCGCCCCGAGTGACCGCTTGCGGTCGAGATGGTGCACGCTGATCACACAGCCCATTGGCCGATCATCCTGGTCGGAGCCACTCCTCGGCGCAATTGCGACCAACTGCCGACGGCGGACCGTTCCCGGCACACGGTTTGCGATTCCCCGGTTCGTCCGACACGTCTCAGCGTGACGCCCCGCGGCGCCTCGGCGGTCGCGGCAGCAGGCGCGACGAGTGGTCGTGCACCCGCTCCACGCACCACCATCGCAGGTCACGGGCCTGCGGTAACGCCGGGACGGCGGATGGTCCGCGGCCCCTGAGCGCCCGTCGAGACGGTAGGGTGAGGGTATGCGAAAAGAATGCGCTTCGCAGGACGACGTGGCTGGGCTGGCCGCTCAGCTGGCGCAACTGCTGGACGCGCATTCACGAGCCGTGGCCGAGCGGTTGGGCATCACGGCCGCGCAGGTCGTGGCGTTGCGCGAGCTGGACGCGCCGATGACGCTGCGGGAGTTGGCGGCGCGGATGGCGTGCGAGCCGTCGAACGCCACCTACATCGCCGACCGGATGGAGGCCCAGTCCTTGATCCGTCGGGAGCCGCACCCGAGTGACCGCCGGTCCAAGCAGGTCGTGCTGACCGAAGCGGGTGAGCGGTGCCGGGCCAACGTGCTCGCCGCGCTCCAGGAGCGGTCACCGCTGGACGTGCTCGACGGCGATGAGCAGGAGCAGTTGGCCCGGCTGCTGATGAAGGCGGTCGGCGCGGAGCACCAGGTGAGCGGTCGGCGGTCCTGATCGTCCCGGTCGCCCGTCCGTCACCGGCCCTCATCGACCGGCTCCCATCGATACGCGTTCCCGACGACGGCGACGCGGCCCACGGGATGCCGCAGGTGCGCCGTCAAGGCGGGGACGCCGAGACGCGCGAGTTCGGTGATCAGTGCGCCGCGGACCAGCACGGCGGCGCCCGGATCTTCGTCCACCGTCACGTGGGTGCGGTGAAAGGCGACCTGGGTGTGCCAGTGCAGCGCGTCGCCGGTGACGACCGCCGACGGGGGATTCCCGATCAGGTAGATGCAATGGCCGGGCGTGTGTCCGACCGCGGCCCTGGCGAACACCGGCGGCTCGGCGAAACCACCCGCGGGCACCAGCCGGACCGGGTTGCGCGCGGCCAGTTCCGCGCGCTTCCGCCGGGAGGCCCACGCCCACTCCTCGATCGACACCACGAGCGGGATCGAGGCGAGGGCATCGGTGTGCCGCACCCACCCCACGTGGTCGTCGTCCAGGTGCGTGAAGCAGATGAGGTCGATGTCGGCGGGCCGCACCCCGATGGCGGCGAGGTTGTCGAGCAGCGCGCCGCCGGACGCGGCGCCGATGATCCGGTCACCGTCCGGCGGTCGGGCCACCCGGACGGGGCCGAGCCCGGCGTCGATCAGCACGGTCGGACCGGCACCGTGCGGGCAGACGAGGACCACCCCGACGTTGGCGGGCAGGTAGGGCCCCTCACGCTCCAGTGCCCGCAGGTGGTCGGGGTGGGCGTCGAGGTCGCGGAACCACCGGGCCGCGGTCAGCTCCACGGTCCCGTCCGGTACGAACCAGACGGTCGCCTCGGACGTGGTGAGCGCGACAGGGGTGACGGCGGTCGGCACCTCGTCGCCGATCAGTAGCGCATCGCGTACTGGATTTGGCGCAGCAGGCTCTTCTTGCGCTGGGCCTCGTGGTAGCGGGCGTCCGCCTTGAGGTCGTCCAGGTCGGCGGTGACCCGCTCTTCGGCGATCCCGATGGCCTCGGCCAACGGCACGACCAGCGGCAGGCCGAACAAGTCGATGATCGTGGAAACCCGCTCCTCGATGCTGCCGCCGACCACGCGGTAGGGGATCTCCAGCTCCTCCAGCGCGGCGATGAGCAGGTCGTCGGAGAGACGGCGGAACGGCTCCGACACCGGGCGGTGCCCGTCGGGCTCCATGTCGAACTCCACCGGCAGGTGCACGTACGCGTCGTAGATCCGCTTGGCCCGCGCCCGGGTGATCTCCCCGAGGGTGTCGGTGTAGCGCTGGTAGAAGTGCTTCACCGGCAGGCCCATGAGCTTCTTGATGCTCTGGAACCACCAGGTGGCACCGGGGTTGATGCCGACGCGCATGCGGGCCTCGAAGTACACCCACTCGTGGAACACCCCGCCGTCGGAGATGAACGGGCCCTCGCCGGACTCGTTGTGCACCCGCTCCTCGAACCGGCGCAGGCCGAGCTTCACCAGCTCCATCGCGCTGAGTTCCATGACCGTCTTGCCCGGCACCAGGTCGACCAGCAGTTGCCGGGAGGTCTTCGCGTGGGTGCGGGTTATGCCGGTCGCGACGGACAGCGCCTCGCTGGTCGTGGACTTGCCCGACGAGAAGGTGCCGGAAACGGCGAGCTTGAGGTTGGGGTGGTTCCGGAAGTCGGGTAACGGCATCGTGGGCGTGACCCGGTCGCGCAGGGGATGATTCGCTGCGGAGGTCCGGGAGCGGACGCCGGAGGTCTTGGTCATGTCGTGGGGCCTTTCCGCGTGGTCTCGACGAGTCGGGCGATGTGGTGGAGCCGCTGCTCGACCGTCCCGGTGACCCGGTGCACCGGCCGGCCGAGATCGGCGCAGAGGTCGGTGAGCATGGCGTCGGTGCGCGCACGGAAGTCGTCGTCGATCGGCGGATCGGCCGCGAGCGGGACCTCGGCGGGCAGGTGGACCAGCAGTGTGTACGCCCGGCTCGCGTACTGCCGCACGGCCGGGTACGGGGCCCAGAACAGCGGCAGCACCACGGGCAGGTCGGTCGCGGCCAGCCGCGCCCTGTCGGGCCGTCGCCCGGTACCCGGGTAGGAGCCGTCGCGCAGGCGCAGCGCGCCGTAGACGAACTCGTGGAGCACGCTGCCGTCGGACACGAAGGCAGCCGGGTGCTCGGCCGCGCGGCGATCGCCGTACCGTGCGACGGTGAGCCCGATGAGCTGGGCAGGAGTCCAGTCGTGGACCCGTTCCCCGTCGTCGTCCGGGTCGACCCGCATCGGGCCTGCGGCGTGGACGGCGGGGATGCCCAATTCGCGCTCGATCGCGGCGGCCAGCGTGGTCTTGCCCGAGCCGTAGGCGCCGAGCAGGGCGATGCGCACGGCCGTCACCGCGCGGGACCCGGCACGATCGCGGCGTCCCGCACCGCCGCTTCCCTGTCCGCGCGCCACTTCCCGCTCCAGGCGATCGAGTCCAGGCCGCGCACGGTGGACCCGGTGAAGACCGGGGCGACCTCGGTGGCCAGCAACTCGTAGCAGCGCTTGGTCGCCCACCAGGGCGCCCAGCTCATCACGTACGCGAGGAAGGTGCCGAAGCCACCGGTCCGCTCGCGCAGGTCGGCGATCGCCTCGACGGCGTCCTCGACCGAGCCGATGATGGCGCGCTTCTCGGCGACCGCGGTGAGGACGTCCTCCCGTGCGGACGCCCCGGGGGTGACCGGGGCGCCGACGGCGTCGCCCCAGTAGTTGTGCATCCACCGCCCGAAGCCTCGTTCCACCTGGGCGTATGCCTGCTCGCGGGTCTCGGCGACGTGGATGGGGACGGCGACCCGCCACCGTGCCCGGTCCACCTCGGTGCCGTGGACCGCCGCCGTCTCCTCGGCGATGCGCCACTGCGCGGCCAGGTCGACCGCCGGCCACCCCGGTGGTGGCGCGCCGAACGACAGGAGGTCCATCCCGAACTCGGCCGCGACCCGCGGTCCGAACGGGGATCCGACGCTCGACACGGCGAACCGGATTCCCTCCGGGGAGTACGGCGGCAACTGCATCCGCGCGTCGACGAGGTCGTACCAGTCGGTGTGCTCGGTGATCCGGCGTGTGCCGTTGACCAGCTCGATGATCGTCGGTATCGCGGCCAGCGTGCGGGGCTTCAGCCGATCCGCGGCGATGCCCAGCATGTGCGCGTCGTTCGGCGTCGCGCCGGGGCCGAGGCCCAGGACGTAGCGGCCCTTGGTGAGGTGGTCGAGCAGGAGTGCCCGGGTGGCGATGTGGAACGGGTGGTGGAAGGGCACGGTCACCACGCCGTTGGCCAGCACGATCCGCTCGGTGCGCATCGCCGCCGCCGCGATCATCGTCTCCGGCGCGCCGACCAGGGGCCAGCCCAGTGAGTGGTGCTCGCCGAACCAGCACTCGTCGAAGTTGAGCCGGTCGGCGAGTTCGACCAGTTCCAGGTCACGTTGGAGGTTGACGTGCGGATCGGTCCTCGGGTCGTGCAGGGGCGAGAGGAAGATCCCGAATCCTGTGTGCATGTTTCCTTCCATCAGGACTGACGGCGGCATCGGAAACCCGCGGACAGCCGCCACCGATCGGGGTTCACGGCCGGCGCGGAGGGGCGGACTCGGAGGCGGTTCACCCTCCCGCCGCGTCCGGAGCGGCGGTGCGCGGGTGCAGCGGGTAATAGGCGACCAGCTTCATGCCTGATCGTTCGGCGAAGCACAGGGTGGTCCAGTGCATCAGGCTCGGGCCGTGCTCGGTCTCGACGAACACCTCGCCGCAGGAATCCTCGGCGATGTCGTGCTGCCGCCAGAGCCTGCGGAACCGCGGGATGTTCTCCGACAACTGGCGCACGAGCGCGCACACCCGCTCGTCACACGGGTAATACGACGTGTGCGTGCGAAACCGGGCGACCAGGTCCTCCTGCACCCGCCGGATGTCGGTGAAGGCGGCGGCCACGGCCTCGTCCTCGAACATGGCCCGTACCAGGTTGACGCCGGGCCGCAACCCCAGGACCGCACGCGCGGGATCATTGGCGACCAGCACGTTCCAGGTGTGGTCGATGACGTAGGCCGGTCCTGCGGACCAGTACTCCGCGTACGGGCGCAGCAGCGTGTCCGGGATGGCGCCGTCCGGCTCGGCCACCTTCGAATCCAGCCCCGCCAGCCGGCGGATGTAGAGCCGCTCGTTGAGCGTCATCCGCAGCACCTGGGCCAGGCGGTCGAGCACCGCCGCGGACGCGTTCTCCGCCCGGCCCTGCTCTATCCAGGTGTACCAGGAGAAGCCGACCCCGGCCAACTGCGCGACTTCCTCGCGACGCAGGCCGGGAGTGCGCCGCTTCGCGCCGGGGGTCAACGGTATGCCCACCTCCTCCGGCCGGATGGTCGCCCGCTTGCGGGCCATGAAGTCACCCAGTTCGCGCAAGGCCGTGTTGCCTCCGACCGCCCACGGGCTCGTGGTCGCAGGAATCCCCATCTCTTCCTCCCCTGTTTCCGCCTTGCGCACCGACCCGCTCCGGGAACGCCTGTCATCCACCGCTCGGCCACCGAACGGGAACCACCTTCGCGGACTGTCGGCGCAGTTCTCATCCCTTCGCGGACCGCTCCCCCGGCCCGTTCCGGTCCACCACGACCCACCGCGTCGGCCGGATCACCCGTTCCCGGACGGCGGGTGGAACACCGACGCGGTCACGGCGAAGTCGCTCCCGCTCCGCGCTGGGCGTCGACCGGATCCGCGGCGCCGACGGCGGGGATCCGCTTGACGCGCAACGCCGCCCCGAGCAGCGCGGCGACCACGACGATGACCGCCGCGACGTAGGAAGCGACCTGCGCGCCGTTCACGACATCCGCGTCCGGGCTGCTGCCCGTCGCGGCGGCCCCGGAAACCGCCACCAGCACGGCGAGGCCGACCGCGCCACCGATCTGCTGTCCGCTGGACGCCACCCCGGAGGCCAAGCCCTGCTGCTCGTCGGGCAGGCCGGAGGTCGCCGCCGCGTACATGCCGGTGAAGATGACGCCCTGCATCACGCTGAACACCACGATTCCCGGGACGAGGCCGAGGAAGGAGCCGTCGACGCGCAGCAGCACGGCGAACAGCACGATGCCGGCGCCCGCGACGGCCATCGACGCCGTGAGCATCGTTCGCAGGCCGATCGTCGAAGCCAGCTTGCCGCCGAGTACGGTGCCCACCAGCACGCCGACGCACGGGAGGATGAACGCCAGGCCCGTCCTGAACGCGCTGTAGTCGTAGACATCCTGCAGGATGGTGGTCAAGAAGTACGGGATTGCGCCGAGGGTCGCCATGAAGGCGAACGCGATTCCGGTCCCGAGCACGAGGTTGCGGTGCCGCAACGCCGTCAGCGGGATCAACGGCTCGCGGGTACGCGACTCGATCACCGAGAACACCGCCAGGAGCACGACCGCCGCGATCAGGCTGACGACCGTCACCGGGGCCGACCACCCGACCGCGGGTCCCTGCACCAGGCCGAGCACCAGCAGGGTGGACGCGGCGGTGATGGCCACCGCACCGGGGATGTCGAAGGAACGCAGAGACCGCGGGACGTCGGCGTCCCGCGGGATGGAGGCGGCGGCGAGCAGCGCGACCAGTACGACGATCGGCAGGTTCACGAAGAACACCGCGCGCCAGCCCAGCCACTGCGTGAGGACGCCGCCCAGCAGC
This sequence comes from Actinosynnema sp. NPDC004786, assembly GCF_053601135.1. NCBI lineage: Bacteria > Bacillati > Actinomycetota > Actinomycetes > Pseudonocardiales > Pseudonocardiaceae > Actinosynnema > Actinosynnema sp. NPDC004786. The sequence continues at coordinate 77,449 of NZ_JBSGBG010000029.1, read as the reverse complement.
GAACCCAGCACCATGCCGCTGGACCCGGCCGCGCCCCAGATGCCCAGTGCGCGGTTGCGCTCGGGCCCTTCGGCGAAGGCGGTGGTGATCAACGACAGCGTGGCGGGTGCGAGGACGGCGCCGCCGAGGCCCTGGACGGCACGGGCGACCAGCAGGACCGACGGGCTCTGCGCGACACCGCCGAGCAGCGATCCGACCGCGTAGAGGGCCAGGCCGACGTAGAAGACGTTGCGGCGGCCGAGCAGGTCGGCGCAACGCCCGCCGAGCAGCAGGAAGCCGCCGAAGGCGATGGTGTAGGCGCTGATCGTCCACTGCAGTTGATGCGCGTCGAACCCGATCGAGGAGATGTCGGGCAGCGCCACGAAGACGATGTTGTAGTCCAGGCCGATCGTCAACTGGGCGATCGCCAGGGCGGTCAAGGCGAGCGCCGGTTTGGACACTCGGGCAGCGGTTGTCGGGAGAGCCACCGGGATCCTCCGCGGAGAAGAAAGGGGGTGATCGGACGCCCGGGGGCGCCGGATCGTTCGAGTTCGCATAGTACAAGTTCGAACTATGTCGCTCAACCGGTCAAGCCGGCACGTCGATGACTCGCCACCCGCGCACGGCGGCCTCGGCCACGAGCGGCCCGCGCGTCCGGTCGGCCACCACCACGGCCTCGTCGACCGCGGCGAGCATCTCCAGATCGGTGATGTGGTCGCCGTAGGCGGTGCTGTGCCCGGGTGGCGCGCCCGCCAGGTAGTCCCGCACCGCGCGGGCTTTGCGCTCGCCCAACATCGGGACCCCGGTGGCGCCGGTGTAACGACCGTTGACGACCACCATCGGCGTGCACAGGACATCGGTGGCGTCGAAGATGCCGGCCAGCGCCGCGAGCGGCGCGTCGAACGACGCGGACACCAGCACCAGCGCGGCGCCCGCGCTGCGGCGCGCACTGATCTCTTCGACCACCGCGCGGTGCGCGAACCGGGCGCGGTCCGACCGGAGTCCCGACCGCACCCACCGCTCCGCCACGTCGAGCACCTCCGCCACCGGCCGGTCCGCCCACCACGAGTACAGCAAGGGGGCCGTGCGGGACCGGGGAACGCCCGACGCCGCCGCCTGGCGCACGGTTCGGACCAACACCTCGGCCGCGGCGATCGCGTCGCGGGTCCCGGCGTCGAACAGCAGGAGGTCGACAAGGCTGGAACCGCGGATCAGGGTGCCGTCCACGTCGGCGAACACGACCCCTGCCGGGACCGCGGCCCTCATCCGGCGGTGCGGGTCGAGTCGGCGCGCCTGCGCTCGTTCACCAGTGCCGCGAGCGTGCGGAAGTCGCGTGCGCCGACGATGTCATCCTCGGAGAGCCGCACGTCGTACCGCTTGAGCAGCACGACGCCCAGCTCGACCAGGACGAGCGAATCCAGGTCGAGGTCGTCGAAGGAGGTGCGCTCGTCGACGTCCGCGGCGAACTCCGGGAAGTGCTCGTTGAACGTGTCCGCGATGTCCAGGTAGGTCAGGTCCGTCGTCTCACCCATCGTTGTCTCCCAACACAGTCGTGACGGACAGCCGGGAAGGCCAGACCAGCGTCGCCGCACCCCAGGTGGTGCCACCGCCGAACGCGGTGAGCAGGATCTTGTCGCCGGCGCGGAAGCGCGGGCTGGCCGCCGTCATGGCGAGCGGGATCGACGCGGCGGAGGTGTTGCCGACCCGGTCCAGGTGCACGACCAGGCGTGATTCGGGGACGTCGAGCACGTGCGCCACCGAACGCAGGATGCGGATGTTGGCCTGGTGCCCGACCACGTGGTCGACGTCCGACGCGCGCCAGCCCTCATCCCGCAGCGCCGACCGGCAGGAGGACGCCATCGCGTCCACCGCGGCCTGGAACACCCTGCCTCCCTGCATCCGGAAGAACTCGCCGAACTCCTGCCCCGGCAACGACCGCGCCCGCGACCCTCCTCCCGGCACGGTGATCCAGTCCGCGGCATCGCCGTCGCTGCCCAGGTGGAACGTGCCCCAGCCCGGTTCGCCGGCGACCTCGCCCCGGCCGATGACGGCCGCGCCGGCGCCATCGCCGAAGATCACCGCCGTCGCCCGGTCGGTCGGGTCGAGGATCGAGCTGAACGCGTCGGCGCCGATCACGAGGACGGTCGACGCCCACCCGGACCGGACGAAGGAGGTCGCGATCGAAGCCGCGTACAGGAACCCGCTGCACACGGCCTGCACGTCGAACGCCGGGACGGTGCCGAGGCCGAGCCGCTTCGCCACCGCGGGCGCGGTGGCCGGGCTGGGGTGGTCGGGTGTCGTCGTCGCGACCACCACGGCGTCCACCGCGGTGCGGGCGGCGTGCCGCAGCGCCCGGCGACCGGCCTCGACGGCGAGGTCGCTGGTCGCCTCGCCGGGAGCGCAGCGGTACCGGACGCGGATGCCGGTGCGCTGCGTGATCCACTGGTCCGTGGTGTCGAGGCGGCGCTGGAGGTCCGCGTTGGTGACCCGGACGCCAGGGACGTAGCCGCCGATCCCGAGCACCGTCGCCGGCGGTGAGTCCGCGCGCGGGTTACCGGCCACGGCCGGACTCCGGGAGGGCGTGCGCGACCGAGCAGCTCAGCGTCATCGACGCCCGCCGCGACCGCAACGTCGCGACCCGCCAGCGCCGGCCGCGCATCGTCACGACGCGCGGCGACCGGATCTCGGCGGTGATCCGGTCGCCCGGCACGCGCGGGCGCAGCGGCGACGTCGCCTCGAACAGCGTGCTGCGCATCCACAGCGTCCCGCTGTCGGCGCGGCTGACGCCGTCCAGCGCGTACAGGCCCACTTGGCCGAGTTGCAGCATGTCGGCGAACGCCTCGGCGAAGGTCACGCTCTCGGGGTAGCGGGACTCGATCTCGGGGAAGGACTCCCCCTCCGCCTGCCCGGTGCGGTAGACGACCGTCGCCGACACCTCGGCCGAACCCGGGGCCACCTCGACGTCGACCAGGTCGGCCACCGTGGTGCGGTAGGTGCGGGGCACGTCCACCGCGCTCGGGAACCGGACGGCGTCACCGGGATCCACCTCCACCGTCACCGCCATGCCGCCGACCGCGACCGAGAGCGTCGGAACCGCCGGGTCGGACGAGCCGCGCACCCGCGTGGCCGACACCGGGATCCGATCGAGCCCGTCCTCGATCGGCACGCTGCCCGCTTTGATCGCGCACCGACGCACCCACGAGGCGCCGAGCGGCCGGCCCGCACCGGCCCGCTCGCGACCGAGCAGCGACGACGCGGCCGAGACCGCGAGCAGGTACGCGTCGATCGTGCTCACGTGCACGTCCTGCGGGCCGGCTGCCTTGACCGACCATGGCGCGGGGTACTCGACCGACCCGAGCCCGACGGACCGCATGGCGCCGTCGACGCCGGGGGCGCGGTCCACCGTCCGCAACCGCACCACACCCTGCCTGAACCCGTTCCCGAAGTACCGCCGGTCCCGGTCACCGAGAAGCGCGTCGACCGGTTTCCCCGAGCCGATCCGCGAACGCGAGGTCACCATGCTGGAACTCCCCCTCAAGTCCACTCTGGGACGGAATAGTGAAACACATTCTAAGAGCCACCCGGGATCGCGTCGTGGTTCCACTGATCGTATTTGTGACGCCAACAGGCAGACGAATTTTAGAGCCATCGGCGACCGAGCGCGCACAGAATCACAAAAGACACTTCGATGTCACATGATTACCACAGGAGAACTTTCCACGTCGCCGAACAAAAAGTGTCCCGGCCCGGTCGACCGACCGACACGACGACCACCGAGCACGCGATCGACCTGCGAAGACCGCACATCTCGCCGCTACGATCACGCTTCCGATCCCCGCCGCCCCACCGGTTCACGGGTTCCGCCCGACCCGGAGTCGCCGATTACCCGCCACTCCCCGTCCCGCCTTGGCCTGTTCGGCGGCCCACCCCTTGATCTGTTCGGCCGGCTTCATTTTCCTCATAGCGGTAGGCCGGTCGGGCGCAGGCCCGACAGTCGTCACGACCGGTCTGACCCGGCCCCGCTCCGACCGACCCGCCCGGGCGGCGCGGGCCTCGAGCCGCCCCGAAGGGAATCCGAAACGATTCCGGCCAGGCAATCGGATTGGGGGAACCTTTTCTCGGGTACACGGCTGTGACCGTCGGCGCGATGCCCTTCCACCGCTCGATCAGCGCGCCGGGCTCCGCCAACCACGGCAACAGGTGCGCCGATTCCGCGTGCAAGATGTCGGCGTGCGATCCATGGATTGCCTCGGCCGGAAACCGGCAGCCGAACGAGTGGCCGACCAGGTGCAGGTGCCGGCGGCCGGCCCTGGTGCGCAGCGGGCCGCGCGGCCGTTCGCGGGGATCCCCATGTGGTTGTCAAGCCGCAGGCGGGGTGGGGACGGGGTCGGGGTGTCGTAGGGGTCTTGGTGCGGAGCATGGCGAACAGGACGTCCGGGCCCACGACGTCCGGCCGCCCCGGGCCACTTTGCCGCCGACACCGGGGTCCGTCGACCGGGCGCTCGATCGACGGGCCAGTCGCCTCGGGCGGGAGTCGTGTGACGCCAATCCCGGGACGCCGCCTCGCTCAACCCTCCAGCTTCGTGATGGTCGAGTCGACTTGAGCCGTCCGGTTCTGCGCCCTGTAGAGGTCGAGCGCTCGCTGCCACTGGACCCTGGCGGCAGCGGGGTCCACGGCGGCGTAGGCGTCTCCCAGGCTGGCCATGGCGTCGGCTTCCTTGTAGGTGTTCTCCAGGGAGCGGAACTCCCGCACGGCTTCCCGGTAGTGCGCCACGGCCTGGTCGTGGTGACCGCTCATCCGAGCTATGTGCCCCAGGCAAACCGCCGCTTCGGCGACACCGTAGTGATTGCCGTGCGACCGCTGCGCCTGCATCGACTCCTCGCCGAAGCGCCAAGCCAAGGCGTAGTTCCCCACCCCCGCCTGCGCCCACGCCGCGGTCGTGAGCCCGAGCGCCGTTCTCAGCGCGTTCCCGATCCTCCGGTACCGTTCCAGGGCCTCCATTGCGTGGTCGACCGCTTCGTGGTGCAGGCCGCGACGGGAGCAGTTGCGGGAGAGCGTGCGCAGTGCCGCCGCTTCGCACGACAGGTCGACGTCGCGTGCCAGGGTGACGGCTTCGCGGAGGTGGTCCTCGGCCTCGTCGAACCGGCTCAGCCGCGAGCACGCCTGGCCCATCTGCCGGTGCGCCCACGCCAGCCGCCGTCGGTCGCCCAGGGCGTGCGCCGCTTCCAGCGCGGTCGTCCACGTGTCGTAGTAGTCGTGCAGGTGCCCCCGCCACCGCTGGAAATCCATGAGGTGCCAGGCCACGCTCCAGGCCACGTCGTGCCACTTCCGCCGCAGCGCCTCCCGCTGGACGGCCAGCAGGTTGCGATGCTCCGCGCTGAACCACGGCAGCACGTCGGACGCCTCGATGCGGGCGACCGGCCCGGCGAGGTCGTCCGCCGTCTTGTACGGGGTCAGAAGGAGGTCGGCGGCGCGCGCGGTAGCCAGGTAGTGGTCGACGAGGCGCCGGAGCGCGACGTCGCCGCCGCCGGCCGACTCGCGGGCGTACAGGCGGACCAGGTCGTGCATCCGGTAGCGACCCCCGTCGACCGACTGGACGAGGTTCATCGTCTCCAGGGTGTCCAGCAGCGGGACGACGTCGTCCACCGGGCGGTCGGCGAGGGCGGCCAGGCCGGTCAGGTGGAGGTCCTGTCCCGGGTTCACGGCCAGCAGCGAGAAGACCTCGCGGGCCTCGTCGCGGAGTGTCGCGGCCGAGTTCGCGAGCACGTCGCGCACGCTCTCCGAGCCGTCCTTGGTCCTCATCGCGTCGAGACCCCGGGCTGCCAGCTCCCGGGCGAGCGCCGACAGGGGCAGGGCCGGTCGGTCGATCGCGCGCCCGGCGGCGATCAGCAGCGGCAGCGGCCACTGCCCGCAGCGCCGCGCGATCTCGGCCACAGCTCCGGGCTCGACCACGAGGCGGTCGTCGCCCTCCGGCAGCGCGCGCCCGAACAGCGCACCCGCCTCCTCGGCGCTCAACGCCCCCAGCCGCCGCAGGCGGAACCCGTTGACCCGCAGGCCGTCCAGGTGGACGCGGCCGGCTGCGATCAGCGTGGAGTCCGACGGTCCCGGCAGCAGCGGCCGAAGCTGCTCCGGGGATCCCGCGTTGTCCGCGAGGACCAGCACCCTCAACCCGCTGAGCACTGTCCGGTAGTGGTTGACGAGTTCGTCCGGGTCCCGGGGGATCGCCTCGTCGGGCTCGCCGAGCGCCTCCAGGAAACGCCGGAGCACGGCGGCGGCCACCGGTCGGACCTCGGCCGGGTCGGCGCCGCGCAGGTCCACGTACAACTGGCCGTCGCCGTAGCGGTCCCGGCGCGAGTGCGCCCACTGGAGGAGGAGCCCCGTCTTGCCGATCCCCCCGACCCCGCTCACGTACGGCGCGTGCCCGTCGGCGACCACCTCGTCCAGCCACCGCAACTCCTCGGACCGCCCGACGAACGACGAAGACCCCCTCGGCAGCTGCGCCGGCCTGTTCGACGGGCGCCTGGGGATCGAGATGTGGACGCCACCCGCGATCGCCCCCGCCTGCACCGCGACCCCGACGGATTCGGCACCGACCTCGTTGCGCCATAAGGCGGCATCATCACCAGCCTTGTCCACGCACCCACGGTATCCCACCGAACACGCGCTCCAACCCGTCGATCTCCGGCGGCGGTCCCGCACATCTGCGGAGCACGAGGAGGGCCCGCAGTGGAGACTCGCCCGGTGGACGTCGGCAACCGGGTGGCCGCCGAGGCCGTGGAGAACATCGTCCAGGTCGGGGTCGCGCATTTCCACTCGCCGGCGCCGGTGGCGCCATGCCAGCTGCCGGCGGTTCCGGGCCCGTTCGCCGGGCGGGTCGTCGAACTCGCCGAGCTGGATCGCCGGGCGCCGGTGAACGTGATCGTCGGCACGGGTGGGATCGGCAAGACCTGGCTCGCCGTCCGCTGGGCGCACCTCCGGCGCGAACGGTTCCCGGATGGACAGTTGTTCGTGGATCTGCGCGGGTTCAGCCCCGAAGGTCGGGCCCTCCCCTCGGAACGGGCCTTGCGCGCGTTCCTCGCCGCGCTCGGGGTACCGCACGACGCCATCCCCGTCGACCTGGACGCACAGGCGGCGATGTACCGGAGCCTGCTGGCGGACAAGCAGGTGCTCGTGGTGCTGGACAACGCCGCCGACGCACGACAGGTCGAGCCGCTGTTGCCGGGCGGCGACACGTGCACGGTCGTGGTCACCAGCCGACGACGACTCAGAGACCTGATCACCCGATACGACGCACGACACCTGCTGCTGGACGTGTTCGGGCCCGACGACGCCCACGCCGTGCTGGTCCGGCGATTGGGCGCCGACCGGGTCGCCGCCGACCCGGCGGCGGTGGCCGACCTGGTGCGGCTGTGCGCCGGTTTCCCCCTCGCCCTCGGCATCGTCGCCGCCAACGCGCGCACGCATCCCGGGTTGCCGCTGACCGAATTCGCCGCCGAACTGCGCGACCTCGACCTGCCCGAACTCCACGACACCGTGCTGACGTGGTCGCTGCGCAGGATGTCCGCCGAGCAGCGGACCGCCTTCGCCCTGCTCGCCCACGCGCCGGGACCCGACGTCGGACTGCCCGCCGCGGCACGCCTGTTCGACCTGCCCCACGGGGAAGCCCGCGTGCTCCTCAACGACCTGACGGACGCGTCCCTGCTCGAACGCAGACCCGGCAGTCGCTACGGGATGCACGACCTGGTCCGCGCCTTCGCCACCGGCCTTCGACTGCCGGCGTCCGTCCGCACCGAGGCGCTGTCCCGGGTGGTGCACTTCTACACCACCGCGGCGCACACCGCCGACCGCGTGATCAACCCGAGCAGGCCCGAACCGGTGTGGCGCGGTGACCCACCGGTCGAGTTGCCCGACCTCGACACCGCGCAGGCGTGGTTCGACCGCGAACACGCCAACCTCCTGGCCGCCCAACTCGTCGCCGACCACCCCGCGGCGTGGCACCTGGCGTGGTGCCTCAACGACTTCCACCGCCGACGCGACCTCCGCCACGACGAACTGGCCACCTGGCGGACCGCACTGTCCGCCGCCGACCACCTCACCGACCCGCACGCCCGCACCCGTGCCCACCGCTTCCTCGGCCGCGCGTGCAACGAACTGGGCCGTTACGACACCGCCGCCCACCACCTGAACCAGGCTCTCAAGCTGAGCCCGGATCCCGTGCAGCACGCCCACGCCCACCGCGAGCTGGCCCGCACCTGGTCTCAACGCGGCGACGACCGCCGAGCGCTACACCACGCCACCCGTGCCCTGGAGATCTTCCGCGCCGCGGACGAACCGGTGTCCCTGGCCCGCAGCTTCAACCAGATCGGCTGGTACACCGCGTGCCTCGGCGACTACGACACCGCCCGCGCCCACTGCCGGACCTCCCTGGCGCTGCACCGGGAACTCGACGACCCGGACGGCCTGGCCGACACCGAGAACAGCCTCGGCCACATCGGGCGACGCGCCGGCAGACACCTCGAAGCCCTCACCCACTACACCAACGCGCTGACCGCGTTCCGCCTCCGCGGCAGCACCTGGCAGACCGCACAAACCCTGAGCCACCTGGCCCACACCCACGCCGCGCTGGACAGGCCCGACCGAGCCCGGGCGGCCTGGACCGAAGCCCAATCCCTGTACCGCCGGCTGGGCCGCTTCCCCGACCCGGACCGGGCCGACGCCGGCCTGCACCCCGCACGCTGACCCGGGAACTCCGCCACCCACTCACTGGCGACACGCAACGTGGTCGACCGCGGATTGCTGCGGCCTGCGACCGAACCTCGACTGACCCGGCCTACGCTGTCTTCATGGTGGACGATATTCCGTCGGGGCACGTCTTCCTGTCCTACGTCCGCGAAGACGCCGATCGGGTGAACCGATTGCAGCGCGCGCTCGTGGGCGCAGGTCTGCCCGTCTGGCGGGACACGGACAGCCTGTCGCCGGGGCAGGACTGGAAACTGGAGATCGGCAACGCGATCAACCGCGACGCCTGCGCGTTCATCGCGTGTTTCTCCGAACACAGTGCAGCGCGTGACAAGTCGTACCAGAACGAAGAACTGGCCCAGGCGTCCGAACAGATGCGGCTCCGACGCCCCGGAAAGCCCTGGCTCATCCCGGTGCGCTTCGCTGCCGTCACGCTGCCCTACTTCAGCCTCGGGGCAGGGCGAGCCCTGAGTGACCTGCACGGGGTGGATCTCATCGGCGATGACTGGGACTCCGGTGTCGCCACCCTGGTGAGAGCGACGCGAATGATCCTCGACGCGCAGCGCTGAGCACGGTCGTCAGTCGGTTCCCGACAGTGACCTGAACTGCCACAGGTACAGGATTGCGTTGTTGTCGCCCGCGGCGAGCATCTTCCCGTCCTCGCTGAACGCGATACTCGTGATGCTGGACCCGTCGCCGACCTGGACGCTCTTGGCGGCTTCGTCCACCACCATGCGCCCGCCGACCTGTCGCGAATTCCACAGGTGGAGCCGGCCGTTGAAACCCACGGCGAACATCCGTCCATCGGGGCGGAAGGCGATGACCGCGTCGCCGACGGTGAATCCGGGCTCCTCGAGCAGGACGGCGATCTGCCGGTCGGCGGGCAGGTCCCATGCCACCAAGTTGTGCGCGTTGCCGTCCGCATCGATCGCCCCTGCGGCGACGAGCAACGTGCCATCGGGGTTCACCATGGTCGGCCGACCCATCTCCGGGAATTCGTGGAGCCTCCTGGCCGACGTCACGTCCCACACCACCACGCTGCCCTTGCCGCTCACGTCGCTGCGCAGACCGCAGGTGATCATGTTCCGGTCCTGGTCGAAGGCCACCGCGTCCACGATGTGCGGTGTGGTCGTGGACGCGACGAGCGTCGCCGAGGTCACGTCCCAGGTCTGCAACCTCCCGTTGCCACTGCCACCCACCACGAGATCGGTGCCGGGGACGAAGGTGAGGAACTGGAGGTTGTCCGTGGCGAGGGGCGGACTGCTGGTGAAACTGGACATGTCCCAGACGCGGACCTGGGAATCCGACGTGCCGGTCGCCAGGTGCCGCCCGCTGGCGCTGAACGCGACCGGCGCCGCGCCACCGGTCAGGATCTGCACTCGTTGGTGACTGACCGTGTCCCACAATCGCGTCGTGCCTTCGAGGGTCTCGTTGCCACCGGTGGCGATGAGCGCGCCATCCCGGGTGAAGGCGATGTCGGCAACGCCCAGGAGGCCCCAATGGCCGGTTTCCCACTGTTGGGGATTCCCGATCTCCACCGTGTGCGACGCGCCGGAAGCCAGCCGCCCGTTGTCCGGGCGCCCCCTCGTGTCGGCGGACGTGGACGTGACGTAGACGAGTGCCGCGCCGCCCGCGGCGGACAGCAGTCGACGCCGGGTCAACAACCGCGGTTGGTCGTCCGACTCCAGCGCGTGGACCACCACGCGCACGAGCTTGGCGATTCCCTCGTCCCAGTGCCCGTCGAAGAGGTCGATGCGCTGCAACGAATCCAGGCTCTTGCCCGCGCCGAGGTCGAAGTCGGGCAGGGTGCACTCGGCGAACCGGATCGGGATGATCCACGGCCGGCCGGGTCGGCGCACCCGCATCTGCTCGACCGCTTGGTTCAACTCTTCGTACTGGTAAGAAATCTCCCGCTTTTCGCTCACCTCGGAGAAGCAGGCGATGAAAACAAGGCTGTCGTGGGTTATCGCGCGACGGATCTCGATCTTCCAGTCCTGTCCCGGCCACAGGTCTCGGGTATCCCGCCACACTTCCACACCGGCGGCCTCCAACGCCCGCTGCACGCGGTCGGCGCGAAGAGCGTCTTCCCGAACGTAGGAGATGAAGGCGTGACCGGGCGGGCGCCCTACGACCATCGGGTCCACCCGGTCATCGTAGGGCAGGGGCACCGCTATCGGAAACGCCCGTCAAACCTATTCCAGTGACCGCAAATATGCGGACATGATGCGCTCGACCACGATTCCCCGGCACAATTCCACGCCGACTGACATGCCGCCTCCGGGTAGCGATCCGCCCGCGGACGCCATCCGGAACCGCTGGGCCGTGCCGACAGCGCGACGGCCTTTCCGTCGGCGATGACCTCGCGCGCCGCGACGCGTCCGGCGAGCCGGGCGGCGATCAGCGCGGCGGCCGTCATGCCGGCCGCGTTGGCGGCGAGGTCGGCCGAGTACGCGACCGGGGACGTCCCGTTCATCGAGTGCAGGACGAACGATGAAGACCTTCCACCTCCACGTCGTCGGTGATCTCGACCTGGCGCACGAGAGCATGGAACTCCGCGCCGAGCCGGACCTCGTCCTGACGATCAACGCGGCCGAGCCCGCCTCGCCGGCCGCGCCGGCGCTGTCCCTGCTCGCCTCCTGGGCGGCCTTCGAGGCCGGCATCGCGTCATCGCCCGAGCGCTGAGCACCGGGCGCTTGGCGGATGCCTGCGGGCCACCGGGTCCTGTCGGGTCGGATCGAGCCCGGCAAGGTCTTCGACCTCACCCTGCCCCTGGAGCAGGCAGCCGGAAGCCACCGTGCCGTGGACGAGCGCCGGGCCATCAAGGCCCTCCTCACCTCCCGATCGTGACGCCGCAGCGTCCCCTCCGGGGAGAACTCCCCCCACCGATCCGTCTCGACGCCGCCGAAGCGGCTCCACGTGGTGTTCCACTCAACGGAACCGCCGCCGTCGTCACCCCAGTCGCGGGCGCATCCTCGGCCGAGTCCCGGAGCGGAGGTGAGCCCGGTGGGCGTGCACGACACAACGCTGCGGCGGCGGAGGTTCCACCAGGGCGCGTTGGTTATTGCGGAGGAACGATGACGACACCCGCGCCGACGGCGCACGACACGACCGTGGACCTGCTCGTGGTGGGGTCCGGCACGGGTTTGGCCGCTGCCTTGGGCGGACGGGAGGCCGGGCTCGACGTCCTCGTGGTCGAGAAGACGCCCCACGTCGGCGGGTCGACGGCGCGGTCGGGGGGCGCGTTCTGGATCCCCGGCAACCCCGCGCTGCGGGCGGCGGGTTCGGGCGACACCGCGGAGGGAGCGGCCGAGTACCTGCTCGACCTGGTCGGCGACTCCGCCCCGCAGGAGCGGTGGCGTGCGTTCCTGGAGCACGGGCCCGCCACCGTGGAGATGTTGCTGCGCACGACGCCGATGCGGTTCTCCTGGGCCGAGGGCTACTCGGACTACCACCCGGAGCGGCCCGGCGGGAGCGCGGTGGGGCGCAGCTGCGAGTGCCGCCCGTTCGACGCGTCGGTGCTCAAGGCGGAACGCCGGCGGCTGCGGCCCGGTGTGCTCTCCGCTCCGGTGCCGATGCCGGTCACCGGAGCGGACTACCGGTGGATGAACCTCATGGCCCGCGTGCCCCGCAAGGCGGTGCCGCGTATCGCGCGCCGCGTCGTGCAGGGCCTGGGCGGTCTGCTGTTGGGCCGGGAGTACCTGGCGGGTGGTCAGGCGTTGGCCGCCGGGCTGTTCGCGGGCGTGCTGCGCGCGGGCGTGCCGGTGTGGACGGAGACCTCCCTGGTGCGCCTGACCACCGACGGCGACCGGGTGACCGGCGCGGTTCTGCGGCAGCGCGACCGGGAGGTCACCGTGACCGCGCGGCGTGGTGTCGTGCTCGCGGCGGGCGGTTTCGACCACCACGGCGACTGGCGGCGTCGGCACCAGTCGCCGGCGCTGGAGGGGTGGAGCCTGGGCGCCGAGGGCAACACCGGTGACGCCATCCGCGCCGCGCGGGAGGTCGGGGCCGGGACCGCGCTGATGGACCAGGCGTGGTGGTTCCCCGCGGTCGCGCCGCTGCCCGGTGGGTCGCCGCAGGTGCTGCTGGCCGAGCGGTCGCTGCCCGGTTCGTTCATGGTGGACTCGACGGGCCGCCGGTTCGTCAACGAGGCCACCGACTACATGTCGTTCGGGCAACGGGTGCTCGCCCGGGAGAAGGCCGGCGACCCGGTGGGCGCGATGTGGCTGGTGTTCGACCAGCGCTACCGCAACAGCTACGTGTTCGCGGGCACGGTGTTCCCCCGCATGCCGCTCCCCCGCGCCTGGTACGCCGCGGGCATCGCGCACCGCGCCGCCACGCCGGGCGACCTGGCGCGTGCCGCCGGGCTGCCGCCCGAGCGGTTCGCGGGGGCGTTCGGGCGGTTCGCCGAGCTGGCCGGGTCCGGTGTGGACCACGACTTCGGGCGCGGGCGCAGCGCCTACGACCGCTACTACGGCGACCCCACGGTGACGCCCAACCCGAACCTGCGGCCGCTCGACCGGGGACCGCTGCACGCCGTGCGCGTCGTGCTGTCCGACCTGGGCACGTGCGGCGGCATCACGGCGGACGGATCGGCACGCGCCCTGCGGCAGGACGGCGCCCCGATCGAGGGGTTGTACGCCATCGGCAACGCCGCGGCCAACGCGTTCGGCCCGACCTACCCCGGCGCCGGGGCCACCATCGGCCAAGGGCTGGTGTTCGGCCACCTCGCCGCCCGGCACGCCGCCTCTCTCCCCTCGCGGTGACCGGCCGCGGACCTCCCCGGAAGGACGGACGCACCGCGCTCGCCACCGGCCGGACCACCGCCCTGCGCCTGCCCTCCGAGGGCGCGTCGAAGGGCGGCGCCCACCGGTGATCGGCCCTTCCCCGCGCCCGCCGGCTAGGCTGGCCGGACGCGGGGAGGAGGACGGGTGGGTGAGACGGCGGACCGGGTCGTCCCGGTCGACGCCGACGAGGTCCGGTTGGCGTCGGCGACGCTGGACCTGGTCAACCTGATCGCCTTCGCCGCGCACGGCCGCGCCTTCGCCCGCCGTTTCCGCGACGCCACCGGCGTGGACCTGCCCGCCGCCGAGCTGCGCACCCTGCTCGTCCTGGCGCAGGGCGACGCGCGCAGCGGTGGCGACCTGGCGGCGGCGCTGGCCATCGACCTCGGGCAGGCCGGCAGGCAGGTGTCGGCGCTGGAACGGGCGGGGCTGGTCGGGCGCTCCCCCGACCCGGCCGACCGGCGGCGCAGCCTGGTGGCGCTGTCCGAGCGCGGCGCGGAGGTGGACCGGCGGTGGCGGTCGGCGTGGCTGCGGGACTACCTGCGCCCGGTGGCGCGGTGGCCGGAAGCCGACGTCGCGGACCTGACCCGGTGGCTGCGACTGGTGGACGCGGCGTTGCGCCGGGGGTTGGGGGCGGGCGCGCCGGGTGGTCGGCGGACCGCCGGGGCGGAGGCCGCGCCGCCGCACCTGCGCTCCTACGCCGAGGTCGTCGTGGGTTTGGTCGAGCTGGTGGGCGCCTCGCACGGGTTCGACGACCTGCTGCGGGAACTGCGGGCGCCGATCCGGCAGTCCGCCTACTTCGCGCTGCGGCTGATCGACGCCCACGGCCCGCTGGCCATCACCGAGGTGGGGCAGCGGGCCGGGGTGGACCAGTCGCAGGCCAGCAAGCAGGTGCGCCTGCTGGAGGAGCACGGGCTGGTGGAGCGGGCCGCGGACGGCTTCGACCGGCGCAGCACGCTGGTCAGGGCGTCACGGCGCGGCCGGACCCTGGTGCGGCGGGTCCGCGACCTCCAGCTGGCCGGGCTGCGCGGCCTGCTGGGGGGCGCTCCCCGCGGCGACCGGGACCGGTGGGCGGAGCTGGTCGTCGAGCTGGTGGCCGGGCTGAGCCGGTGACGGCCCGCCCGACGCCCGCAACGGCTCACGCGACCAGCTCCTTCAGCGGCACACCGGCGTCGGCCGCCGCGTCGCGGGAGATCGCCCTCCCGTGCGCGAGCGCCTTGCGCACGACCAGGAAGTCGGCGGGGGCGTTGACGCACTCGGCGGCGGTGAGGCGGTCGCCGCGGTAGCGCAGCGCGGTGAACCGGCCGGGCCGGCCACCCGGGCGGAGGACCACCTCGTCGTCGGGGTGCGCCAGCCCGGCGATCTGGATCTTCAGATCGCCCTGGTCCGACCAGAACCACGGCACGCCGGTGTAGGGGCGCGGGTCGCCCACCAGCGTGGTGGCGGCGGCCTTGGCCTGTTCCACGGCGTTGTCCACGCTCTCCAGCCGCAGCCGCCGGTCGGAGCCGGGTGTGGGGTCGGGAAGGTCGGCGCAGTCGCCCACGGCGAGGGTGTGACCGTCGGAGGCGCGGGAGAAGGCGTCGACGACCACGCCGCCGTCACAGTGCAGCCCGGCGGCGCGCGCCAGGTCGTCACGCGGACGGGCGCCGACGCCGACCAGCACGAGACCGGCGGGCAGGCTCGTGCCGTCCTCCAGCTCGACGGCGGTCACCGTCCCCCGATCACCGCGGAAGCGCAGCGGGCGCGCCCCGGTCAGCACCCGCACCCCGGCGGCCTGGTGCGCCGCTCGCACCAGTTCGGCCGTCACCGGGCCGACCACGCGGCCCATCAGCGCCGGGCCGGCCTCGACCACGGTCACCCGCACGCCCGCCGCCGCCGCGGTGGCGGCGACCTCCAGCCCGATGAACCCGCCGCCGACCACCACGAGGTCGGTGACGTCGAGGCGACGGGCCAGCGCCTCGGCGTCGGCGACGTCGCGCAGCACCACCACCCCGTCCAGATCCGCGCCCTCCAGGTCCAGGCGGCGCGGTTCGGCACCGGTGGCCAGCACCAGGCGGTCGAACTCCCAGGACCGGCCGGAGGCGGCCACGGCCGTGCCCGCGCCCGTCCCGGACAGCTCCAGCCGCGTGACCCGCTCGCCCAGGACCAGGTCCACGCGTTGCTCGCGGTAGAAGGCGGGGCTGCGCAGCGCCAGCGACTCGGCGGTCGCCTCGCCGCGCAGCACCGCCTTGGACAGCGGCGGCCTGCCGTAGGGGGCGTGGGGTTCCTGTCCGACCAGGGTGACCGGGCCGTCCCAGCCGAGGTCGCGGGCGCTGCCCACCAGCTGCGCGCCGGCCTGGCCCGCGCCCACGACGAGCAGGTGGCCGGTGCTCACAGCTGGGTCTCCGGGATGGTGACGCGGACCTCCTGGCCCGCCGCGAGGACGAGTTGGCAGGACAGCCGGGAGTTGTCCTCGCGGTCGGTGGCGGCGACGTCGAGCATGTCGTCCTCGTCCTCGCCGACCGGCGGGAAGTCGTCGGCGTGGCGCTCGTCGAGGAAGACGTGGCAGGTCGCGCAGGACAGCGACCCGCCGCACTGGCCGAGGATGCCGGGGACGCCGTTGCGGACCGCGGTCCGCATCACCGAGTCGCCGACCTCGGCCTCCACGACCCGTTCGGTGCCGTCGGGCTGCGTGTAGAACACCTTGGGCACGGTCGTGTCCCCCTTCATCACCAGGTGACGGGCAGGTCGGTGATCGGCTGCGTCAGGACCGTGCGGTCGACCACCGGCTCGCCGGCCGGTCGCAGGTTCGGGATGCGCTTGAACAGCTCGGCCAGGCCGACCTGCAGCTCCATCCGGGCCAGCGGGGCGCCCAGGCAGTGGTGCAGGCCGTGGCTGAGCGTCAGGTGGGCGTTCCCGGTCCGGGTGATGTCGAACCGGCCCGGGTCGGTCACGGCGGCGGGGTCGTGCCCGGCGGCGGTCAGGTCGACGCTGACCGCCTCGCCCTTGGCGATGAGCTGACCGTCCACGACGACGTCCTCGGTGGCGACGAACGGCACCAGGCCGCCACCGCCGCCCACCATCGGCGAGGCCACGAACCCGCCGTGCCGCAGCACCTCCTCGGCCGTGGTCGCGGCGAGGCCGTCGGGGTCGGCGAGGAACAGCGCGCGCTGCTCGTCCGAGCGCAGCAGGGACAGCACACCGGTGGTCAGGAAGTTCGCGGTGTTGTCGAAGCCGCCGACGATGAGGATGAACGCGATCGGCAGGATCTCGGCGTCGGTCAGCGTCTCGTCCCGGTCACGGGCGTGGGCCAGGGCGCTGAGCAGGTCGTCGCGGGGCTCCTCGCGGCGCCGCGCGATCAGGTCCGTCATGTAGGCGGCCAGCTCCGCCATGTCGGCGGCCACCTCGGCCTCGGTCCTGCCCGCCACGGCCAGCGTCGAGGAGCTCCACCGCTCGAACTTCCCCCGGTCGGAGGAGGGCACGCCCAGCAGGGAGCTGAGCATCTCGATCGGCAGCGACAGCGAGTACTCCGACACCAGGTTCCGCACGCCGCCGCGGGCGATCATGCCGTCGATCAGCTCGTTGGCGAAGGCCACGGCGGAGTCGCGCATCTCCCGCACCCGCTTGGGCGAGATGGCCTTCTGCACGAGCTTGCGCAGCCTGGTGTGCTGCGGCGGGTCCTCGAACTGGAGCGTGCCGCGCAGGAAGTCCGGGAACGGCACGAAGAACGGCACGACGCGCTCGCCGGTGCGGAACGGCTCGCGCACGAACCGGCGGTCGCTCAGGATCTCGCGGGCGGCGGCGTTGCGGTGCACCAGCCACACGTCGCCGCCGTGCGGCATGGTCATCTTCGTCATCGGCCGGTCGGCGACCAGGCGGCCGATGTGCTCGACGGCCTCGGCCGGGGTCATGGGGCCGAAGGGGTACTCGGTGCCCGGGGTGGTGGTCATCGTCGCGTCTCCGGTGTTCAGGCGGTGGGCAGCTGGGGCACGGCGACCAGTTCGGGTCGTGCGTCGGGGGTGAGGGCCATGACCTCCTCGAACCGCTCGGCGACGGTCTCGACGGTCAGGGCGGGGTCGTGGATGCCGGTGGTGGTGACCACGACGGCGCGGTTGACCGTGCCACCGGCGGCGTTGAACAGCTCGCCGGTCACCGTGCAGGAGGGGTGCACGAGGTAGGCGGCCAGCGGGGCGACGTGCTCGGGCAGCAGCTGGGTGCGCAGGTACTCCATGACCTCGGGGGTCAGCGACGCCGCCGAGCTCTCGGCCATGCGGGTGCCCGCGCCGGGCGCGACGGCGTTGACCAGGATGCCGTGCTCGGCGCCTTCGAGGGCGAGGTTGCGGGTCAGGCCGAACACCGCGCCCTTGGAGCTGCCGTAGTGGGTCATCAGCGGGTTGCCCAGCATCGCGGCGGAGACGGTGTTGACGACGCGCCCGCTGCCGGAGGCGATCAGGTGCGGCCAGGCCGCCTTGCAGACGTGGAGCGAACCGAAGAAGTGCACGTCGAGGTGGCGCTGGTACTCGCGCGTGTCGACCTCGTCGAAGCGGGCGGTGCGCACGATGCCGGCGTTGTTGATCACCGCGTCCAGGCGGCCGAACTCGCCGACCGCGGTCTCGACGACCTCGGCGGCGCCGTCCTCGGTGGAGATGTCGGCGCGGCAGGCCACGGCCCGGCCGCCGGCGGCGCGGATCTCGGCCACGACGTCGCCCGCCGGGTCGTCGCCGTCCACGCCGCCGCCGTCGACCCTCGCGCCGAGGTCGGCGACGACGACGGACGCGCCGCGTGAGGCCAGCAGCAGGGCGTGGGCGCGGCCGATGCCACGCCCGGCCCCGGTCACGACCACGGCGCGGTCGGTGAAGGACAGGGTGTCCACGGGTGTCCCCTTCTGCTCGGCGCGCTCGCTGCCGCACCCGGGCAGGCCACCAACGCTACCGAATACATGAGTTTGGTCAAGTAAAGTGAGGCGGGTCGGTCAGGGGCGGTTGGCGCCGCCGCCGACCGCGACGTCGGCGGCCCAGACCGAGCCGCGGCGCCGGCTGCGGGACTCCTCCCAGTCCAGGACGTCCAAGCCGGCGCAGATGTAGAGGGTGCGGCGGTCCTCGCCGCCGAGCACGCACGCGGGGGGCAGCGCCGCCTGCGGGTCGAAGCGCACGACGTCGGTGACGGCCCCGCCTTCGACGATGCGGGCCACGGCGGGCGCCGAGGGCAGGCCCGTCCACACGCCGCCCTCCTCGTCCAGGCAGATGCCGTCGGGCAGCGAGGAGGTGGCGGCGAACACGCGCCGACCGCCCAACCGGCCGTCGGCGTCGCGGTCGAGCACGGTGATGCGGTTCGCGAACGCCTCGGCGGTCACCACCCGCGTGCCGTCGGAGCTGACGGCGATGCCGTTCGCGCCGCCGAAACCGCCCAGTTCGGTCAGGGCGCGGGCGGCGCCGTCCGGTTCGACCACGAGCAGCGCCGAGTCGCGCGGTTCCTCGCCCGCGAACAGCTCGAAGCCCAGCTGGGTGACGTAGGCGCGGCCGTCGGCGTCCACGACCATGTCGTTGACCGGCCCGGTGGCCAGTGCCCGCAGGTCGGCGTGCACGGTGACCCGCTCGCCGTCGAACGCCAGGACCAGGCGCTCGTGCATCGAGGTGACGATCAGCCGGCCGTCGGGCAGCCAGCCGAAGCCGCCCGGGATCACCTCGACGCCGTTGACCGGGGTGCGGTCGGACAGGTCGAGGACGGTTTCCGGGGCTCCGGCGGCGTCGAGGCGGACGAGCCGGTGGGCGTACATGTCGCTGAACCACAGCGCACCGTCGTGCCAGCGCGGGCACTCCGCCCAGGTGTAGCCGCGCGACAGCTCGCGCGGGACGACCTCGCGCGCGTCGGCCAGGGGATCGACGTCGGACACGGTTTCTCCAAGGATGAGTTTGGTCAAGTTTTGCGCTCAGAACGGGAGCGGGTGGGCGAACTTGGCCCGCAGCAGCGCGCCGGTCTCGGCGACGGCGAGCCGGCCGCGCGCCAGGTGGTCGGCCTGGAGCACGAAGCCGTGCGGGACTCCGGGGTAGCGGGTGAGCGTGGTCTGCACGCGCGCCTCGCGCAGGCGCGCGGCGTAGCGCTCGCCCCAGTCGCGGATCGGGTCGCACTCCCCCGTCACCACGATCGCCGGGGGCAGGCCGGACAGGTCGGCCGCGTAGGCCGGGATGCGGTAGGGGCTGTCGGGCACGCCCTGCCCCGCGTCGGCCAGCGCGTTGAGGTAGAGCACGTCGTCGCGGCTCAGGATCGGGGCGTCGGCGTAGCGGGTGATCGACGGGGCGGCCAGGTCGCGGTCCACGCCGGGGTAGATCAGCACCTGGCAGGCGAGGGCGGGTCCACCGCGGTCGCGGGCCGCCAGCGCGACGGCCGCGGCCAGGGTGCCGCCCGCGCTGTCGCCGACCACGGCCAGTCGCGCCGGGTCCACGCCCAGGTCGTCGGCGTGCCCGGCGACCCACGCGGTGGCGGCCCAGGCGTCGTCGAACTGCGCGGGCGGCGGGGCCTCCGGCGCCAGGCGGTACTCGACCGCCACGACCACCGCGCCGCTGTGGTGGGCCAGGTTGCGGGCCACCGGCTCGAAGGAGTGGTTGGAGCCCATGCACATGCCGCCGCCGTGGAAGTACACGATCACCGGCGCGCCGTCGTCGGTGGTGGGGCGGTGCACGCGCAGCGGGATGTCCCCGTGCGGGGCGGGGATCGGGCGATCCTCGGTGACGGCCATGACGGGCAGGTTCGGCGGGTGGGGCGCGGCCTCCAGGGACGCGCGGGCGGCCTCGATGCCCCGCTCGCGCAGGGACGGGGTGTCGGCCACGGCCGCGGCGACGGCCGCGGCGTCGGGGTCCAGCGGGAACGCGGTCACGGTCGCACCCCCTCACTCGGCCGGGACGGTGAACTCGCCCTGGAGCAGGACCGGGGCACGGCGGTGGACCAGGGTGTCGGCGCGGGCGGCCATGGCGTCGAGGACGAACGGCTGCGAGGTCAGGTAGAACTCGCCGGCCGCCGCCTGGTCGAAGAACACGCGGGCGGCGTCGAGCGGGTCCATCGCCTGCGCCTTGACCTTCAGCATGGCCTGGCGGTGCTCCTCGGCCGCCGCGATGTCGCCGTCCTCGACCGCGCCCGCGGACTCGAAGATGTCGGAGGCGACCGCGCCGGGCAGCACCGCCTGGACGTGGACGTGACCGGCGTGCCCGGCCAGCTCGACCTCCTGGTGCAGGCACTCGGTGAGCGCGAGCACGGCGTGCTTGCTCATGATGTAGGGGGCTTGGAGGGGCGCGGCGCCGACCCCGCCGATCGAGGACAGGTTCCACACCCACGACCGCCCCGGCTCGGCGAGCATGCGCGGCAGGAACGCGCGGATGCCGTGGAAGACGCCGTTGACGTTGATGGCGACCAGGCGCTCCCAGTTGGCGACCGGGGTGTCCCACAGGTAGCCGAACTGCTCGACGCCGGCGTTGTTGACCAGCAGCCGGACCGGGCCGACCTCGGCCACGGTGCGCTCGGCGAGCCGCTCGAGCGCCCCCGGGTCGCGCACGTCGCAGGCGACGTCGACCGCACGGGCGCCGGCCGCCTCCAGTTCGGCGCGCAGGGCCGCGACGGCGGCGGTGTCGACGTCGGCGAGCACGACCGTCATGCCCAGCTCCAGCGCGGCGTGGCGGGCCAGTCCCGCGCCGATGCCGGCGCCCGCGCCGGTGATCACGGCGACACCGCCGCCGAACAGGGCCTTCGCCTCGCTCATCGGGTGTTCTCCTCGCGCTCGGCGACGATCTCGCGGATCGCGCGGACGACGGGTGCGAACGTCGTCTCCGGATCGGTGACCGCCGGGGTGTCCATGTTGTTGTGGCAGATCGCCACGGCGACGCGGTCGCGCAGGTCGGCCCAGGCGATCGACCCGCCCGCGCCGGGGCTGTAGACGATCTCGCGGTGCCCGCCCACCAGCGGGTCGGAGGCCCCCGGTTCGCCGCCGAGCCAGTAGCCGGCCGCGCCGAACCACACCGGGATGGTCAGCACCCGGTCCGGGTCGTGCGCGCCCTGCCGCGGCCGGGTCAGGGACGCGGCCCGTTCGTCGGACAGCAGCCGCACGCCGTCGAGTTCGCCGCCTTCGGCCAGCAGGGCGAAGATCCGGGCCACGGAGGGCGCGGTGGCGATGGCCCCGGCTCCGGGGTCGACGGCCTGCCGCACGACGCGCTGGTTGTGCACCTCGGAGCCGGGGAACACGGCGGGCGGGCTGATGTTGTGCTCGTCGACGATGGCGAAGGTGTCGCCGCCGTAGAGGGTGGCGACCCGGGGCAGGTCCGCGTCGGGCACGCCGAGGTGGAAGTCGGTGACGCCGAGCGGTGCGCAGATCTCCTCGCGGACGAACGCGTCGAACGACCGGCGGGCGGGGTCGGTGCGGCGCACGACCTCGCCGAGGATCCAGCCCCACACCAGCACGTGGTAGGCGTTGGCCGTGCCGGGTTCGAACAGCGGGGTGGACGCGGCGACGCGTTCGACCACCCAGTCCCAGTCGGCCATCAGCTCCGGCGTGACCCCGTCGGGCATCTGCGGGATGCCCGCGCGGTGCGACAGCGCCTGCTCGACGGTGGTGGCGGCCTTGCCGTTGGCGGCGAACTCCGGCCAGTAGCGGGAGATCGGCGCGTCCAAGTCGAGCAGGCCGCGCTCGGCCTGGAGGTGCACGGCGAGGGCGGTGACGCCCTTGGTCACCGAGAACACCGGGAACAGCGTGCGGTGGTCGGCGGGGACGCGGCGCTCGGCGTCGGCGAGCCCGGCGACGGCGTCGACGATCAGCTCGCCGCGGTGGTAGGCGGCGACGGCGATGCCGATCTCCCCCAGCTCCAGCGCGCGGTCGAGCGCCGCGCGGACGCGTGGGTCGTGCGGGACGGTCATGGGTCCTCCTCGTGCGGCGGCGAACGGCGGAGTCTGGCCCGGGATCGCCCGAGACTAGGGAGCGGGCGTCCGGGCGGGGCTTCGGTGTTCCGGTGAGTGGACGGGTCCGGGTCAGGAGGTGACCTGGCGGCGGGCGAGCAGCCAGCGGCCGTCGTCGCCGCGCCGCAGCTCGTCGGTGTAGGAGCCGACGGCGAGGATGCTCGACGGCGTGTCGCCGGAGAGGAGTTGGAAGTAGGAGTGGGCCGCGGCGCGGTCGCCGTCCACGTGGACCTCGTGGTTGGTGATGACGTGCCGGTTGCGGGAGGCGGGACCCGCGTACCCCAGCTCCCGCATCGACTCCAGCCCCGCCAGCACGTCCTCGCGGCCCTGCCAGGTCGCCTCGGGCATCCACCACTCCACGTCCTCGGTGCACAGGGCGCCGATCTCGGGGATCGTGCTCTCGTCGGCCAGGCGGCCGAACCGGTTGAGGAGGGTGACGATGCGCATCACGTCGTCGGCGGTGTTCAAGGGTTCATCTCCTTGGTCCTGTGTCGGGGCGGTGATGGTGGCCCCGCGCACGCGACCCCGGCGGCGCTCGTCCCGGTGAGCGGGACATCGGGCTCGCGCACCACCGCCGTGCGGCAGCCTCCGGGGCGTGACGACCTCTGCTGACGACACCCGCCCCGACCTGTCGGTGTCCGTGCTGGACGGCATCGCGCTGCTGGAGATGCGCCGCCCGCCCGCCAACCACTTCGACGAACGGCTCATCGGCGGCATCGTCGACGCCGCTCTCGCCCTCGACGACGACCCCGCCTGCCGGGTGATCGTGCTGGCCTCGCAGGGCAGGCACTTCTGCGCGGGCGCGGACTTCGGCGACGGCGGCGGCTTCGACCGGGACCGGGTCGCGGTGTCGGAACGCCTGTACCGCCGGGCCGCGCGGCTGTTCGACGTGCGCACGCCGATCATCGCCGCGGTGCAGGGCGCGGCGGTGGGCGGCGGCTTGGGCCTGGCGTGCGCGGCGGACTTCCGGGTCGCCGAGCCGTCGTCGCGGTTCGCGGCCAACTTCGCGCTGCTGGGCTTCCACCAGGGTTTCGGCCTGAGCGTGACGCTGCCGGACCTGCTGGGCCGGCGCGTCGCGGCCGACCTGCTGCTCACCGGGCGGCGGGTGGGCGGCGAGGAGGCCGTCCACATCGGACTGGCCGACCGGCTCGCCGAACCCGGTCGGGTGCGCGAGACCGCGTTGGCGTGGGCCCGGGAGATCGCGGCGGCGGCGCCGCTGGCGGTGCGGTCGATCCGGGCGACGTTGCGCGCCGACCTGCCCGGGCGCGTCCGTCGGGCGCTGGAGCGCGAACTGGCCGAGCAGGCCCGGCTGTGGCGGACCGCCGACTCCGCCGAGGGCATCGCGGCGAGCCTGGAGCGACGCGCGCCGGTGTTCCGCGGCGAGTGAGGACCGGGGCGTCGCCGGGCGCCGGCGACGCCCCGGGCACGTCAACTCCTCGCACCGGGCGTGAACGCGTAATCCCTCGGCTCCGGGGCGCGCAGCATGGTCCAGTAGTCGACCAGCCGCCACGGGCAGGTCACCCACGCCCGTCCGTTCTTGTTGCGGTAGTAGCCGTTGGCGGTGCCGCCGTGCTGCCACACGGTCTTGTCCAGCGACTCGTCCACGCGGCGGTTGTAGTCGTCGGTGGCCTCGCGGGTCGGCTCCATCGCGGCGAGGTCGTTCTCCACCAGGTACTGCAGGCTCTCCACGACGTAGTGGACGTGTTCCTCGCTGGTGACGTTGTGGCCGCCGCCGTGGTTGGGGGCGGCGTTGGGGCCGGCGGTGACGAAGAAGTTGGGGAAGCCGGGGACGGTGATGCCCAGGTAGGCGCGCGGGTCCTGGTCGGCCCACGCCTCGGACAGCGTCAGCCCGTCGCGGCCGACGACGTCGAGGAAACCCAGGTACTCCAGCTTGAAGCCGGTGGCCCAGATGATGACGTCGGCCTCGATGAACCCGCCCTCGGTGGTGACCACCCCGTCGGGGCGGATCTCGCGGAACGCGGCGCGGTGCACGGTGACGTGGTCGCGCTTGACCGCCTCGAAGAAGCCGGGGTCCTTGACGATGCGCTTGGCGAACGGCGGGAAGTCCGGGGTCAGCTTCTCCCTGAGGTCCGGCCGGTCGGCGAAGGAGCGTTCCAGGTGGTCCAGGCAGACCTGCATGACCGCGTCGTTGGCCGGGGACGCGGAGACGTGGGTCGCATACCAGTCGTCGTCGATGCGGGCGATCGGCCAGCCCTTGTCGGCGGCCCACCAGTAGGACTTGAGCCGGAACCACTGGTGGTAGTAGGGGATGTTCTCCAGCGCCCACCGCGCGCCCTCGGGGACGTCGGCGGCGACAGCGCGCTCGGGGATGACCCAGTGGGGCTGGCGCGCCACGACGTGCAGCGCCTCGACCTGGTCGACCACGGCGGCCACGACCTGCACCGAGGTGCAGCCCGCGCCGAGGACGACGACCTTCTTGCCGGTCAGGTCGACCTCGGGCCGCCACTGCGCGGTGTGCATCATCTCGCCGCGGAAGGTCTCCGCGCCGGGGATGTCGGGGATCGAGGCGGCGTTGAGCACGCCGGTGGCCGTGACCACGGCGTTGGCGCGGTGGGTGCGCGTCGCGCCGTCCGGGCCGCGCACGGTGAGCGTCCACGCCCGGTCGGCCTCGTCCCAGGCGCAGCCGAGCACTTCGGTGGAGAAGGAGATGTGGCGGTGCAGGTCGTACTTGCGGGCCACGCCGCGCAGGTACGCCAGGTACTCGGGCCCGGTCGGGTAGTACTTCGACCAGGTCGGGTTCAGCTCGAACGAGTACGAGTAGAAGTGGCTGGGGGTGTCGACCGCCGCGCCGGGGTAGGTGTTGCGCGACCAGGTGCCGCCGAGGTCGTCGTTCTTCTCGAACACGTGGTAGCGGAACCCGGCCTCGCCGAGTTTGATCGCGGCGTTGAGACCGATCATGCCCGAGCCGATGACGGCGACGGTGAAGTCCTCCGGCGGGCGGCGGGTCGTGGGCACCACGCGGCGGGCGGGTTCGAACCCGGCCTGCTCGCGCAGGTGGGCCACGTACTCGGCGTCCACCGTGTCGTTGGCGCAGACGCCGGCGAGCCGGCGGAACAGCTCGTCGTCGGGGACGCCCAGGCGCGGCACGAGCGAGGCGCCCAGCAGGCGGCGGGCGCGGGCGCGGACCTCGGCGGCGATCTCCTCCGGGTACTCGCCCGACCACGCCGCGCCGGCCGCGGCGCGGTGGCCGGCGAGCTCGGCCTCGAACTCGTCGACGAGCGCGGTGTCCCCGGTCAGGTGCACCAGGGCGGCGAGCAGGGCGCCGGGCTCGGCGGCGTCGACGGCGGCGGCCAGGGCGTCCGGGTCGACGCCGGTCACGGGCGAGACGACGTAGGTGGGCTGGTCGTGGGCGATCACGGTCATCGGGACACCGGTTCCTCGTGGTGGGTCGAAGCGACGGGTGCGCGGGTCAACCGCGGGCGAGGGCGGTCAGCGCGTCGGCGAGCGGCAGGGTCGCGTGGACGGGGCGGGTGGGCCGCCCGCGCAGGCGGGTCACGCCGGAGGCGGCGTACCAGATGTCGGTGGCGGCCCGGCGCACGGCGGCGACGGCCCGGTCGACGGGGACGGCGGTCGCGGGTCCGCACAGCGACAGGGCCGCGGACAGCCCGCCCTCGGCCGGGCCGATGGCGGCGGCGACCGCCGTGACGCCGGCGGAGCAGCCTTCGGCGTCCACGGCGACGCCGTCGCGGTCGCGGACCCGGTCGATCTCGCGGCGCAGGTCGGCTTCGGTGCGGACCCCGCCGGGCGTGGCGGGTGCGGGGTAGGACAGGGCGGGCCAGTCGGCGTCGTCGAGCTGGGCGAGCAGGGCGCGGCCCGCGGCCGAGTGCACGGCGGGTTGCCGGGCGCCCAGCCGCCAGCCCTCGCCCTTCTCCGGCCAGCCGCCGATGCGTTCCAGGTGCAGCACGTCCCCCGACTGCAGGGCGCTGAGGTGGACGGTCAACCCGGTCGAGCGGTGCAGGGCGTGCATGTGGGGCAGGGCGGCCTGGTGCACGCCGTCGCGGCGCACGACCTGGGACCCCAGCTCGAACATGCGGATGCCCAACGCGTACTCGAAGCCCCGGCGCTCGATCCAGCCGAGGTCGACCAGGCGGCCGAGGATGCGGTGCGCCGACGAGCGGGGCAGCCCCGCGCGCCGGGAGACCTCGGCCAGGGTGAACCGGTGGCCGCCGTCGAAGACCTGGAGCAGGGAGGCCACCCGGTCGATCATCGCGGTGGGCGCGTCGTGGCCCCGGGCCGTCGTCATCGGCGCCTCCCGGCGACATCGCCTTGTTGCACAATCTGCCGATGTGGCAGAAACTGACAGGTGTGAGCCTAGCCGCACCCGGTCATCGTGTAAACAAATCGTGTCCAATTTCCGCATACGATCCTGAATCCAGTTCTGTTTGGCCAGGTACCGGGCTTGCGAAGGGGTGTGCACGTGCCGAGGGGTGAGCGCCCGACGCTGACCGAGCGGCGTGCCGAGGAGCTGCGCGCCGCGATCGCCCGCGCCGCGATGGAGATCTTCGTGGCCGACGGCGACACCTCGGCGAAGGTCGAGCGCATCGCCGAGGCCGCCGGCGTCTCCCCGCGCACGTTCCACCGCCACTTCCCGGTCAAGGAGGACGTGGTGCGCCCGCTGTTCCGCGCCACCGCCGAGGCCGTCGCGAACGCGCTGCGGGACGTCCCGGACACCACCGACCCGGTCGAGGCCCTCGTCGCGGCCTGGACCGCCGCCATGCCCGGCGGCCGGATCAGCGAGTTCGACCGGCGGTTCCTCACGCTGATGGTGACCACGCCGGAGTACCGGCTGCGCTGGCAGGAGGCCGACCGGGAGCTGTGCGAGGTGATCGCCGGGTACCTCGACCGGCGCCTGCCGGCGGGCGGGCACCCGCTGCACCGCACGCTGCCCGCCTACCTGGTCGTGCACGCCACCCGGCACGTCTTCGAGCACTGGATCACGTCCGGCTCCGACGAGGACCTGGACGCGCTGCTGCGCGACGCGTTGCGGATGGTGCTGGCGGGCGCGGCCGTGCGATGACCCTCAGCCGAGCGCCCCGCACTCGCGCAGCGCCGCGACGTCGTCGGCCCCGTAGCCGTGGGCGGCCAGGACGCGTTCGGTGTCCGCGCCCCGGGCGGCGGGGGCGCGGGGCGGCGCCGAGGCCGAGCGGCCGAGCTTGATCGGCACGCCGATCCCCCGGTAGTCGCCGTCGGAGACCACCATGCCCCGGTGCCGCACCTGCGGCGCGGCCAGCGCGGCGGCGACGTCGTTGACCGGGCTCGCGGGCACCCCACGCCCCCGCAGCGCCTCGGCCAGTTCGTCGGCGTCCCGGGCGCGGAACAGCGGTTCGAGCAGGGCCAGCAGCTCGGCGCGGTGCTCGACGCGGTCCCGGTTGCGCAGGAACCTCCCGTCCCCGGCCAGGTCGGGCCGGCCGAGCACGTCGGTGAGCGCGGCGAAGTGGGCGTCGCTGGCGGCGGCCACGAACAGGCTGCCGCCGCGCGCGGTGCGGAACACCTGGTACGGCGCGACGGTCGGGTGCGCGGCCCCGGTGCGGACCGGCACCGCCCCGGAGGCCAGGTGGGCGGCGGAGTGCGGGTGCATCAGCGACACCACGGCGTCGATCAGCGTGATGTCCACCAGCTGCCCGCGCCCGCTGACCGCCCGCTCGGTCAGGGCCAGCAGGACGCCGGCGAACGCCTGGTGCGCGGCGGTGATGTCCACGATCGGCACAC
This sequence comes from Actinosynnema sp. NPDC004786, assembly GCF_053601135.1. Classification (NCBI taxonomy): domain Bacteria; kingdom Bacillati; phylum Actinomycetota; class Actinomycetes; order Pseudonocardiales; family Pseudonocardiaceae; genus Actinosynnema; species Actinosynnema sp. NPDC004786. The sequence goes on along the minus strand of NZ_JBSGBG010000029.1, from coordinate 49,303 downwards.
CGACGCGCAGCGGGTCGCCGTCCGGTTCGCCGTTGACGCTCATCAGCCCGCCGTGGGCCTGGAGCACCGCGTCGTAGCCCGGTTCCCCGCCCAGCGGGCCGTCCACGCCGTAGCCGGTGATGCGGCAGTACACCAGGCGCGGGAACCGCGCGGCCAGGTGCGACTCGTAGCCCAGGCCCCAGCGTTCCATGGTCCCGGCCTTGAAGTTCTCCACGACCACGTCCGCGCCGGCGATGAGGTCGAGCACCACCTCGCGGGCCCGCCCGACCTTGAGGTCGAGCACGATGTTGGCCTTGTTGCGGTTGAGCCCCTGGTAGTAGGCGCTGGTGGTCTGCCCGTCGTCCACGAACGGCGGCCCCCAGCGGCGGGTCTCGTCGCCCGCCGGGGGTTCGACCTTGACCACCTCGGCGCCGTGGTCGGCGAGCATCTGCGTGCACAGCGGCCCGGCCAGCACCCGGCTCAGGTCCAGCACCTTCAGGCCGCGCAGCGCTCCCCCGCTCACCGGGCGCCCCCGCTGACCGTCGCCCACCACGAGCCTTCTTCCGCCACGGCGGCGGCCAGCCGGTCCTGCCAGTGGGCCTCGTTGCCGAACTCCTCGCGCCACGACCACAGCCGCGCGGTCGCCGCACCGAGGTGGTGCTCGGCGGAGTAGCCGAGCGCACCGTGCAGCTGGTGCCCGATCGTGGCCACGACGTGCGCGCCGGCCGACGTGGTGGCCTTGGCGGCGGCCACGGCGACCTCGGCCCGGTCGTCCGCCTCGACCGCGAGCAGCGCGGCGTCGGCGGCGATCCGCATGGCGGTGACCTCCGCCGCGAGCGCGGCCAGGTGCTGCTGCACGGCCTGGAAGCGGGCCAGCGGGCGGCCGAACTGCTCGCGTTCGGCGACGTGCCGCCGGGCGGACTCCAACACCGCGCGGGCCGTGCCCGCGAGCTGCACCGACCGCACCAGCGCGCCCCTCAGCCGCAGCTCGTCGGCGTCGATCCCGACCGGCGCGGAGGCGACGGCCTCGACGTCGTGGAGCACCGCGGTGTCCCGCGGTTCCCCGGCGAGGTTCTCCGCCTGCTCGACCTCGCCGACCGGCGCCACGGCCACGCACAGGTCGTCGCCGTCCCGGGCGAGGGTGACGACGTGGTCGGCGTGCCGCGCCCACGGCACGGCGGCCCGGCCCGACAGCCGCGGCGGACCGCCGCGCCGGTGCGCCTTCACCACGTCGAGCGAGGCCACGACCAGACCACCGGGCACGTCCAGACCGGCCCGGGCCAGCAGCCACCCGGCCAGGAACGCCGACTCGGCGACCGGGGCCCCGGCGGCGTGGCGGGCGACGAGGTCGACCACGACCGCGAGGTCGCGCAGCCCCCCGCCGCTGCCGCCCACCTCCTCGGGCACGCCCAGCAGGTGGAAGCCGGTGTCGGCCAGGTCCTGCCACAGCGCGGCGTCGAAGCCGCCCGTCGTGCGTCCCTTGAGGATCGCGCCGACGGCGGCGCGGATCTCCTCGTGCAGCTCGTCGCTCACCGGACCCCCAGACCGCGGGCCACGACGGACCGCAGGATCTCGTTCGTGCCGCCGCGCAGGGTGAACGCCGGCGTGCGCGGGATCGCCTCGGCGAGCAGCCCCGCGAGTCCGTCCGCGCCGGGTCGGGGCTCGACGCCCGCCACCCGCCGCACCGACTCCACGACGTCGCCCTCGAAGCGGGATCCGAGGTCCTTGACCAGGGCCGCGGCCACCTCGGGGGATCGGCCCGCCGCCAGCGCGGCGGCCACGGCCAGCGAGAGCTGCCGCAACGCCCAGGCGCGGGCGGTGAGCCTCCCGACCTCGCGGGCGGCCACCGGGTCGCCCTCGCGCAGCCCCGACGCCCACGCCTGGAGCAGCGGTGCGGTGCTGAGGAACCGCTCGGGCCCGGAGCGCTCGTGCGCCAGCTCCGCGACGACCTGCCGCCAGCCGGCGCCCCGCTCGCCCAGCAGCGCGCCGGCCGGGACGACGGCGTGGTCGAGGACGACCTCGTTGAAGTGGTGCTCGCCGTCGATCGTCGTGATGGGCCGGACGTGCACCGCCGGGTGCGGCAGGTCCACCACGAACTGCGACAGGCCGGCGTGCCGGTCGCCGGGTGCGCCGTCGGTGCGGGCGAGCACGACGATCGCGTGGGCGAAGTGCGCGCCGGTGGTCCACAGCTTGGCGCCGGTGATCTCCCAGCCGCCGGCCACCTCGCGGGCGCGGGTGCGCACGGCGGCCAGGTCGGAACCCGCGTCCGGCTCGCTCATGCCGATGGCGAAGAAGCACTCGCCGCGGGCGATGCCCGGCAGGTACCGGAGCCGCTGCTCCTCGGTGCCGTTGCGCAGGATCGAGGGGGCCGTCTGGCGGTCGGCGATCCAGTGCGCGGCGACCGGCGCGCCCGCCGCCAGCAGCTCCTCGACCACCGCGAAGCGCTCCAGCGGGGAGCGGTCGTGGCCGCCGTAGCGGGCGGGCAGGGTCATGCCCAGCCAGCCGCGCGCGCCGAGCCGCCTGCTGAAGGCGGGGTCGGCGGCGGACATCCAGGCGTCGCCGCGCGGGCGGAACGCCCCGGCGGCGCGCTCGTCGTCGAGGAAGTGCCGCACCTCGTCCCGGAGCCTCAGCTCGGCGTCGCCGGGGCGGTGGGCGGCGAGGTCGATCGTGGCTGTCACCCGGACTCCTCTCTCGGGGTCCGGGCCAGCCTAGGAAATTGGATCCAATCCTGTATCCGCCGTTCCGCTGAGTGGACGCCTCACCCGGCCGACGGCCGGGGAACCGCGCCCGCCCCGAACATCAACGACAGCCGCGCCTCCGAGCCCGCCCGGTGCGTGTCCATCAGCTCGACCAGCCGTTCCAGGTCGCCCGAGCCCAACGCGGCCAGCATGTCCCGGTGCTCGGCGAGGATGCGTGCCCGCGCGGCCTCGTCGTAGAGGTACACCGCGTGGTACGGCAACGCCCACGTCCAGATGCGGTTGATCTCCGCGACCACCAGGTTCAGCGCGCTCAGCCCGAAGATCGCCTGGTGGAAGGCGCTGTTGGCCTCCCTCATCCGGGGCAGGTCCAGATCGGCGGCGGCCCGTTCGACGTCCTCGGCGAGCGATCCGATCCGGTCCAGCCGCGCGGGGTCCGGCCGCGGCAGGCTGCGGATCACCTCGGTCTCCAGCAGCCGCCGCATCAGGTAGACCTGGTCGAACTCCGGGCGGCTCAACCGCGCCACGGCGAAGCCCACGTTGTGCTCGTGCGCCACCAGCCCGTCGGCCACCAACTGCCGCAGGCCCTCGCGCACCGGCAACCGGCTCACCCCGAGCACGGCGGCCATCTGCTCCTGCCGGATCTGCTGACCCGGCAGCAGGTCACCGGAGACGATCATCCGCTTGATGCCGTCGACCACGCGCGACACGGCCTGGTCCGCGGTGTCGGCGCTCCTCCTGGCGGGCATGGGCACTCCTCACGATCCGCACCACCGTACGGTGCGCGGCCGGGTGGGCGGTGACGGCGCACCGGCTCCGCCCACCCGCCGGTCAGGACGTGACGCTGCCGCCGTTGAGGTCGAGGATCTGCCCCGTCAGCCAGGACGCCTCCTCCGAGGCCAGGTAGACCACGGCCGCGCCGACGTCCTCGGGCGTGCCCAGCCGGCGGGTGGGGATCTTCCGCGCGAACACCTCGGTGGCCGCCCCGGCGGCGTTGGTCTGGAGCCCCAGGGCCAGCGTGTTGACCGTGACACCGGAGGGCGCCAGCTCCTGTGACAGGTGCCGCATGAAGCCCTCCACCCCGCTCTTGCCCGCCCCGTAGAGCGACAGGCCCTGGTCGGAGCCCGTGCGGGCGGCGCCGGAGGAGATCTGCACGATGCGCCCCCACCCGGCTTCGCACATGTCGTCCACGACCGCCGAGACGCAGTTCATCGCGCCGAACAGGTTGATCTCGATCGGTGCGCGCCACCGGCCCGGGTCGAGGGTGCGGAAGTGCCCCTGCCCGAAGTCGGCGGCGATGCCGGCGTTGTGCACCATGATGTCGACGGACCGCCCCAGCCCCGCGCGAGCGCGCGCCACGGCGTCCTTGACCGCCTCGCGGTCGGTGACGTCGAACGGCACCGCCACCGCCGCGCCACCGGCCGCCGCGATCTCCTCCGCGACCGCCTCGGCCCGCTCCGCGACCAGGTCGTTGACCGCCACCGCCGCACCGCGTGCGGCCAAGCAGCGGGCGATGCCCGCGCCCGCGTTCCGACCGGCTCCGGTGACCAGGGCCGCGTGGCCCGACAGATCGAACATCGTCGTCCTCTTCCCGTGCGTCGTGGTGGTCGCGACAGCCCTCACGAGCCCTGCACCAGCTCCAGCGCGTGCCCCTCCGGATCGGTCACCACCGCCACCCGCATCCCGGTGCCGGGCAGCGCCCTGGGCCCGACCCGCACGGAGCCCCCGGCCGCCACGGCGGCGCGCACGACCTCGTCGACGTCGGCGACGCCGAAGCCGAGCACGGCCTCGCCCGCCGGCGGCACGACCCGGTCGGGGTAGCGCACCAGCAGCACGGTCGGCCCCGCACCGGCCCCGGCGAGCACGACCTGCTCGTAGCGGCCCTCGCCCTCACCGCCGGACAGCCGGTGCACGGCCGCCAGCGCGAGGACGGAGCGGTAGAACCCGGCCTGCGCGTCGAGGTCGTCCACGACGACCTTGACGAACGTCAACCGCCCACCGTCGTTCATGGAACCTCCGGGTAGTGGTGTGTCGCGACGAGCGCAGTAGAGCCGCCGGGCGCCCGGCCCGGTGGCCGGTGTTCCACTGAGCGGGAGTCCGGGTCACCCCGATACCGGGTCGTGCGGCGCGTCGGCGGGTTCGAGCTGGGCGAGGAAGGCGTTGCGCTCGGCCTGCCGGGGGTAGCCGGCGACGTCCTTGACGCACTCGGGGCACCAGTGCCCTGCGGTGAGGACCAGGCGGGGGCTGCCGGTGAACCCGTGGCCGAACGCGCACCGCCACGAGAGCGGGGTGGCGACGTCGCCCTGCACCGCGTCGGACGAGACCAGCTCTCCCCCGCGGAACGCGGCGGCGTCGCGGTAGTCCGCCGCCGTCCACCGGGCGGGGTCCTTGTCCTCGTCGTAGCCGTGGTCGAGGTAGGAGGGCACGCGGTCCGGCTCGACGGGCCGGAAGGTGTCCCAGCCGCCGATGGCCTCGAACTCCGCGCGGGAGCCGTAGTAGGCCGCGATCGCCTCCTCGTCCCCGTCGCGGACGTAGGCCATCGTGCCCCGCTGCTTCCGGGTGAGCGGCCTCATCACGAGGTTCTTCACCACCCACGCCGGCACCCGACCCGCCATCGCCAACGAGGGGTTGGCGCGCAGGGCCCGGTCCAGGGCGGCGTCGAAGCTGTCGCCGCGGAACGGGACCAGCTCCTCCAACCGGTCGGAGTCGGTGTACCACTGGCCGTGGAAGTTGCGGGTGGCGAACCAGTTCCGGTCGTACCAGCGCCTCGGGTCGCCGACACCGAGCGCCGCGCCGATGCGCTCCTGGAGCTGCCAGTTGGTCAGCCGCCACGCCTCGCCGCCGCCGATGTTGTGGATCCCGCCCCAGAACTCCTCGGGCACGTCGGGTTCGCAGAGGTTGGCCAGCAGCCGGGCGGCGTCCTCGACCGAGACCCACTCCATGACGCCGCCGAGCGTGGAGTGCGTCATGATCGGGTCGCGGATCCGGAGCATGCCGGGGTGGAAGATGCCGGTCTGGCGCAGCCACGCCCACCGGGGCAGGCCGGAGTCGACCAGTTCCTTCTCCGCGACGACCTTGGTCTGCCCGTACTCGTCGTAGCGGGAGACGCGCAGCGGGTCGCCGACGCGCCCCCAGTGGTGGGGCGGGTTGCGGTCACCGGTCTGCGCGACCGAGCCGATGCCGACGACGGCGGTGCGGGCCGGGTCGGGTTGGGCGCGCACGGCGCGGACGATGTTGCGGATGCCGCCCACGTTGACCCGGTGGGCCAGGTCGGGGTGGTCGTCGGCGAAGGGCGAGACCACCGCGCCGACGTGCAGCACGAAGTCCGCGCCGCGCACGCAGCGCTCGACCGCGTCGTAGTCGGTCAGGTCGCCGTGGACGACCTGGAGGTTCTCCATGTCCTCGTAGCGGCGGACCACCTCGGTGTCACGCCTGCCGGGCAGGACCAGTGCCACGACCTCGACGCGGTCGGCCCGTTCGCGGAACTCGTCGAGGACCGCGCGACCCCAGTTGCCCGTGGCTCCGGTGAGGAGGACACGGGTCCGCTTGCTTCGCACGTGCGACCTCACTTCGTGGAGACGGGTCCGGTGTCGAACGGCCGGTGGGTTTCGCAGCCGCCCACGTGCGTGCGCGGACGCGTGGGTGTGGTCACCGGGAGACCCCTTCCGCCGCGTGGTCCACGGAAGGCGCGACGCGGGTCTTGCTGATCTCGACCAGATCGGCCAGGGCGTCGGGGGGCAGGTGCGCGCCGCTCAGGGTCAGGAAGTGGACGAACTGGCCCATCGGCAGCGAGGCGACCATGCGCAGCGAGTCCGACGAGGTCTCCGCCTGCCGCGCCTGCTCCTCGGTCATGGCCTCGGTGAGGGTGCGGGTGATCAGCGGGCCGACCACCGGGTGGCCGAACCACTCCTCGACCGGTGAGTCCAGGCTCAGCTCGCGCTCGATCACGTCCCCGACGAGCGTGATCCGCTCCTGCGCCACGACCACGGCGGCGCTCTCGCCGACCTGGACGGTGTAGTCGCCGGGGGCGACCACCCACCGGCGCAGCTCGATGTCGTAGTAGGCGAAGGCCCGGCGGCCGAGGGACAGCTCCACCCTGCGCGACTCGCCCGGTTCCAGCGCGACCTTGGTGAACGCGCGGAGTTCGCGGGCGGGGCGGCGGACCGGGCCGGCCGTGGTCGCGACGTAGACCTGCACGACGTGCTTGCCCGCGACGGAACCGGTGTTCGTCACGGTCACCGAGACCGTCGCGCTGTCGTCCCCGGTGGTGGTGACGGTGAGGTCGCTCGTCCCGAACGTGGTGTAGGACAGGCCGTGGCCGAACGGGTACCGGACTCCGACCTCGGCGGTCTCGTAGTAGCGGTAGCCGACGAGCACGCCCTCGCCGTAGCGGACGTGCCCCTGCTCGCCGGGGAAGTTGAAGTAGCTCGGGTTGTCCCGCAGGCGGACCGGGATGGTCTCGGCGAGGTGGCCGGAGGGGTTGGCGATGCCGAACAGCAGGTCCGCGACGGCGGCGCCGCCGGCCTGGCCGAGCAGCCAGCCCTCCAGGATCGCGTCGACCTCGTCGTGCCAGCCTTCGAGCGAGACGACCCCGCCGTGCGAGAGCACGACGACGGTCCGCCGGCTGACCGCCGCGACCGCGCGGATGAGGTCCACCTGGTCCGCGGGCAGGTCGAGGGTGTCGCGGTCGTAGCCCTCGGACTCGTCGGACTCCTCCAACCCGGCGAAGACGACGCTCACCTCCGCTTCGCGGGCGATCCCCACGGCGTTGTCGTCGAGCCCGCGCGCGTAGCGGACGGACGTGCCCAACGCCCGGATCGCGTCGAGTGCGGTGTCGACGCGGGTCGGGTTCACGTGCGAGCTGCCGCCACCCTGGAAGCGCGCCTCGGCGGCGAACCGCCCGACGACGGCGACGGCGGCGCCGGGCGCGATCGGCAGGGTCCCCCGGTCGTTCTTCACCAGCACGGCGCACTCGGTGGCGAGTCGCTTCGCCAGCGAGTGGTGGGCGGCGGCGTCGAACGTGCCGGTCGCGGGCGCGGCCCTCCGGGAGAGTTCGACCACGCGGCGCACGCTCCGGTCGACCACCGCCTCGTCCAGCTCGCCGCTGCGCACCGCGGCCACGATCTCGGCATCGGTGGCGCCGCCGGTGCCCGGCATCTCCAGGTCCAGGCCGGCGACGAGCGCCGCGACGCGGTCGGCCACGGCGCCCCAGTCGGAGACGACGACGCCGTCGAACCCCCACTCGTCGCGCAGGACGTCGGTGAGCAGCCAGCGGTTCTGCGACGCCAGGACGCCGTTGACGCGGTTGTACGAGCACATGACCGTGGCCGGGTGCGCTTCGGTGACGACCTTCTCGAACGCCGGGAGGTAGATCTCGCGCAGCGTGCGCTCGTCCACGTCCGCGCTGATCCGCATCCGGTCGGTCTCCTGGTTGTTGGCCGCGAAGTGCTTGACGGAGGCGCCCACGCCCTGCTCCTGGAGAGCGCGCACGTGCGCGGCCCCCAGCACGCCGCTCAGCAGCGGGTCTTCGGAGTAGTACTCGAAGTTGCGGCCGCACAACGGTGACCGCTTGATGTTCACGCCGGGGCCGAGGTTGACGGTGACGCCGGCGGCGCGCGCCTCGCGGCCGAGGGCGGCGCCGATCTCCGCGGCCACCTCGGGGTCCCAGCTGCTGCCGACGGCGGCCGCGGTGGGGAAGCAGGTGGCGGGTCGGCCGGCGTGCACGCCCAGGTGGTCGACTTCGGCGTCCTGGGCGCGGAGTCCGTGCGGTCCGTCGACCAGGAGCAGGGACGGCACGCCCGCGGCGTCGATCGCCTTGGTGGTCCAGAAGTCGTGCCCGGACAGCAGCGACGCCTTCTGCTCCAGCGTGAGGTCGGCGGTGGTGTGCTGTGGCATCAGCGGTGTCCTTCCCGGCCGACGACGGCGGCCGTGAGATCGTCCTGGAGTTCCCGCGAGGCGCCGGGCACGTGGTGGAGGACGGTGTTGAGCGAGAAGCTCGCCGCTTCCGGGGCGGAGGCGTCGAGGGGGATGCCGGGGAAGTGCTTGCCGAACGCCTCGGTGACGGCACGCCACACCGCGGCGTCCTGGGCGAGGACCCGCAGCGGTGTGTCCATCGTGTACCGGACCGGGGCCGTGCCCGCGATGTCGTACTGCCAACCGTGCTCGCCGGCCTCGACCTCGACGACGAGGTCGTCGGGGTGCAGCGGCAGCACGACGGTCGCGCTGGTGCCCTCCGGGATCCGCACGTCGAGTCGCATCCGGTTCTCGCTGATGCGCCACGCGACGGAGGCCGGCCCGTGCACCGTGTCGTGGGTGACGGTCGCGTGGGTGAGATCGCCACCTGGGCGTGGTGCGATGCGCATCCTGAGGTAGCCGGGTTCGGCGGGGGTCAGGCCGCCGACGACCTTGTGCAGCCAGTCGGCGACCGCGCCGAGCGCGTAGTGGTTCAGCGACGTCATCCCCGACGGGTTGACCGAGCCGTCCGGCCGGATCGAGTCCCACCGTTCCCAGATCGTCGTCGCTCCCATCGTCACCGGGTAGAGGAACGACGGGCACCCGGTCTCCAGCAGCAGGAGGTAGGCCACGTCCAGGTGACCGGTCCGGCTGAGCGCCTCCGTGACGAACGGGGTCCCGGCGAAGCCGGTGGAGATCCGGTAGCCGGCCTTGGCGACCAGCGCGGCCAACCGCTCGCCCGCCCTGACCTCCTGCTCCTCGTCCAGGATGTCGAAGCAGATCGAGAGCGCCAGTGCGGTGGCGGACTCGTCGGCGAGGCGGCCGGACGCGGTGACGTACTCGTGGCGGAAGGCGGTCCGCACGCGCGCGGCGAGGGCCGCGAAGTGCTCGGCGTCGTCGGTCTCGCCCAGCAGGCGCGCGGCCTTCGTGATCTCGGCGGTGGTGCGGCACAGGAAGGCCGAGGCCACGAGGTGGCGGTCGGTCTTCCCCCCGGCGGGGTTGTCGATCGGCGCGTCGGGGTCGAGCCAGTCGCCGAACTGGAACCCCCGGTCCCACAAGCCGTTCCCGTTCAGCCGGGTCTCGACGTCCCGGATGAACGCGGACATGGACCCGTAGCTGCGCCGCAGGATCCCGACGTCGCCGTATTCGGTGTACAGGGTCCACGGCAGGCTGACCGCCACGTCGCTCCACAGCGCGGTCGGCGTGCACGGCGTCGACAGCACGTCGGGGACCACCCAGGGGACGTAGCCCTTCGCGCGGTGCTCGGCGGCGAGATCGGCGAGCCACGACCCGAGCACCCCGCGCACGTCGTAGAGGAAGGCCGCGGTCGGGCCGAAGGCGTTGATGTCCCCGGTCCAACCCAGGCGTTCGTCGCGCTGCGGGCAGTCGGTGGGGACGCCGACGAAGTTGTCCCGCATGGACCACACGACGTTGGCGTGCAGCCGGTTGAGCCGTTCGTCGGAGCACTCGAACCAGCCGGTGCGGGGCATGTCGCTGTGGACGACGACCGCGGTGATGTCGTCGGCGGTCAGCGTGCCGGGATAGCCGTCCACCTCGACGAAGCGGAAGCCGTGGAAGGTGAACCTCGGTTCCCACGTCTCCACGTCGTCACCCCGCGAGGTGTACCGGTCGGTCGCTGCGGCCGTGCGCAGGGTCTCGGTGTTCAGCTCGCCGTCGACCAGGACCTCGGCGTGGCGCAGCGTCACCGTCTGCCCGGCCCGCCCGCGCACGGTCAGCCTGACCCGGCCCGAGATGTTCTGCCCGAAGTCGACGATCGGGTTGCCGTCGCGGTTGCGGTGGATCGCGGTCGGGGCGAGCTCCTGGGTCCTGCGGATCGGCGGCGCGCCGGTGGTGACCAGGGTGGCGAGGTCCCAGTCGAAGGGTTCCACCGGCGTCCACGTGGTGTCGTCGAAGCCGGGGAGGTCCCAGCCGACGGGTTCGAGGCGCGCGTCGTGCTCTTCCCCGTCGTACAGGCTGTTGGCGAGCACGGCTCCGGTCCCGGCGGTGAACGACTCGTCCGTGCCGACGGTCTCGACCCGGTCGTCGTACTCCAGGTCGAGCTGCAGGAACAGCCCCGGCCGGTCGGCGTAGTGGTTGCGCTTGCCCTCGTACCCGAGCCGGCCGATCGCCCACCCCTCGCCGACGACCGCGCCCAGGGCGTTGGCCCCGGGCACGATCCGGTCGGTGACGTCGTGGCTGCTCACCGCCAGCCGGTGGCGGTAGGACGTCCAGCCGGGCGTCAGCACGTCCTCGCCCACGCGGGCGCCGTTGACGTGGGCCTCGACCACCCCGATCGCGGTGACGTGCAACGTCGCGCGGCGGGGCGCCCCCTCGACGGTGAACTCGCGGCGGAAGTAGGCCGCGGGCTCGCCGGGCCGCGCCCAGGACGTGGCCGCGGGTGTGATGAACCTGGCCTGCCAGGTGGATGACATGATCGACTCCTCAGCGAACGGACTTGACGCGCAGCACCGCGAGTCCACTCAGGACGGTGCAGGCGGCGGCGACGAAGAACAGCAGGGTGTAGTTCTTGCCGGTGGCGGTCGCACCGACCGCCAGGACCACCGGTGCGACGAGGGGGGCCGCGGATTGCGGCACGCTGGTCGCGAAACCGATGATGCCCATGAACCGGCCGGCCTCGCTCTCCCGCTCCGGCAGGACGTCGAGCACCAGCGCCTGGTCGACGGCCGAGAACATGCCCAGCGCGATCGACGTGGTCAGCGACCCGGCGAACAGCAGGGGCAGGTTCCCGGCGAGCGCCATCACGACCGCGCCGAGCGCGAAGACGGCTCCCGCGGCGAGCACGAACGCGCGCCGCCTGCGCAGCCGGTCGGAGAGGAACCCGCCGCCGATCGCCCCGGCGGAGGTGGCCGGCACGCCGAGCCCGGACAGGGCGGCGACGGTGCCCGCCACCTCCTGCACGCCGACACCCAGGCGGGAGGCGAGGAAGAACGCGACGAACGTCGTGTTGAGCGTCAGCCCGAAGTAGAACAGGAAGCGGCTGAGCCACGCCCAGGAGTAGTCCGGGTACCGGCGAGGGTCGAACACGTACTTGCGGGCCAGGGCGCCGATCGTCAGCGGGGCGCCGAAGGACGAGCCGCGGCTGTCCGGCTCGGGCACCAGGGCGACGAACAGCGCCACCAGGACGGCGCCGATCGCGCCGGGCACCAGGAAGAGCAGGAGCGGGTCACCCACGAAGCCGCCGGCGAGCGTGACGCCGACGGCCGGTGCGACGAGGGTGCCGAACCCCACCAGGCCGGCGACCTTGCCGCGCTGGGACTCCGGCAGGCGGTCGGCCTGCGAGTTGGTCAGCGCGCCGAGGGCCTGGCCCCAGCCCAGCTGGGCGAGGACCCAGCCGAGCCCGAGCACGAGGACGCTCGGGGCGGTCGCCATCACGACCAGCGACACGATCCCGACCAGCGTGCCGACGACCATGAACGGCCGGCGGCGACCCAGCCGGCTGCGGGTGCGGTCGCTGAGCACCCCCAGCAGCGGGCCGGTGACGACGACCGTCGCGGCGCCGGCGCCGGTGACGTAGCCGAGGTACTCCTCGTGCCCCGGCGCGAGCTGCGCGAGCCGGACCGACAACGAGATCGCCAGCGGGGTGATGAACGCGATGAAGACGCCGAACTGGGCGAGCACCATCAACCAGATGTAGCGGGCGGAGACCTCCGGCAGCCCCGTGTCCGGCGACGGGAGCTGGGCCGACGTGGTTGCGGGAGGCGGCGGGACGGCGGACGCTTGGCTGTCGGTCATGAGCAGACTCCGTTGTCCGAAAGGCGAGGTCCACGCTGTTAGCACGTGCTAGCGGGACGGTGAGCGGTGATGCTAATCTCGTCCGGCTAGCACGTGCAAGCACTCGAGCTTGAAACGTTCCAACCACCTGCGGAGGTCGACCGCCGTGCCCGACCCGACGTCTGTGGAGCAAGCCCTGCCGGCAGGCGTCGAGACGCCCTCGCCCGGACGGCCTGCGCGACCGCCGGGACCGGCTCCCGGCCGACGCGGCGGGTGGCCCGCGGACCGGCTCGGCCCCGATCAGCGCCTCCCCGCACCGACCTCCGGCCGCTGCCGGCCGACCCCGGTAAGACGCCGGGCTCGCCCCGAACCCCGTCGGGGCGTGCCACCGCGGCCCGGACCGGGAAGCTCGCGGGTGACGGACGCCTGATCCGTCAGGACCCCGTGGACTCCCGGGCGACCACCGCGGTCGCGGCGTCGACACCGCCGTCGGGCAGCGGGCGGCCGGTGGCGGCCTGGAGCGCCAGCGCGGCCAGGTGCCGCCCGAGCCCCGCGTAGTCGATCCGGATGCTGGAGATGGAGGGGACGAACAACGCGGTGTACGGGCTGTCGTCGTGCCCGATGACGGCGAGGTCGGCGGGCACGTCGTGGCCCCCGCGAAGGGCGGCGCCGATCACCCTTGCGGCGCTGTCGTCGTTGTACGCGACGACACCCGTCACGTTCGCGTGGAGCCAGTCCCGGACCGCCCGCGCGGCCGCGGCCGGAGCGCCGTCGACCGGTCGGACGACCGGCGGGGCCGCCCCCAGGGACGCGGCGGCTTCCCGGGCCGCCCGCAGCCGGGACTCGACCAGGCCGGACACGCGCGCGTCGGTCGTCGCGGCGAAGCCGAGGCGCCGGTGGCCGCGCGCGTGCAGGTGCTCGACCTGCAGGCGCGGGCCGTCGTCGAGGCCGAGGGGATCGGGCGTCGAAGGACTCGGCCCCGCCCCCGGGATGATCTTCGTGATGCCACAGCCCCGCATCGCCGCCACCTCGTCCGGGGTGAACGGCGCGAAACCCACCACCACCTCGGGGTCGAGGAGTTCCCAGAGCGGGCGGGCCGTTCCCACGGGGTGGTGCGTCTGGGTGACGAGCGAGTACCCGGCCTCTTCCAGCGTGTGCGAGGCTTCCTCGACGCACTTGCCGACGCTGAAGTCCACCGGCCAGTCCGGGATGATCAGCAGGACCAGCCTGCTGCTGCCGCGGCGGAGCGCCTGGGCGGCCGTGTGCGGGCGGTACCCCAGGCGTGCGGCCTCCGCCAGCACCCGGTCCCTGGTCGCCTCCGAGATCCTCTGCCCGGCCGTCCCGTTGAGCACGAAACCGACCGTGGCCCGGGAAAGCCCCAAGGACCGCGCGACGTCCGCCGCCGTCACCCGCTTGCCCGCCCCGGCCCTCACGTCCACCTCTCCCCACGACTTGCACGTGCTAGCAGTGAGGTTAGCAGCCGTTCCCCCGGCCTTGCCGATGATCGAACCCACAGCGGACCCAACCCGCCGGTCAGTCGACGACCCTCCCGGCGAGCACACCGCTTCTCCCGGTCCCCTAACCCACGATCGGCGGCTCATCGGAGTCGTCATCAGGATATTTGAATTCCCGGTACTCTTCATCGACCAGGGCCAGTGATTGCCGAACCGCGCCTGTGGCCGTGAAGTAGCCCCGGTGTGCGTAGGGCAGGAAATCCTCATGATCGAGCAGGTGCGGATCGGTCCCCCGCAGCGCGTCGTCCAGCATGGCGATCGACGTGTAGCCGACTTCCGACAACTCCTGCGACAGTTCGGACAGTTCCTCCTCCGAGACCTCTCTCCAGCGATCAGGGTAGCGCCTTTTCAGGTAGGACTTCAGCTCATCCGAGGATATTCTCAACGCATCCCCCACGGAATCATCCACCGATACTCCGCCGCGACTCCGGCCGTGCCCGCGATGCGACAGTCGACCTCGGGCCCCATGGGCTGTCACTCCCCGAGGTGATCGGCGCATCCGGCACGCCCATCATCCCGGCCGCGGCGCCCGAGCCATACCGCCTGATCAGCGAAGGCCGGGCCTGAACCGCCAGTAGTCCCCGCTTCGCGCCGATGTCGGCCTGTCGGCGGCTTCGGCCACGGCGACCGGTGGTGCGGGTGCCCCGGGCAGGGTGACCGTGACGACGAGGCCGCCGCCTTCGCGCGGCTCGGCGTGGACCTCGCCACCGTGGGCGCGGGCCACCGCGCGCACGATCGAGAGCCCGAGGCCGGCGCCGGTGAGCCGGTTCGTGGCCGGCCGGCGGAACGGTGCGAACAGGCCGGGGATCTCGTAGCGGGGCACGGCCGGCCCGGTGTTGGCGACCACGAGCTCCACCGAGCCGTCCGCTCGGGTGGTGCTCGTGACGCGCACCCAACCGCCCTCGGTGACGTTGTGCCGCACGCCGTTCTCGACGAGGTTCTGCACGAGCCGCTCCAGGAGCACCGGGTTCCCGGAGGTCGGCGCCTCGCCCGGCTCGGCGTGGACGTCGACCGCCCCCTGCTGCTGCGCCACGACGTGCGTCACGATGTCCGCCAGGTCCACATAGGACAACTCGCCGGGCTCGCGGTCGGAGTTGGCGAGCACCAGCAGTCCTTCGATCAGCCGTTCGTGGCGGGCGTTGACCTCCAGCAGCGTCTCGCCGAGCCGGCGCACGTCGGCCCCGGCCCCGCGGCGCGCGATCGCGACCTCGATCAGCGTCCGGTTGAGGGTGAGCGGGGTGCGCAGTTCGTGCGACGCGTTCGCGACGAACCGGCGCTGGCCGTCCAGCGAGTGGTCGAGGCGGGCCGGCATCAGGTCGAACGTGTCGGCCAGCCGCTTGATCTCGTCGGGCGGGCCGGTCAGCGCGATGCGCTCGTGCAGGCTGCGGTCGGCGGCCGGGGCGTCGGCGATCCGCCGCGCGGTCTCGGTCACCCGGTCCAGCGGCCGCAGCAGCCGCCCGGCGACGAACCAGCCGAGCGTGGTCGCCGCGGCGGCGACCGCGACGAGCGCGATCCCGCCCTGGGTGAGCAGCGCGGCGAGTGTGTCCTGCCGGGTCTCCTCGACCACCTGGTTGAGGGACGGTCCCTCCCCGGCCGGCTTCAGCGGCGGACCGTCCACCGCGGTCGTGGTGGCCGGGCCGGCGCCGGGCGCCTGCCGGGAGACGAGCGCGTAGGTCACGCCGAGCAGCGTGATCCCGGCGAGGAGGAACAGCCCGCCGTGGACCAGTGTCAGCCGGGCGCGGATCGTCAGCCGCCTCACGGGATCCGGTACCCCACTCCCGGTTCGGTCAGCACGACCGGTGGTTCGCCGAGCTTGCGCCGCAGCTTGAGGATCGTCATCCGCACGGTGTGGGTGAAGGGGTCCGCGTGCTCGTCCCACGCCTTCTCCAGCAACTGCTCCGCGGACACGGCGGCGCCGTCGGCGCGCAGCAGTTCGGCCAGGACCGCGAACTCCTTGCGGGACAGCGGAACGTAGCGGCCGTCCCGGAACACCTCGCGGCGGTGCGGGTCGAGCCGGATGCCGGCCCGCGTGAGCACCGCCGGCGCGGCCGGGCGGGACCGCCGGCACAGCGCCGTGACCCGCGCGGCCAGCTCGACGAACGCGAAGGGCTTCGGCAGGTAGTCGTCCGCGCCGACGGCGAGGCCCGCGACCCGGTCGTCGACCGTCGCCGCGGCGGTCAGCATCAGCACCCTGGTCGTCGCGCCGCGCGCGGTGATCGTCCGGCACACGTCGTCACCGTGCACGACCGGCAGATCCCGGTCGAGCACGACCACGTCGTAGTCGTGCACGTCCAGCCGCTCCAGCGCGGCGCCGCCGTCGTGCACCACGTCCACCGCGTGCGCGTCGTCGCGCAGGCCCTCCGCCACCGCGCCCGCGAGCAGGGGCTCGTCCTCGACCACCAGGATCCGCATCCCTCCATGGTGACCCGTGGTGACGTCACCTCGGCGTCAACGTTCGCGGAGACGCCGGGGTGACGCCGCCCCGGCTCTACTTCGCCCGGTGGCCGGCGACCGGCCGGCCGGAGCGGAGGAGGACGACGATGCGGATCAGGACGGGACTGGCGACCGGCCTGCTGCTGGTGCTCGCCGTCGCGGGCTGCGGCACGGCGGACGGGGGTGGGGAGGTGGCCACGGCCGGCGGTGGCGGCAGCACCACGTCGAGCGCCGCCCCGAACGCCGACGGCGAGCGCGCGCAGGGACTGCGGTACTCGCAGTGCATGCGGGACAACGGCGTGCCGGAGTTCTCGGACCCGGAGATCGGCAAGGACGGCGGCATGTCGCTGGACCTGCCCGAGGGGGTCGACCCGCAGGCGGTCGACGCGGCGCAGCGGGAGTGCAAGCAGTACCTGCCGAACGGGGGTGAGCCGGGCAAGGCGGACCCGCAGGTGGTCGCGAAGCTCCGGGAGTACTCGCGGTGCGTGCGGGAGAACGGCGTGCCGAGGTTCCCGGACCCGACCGACGCGGGCCTGCAGGTCGAGAACGACGAGCTGGGGATCGACCCGAACAGCCCCGCCTTCAAGGAGGCGGAGCGGAAGTGCGCGAGCCTGAGGCCGTCGGGCAGGGGTGACGAGCCCGGCCTCAGCGATGGCGAGGGCAGGTGAGCCGTCGGGAGCGCCGCGGGCGGCGGCGGGGCCCGCAGGTGGTGATCGGGGTGTCCGCGGTGCTCGCGGCCGGCGCCGCGGTGGCCGCCGCGACCGGGTTCGACGCCGGTCTGTGGGGCGGTGACCGCGACCACGACACCGCCGCCGAGCCGCCCCCGGCGACCGCGGAGGTGACCAGGCAGACGCTGATCGACACGCAGACCGAGTTCGGCGAGCTCGGCTACGGGGACCCGACGACGGTGCCGGCCCGGCTCGGCGGGACGGTGACCGCCTTGCCGGCGGTGGGCACGGTGGTCGAGCGCGGGCAGGCGATCCATCGCGTCGACGACACGCCGGTCGTGCTGCTGTACGGCGCCCTGCCCACCTACCGCACGTTCGCGCCGAACGCCGAGGGCGCCGACGTCGAGCAGCTGGAGGCGAACCTGGCCGCGCTCGGCTACACCGGGTTCACGGTCGACAAGAGGTACACCGCGTCGACCGCCGCCGCGGTCGAGGACTGGCAGCGGGACATCGGTGTGCCGAGGACCGGGAGCGTCGAGCCGGGCCGCGTGCTGTACGCGGCCGGGCCGGTGCGGGTGGACTCGCACCGGGTCGCGGTCGGCGACGCCGTCGGGCCGGGCACGTCCGTGCTCGAGCACACCGGCACGTCGCGGATCATCACCGTCGAGCTCGACGTCGCCGACCGGCGGCCGGCGGTCAAGGGCGCGGCGGTGACCGCCGGCCTGCCGGACGGCCGGGAGGTCGCCGGGACGATCGCCACCGCCGAGACCGTCGTGGCCGAGGGCGACGGCGGCGAAGGCGGCAAGGGCGAGCCGAGGACGAAGATCGAGGTCGCGGTCACGGTCGCCGACCAGGAGGCGCTGGCCGGGCTCGACCAGGTCTCGGTGCGGGTCGGTTTCACCGCGTCCAAGCGGGAGGACGTGCTGACCGTGCCGGTGAACGCGCTGCTCGCGCTCGCCGAGGGCGGGTACGGCGTCGAGGTGGCGAACGAGGTGCTCGTGTCCCGCCCGTCCGACGCGCTCGCGGCGCGCAAGGCCACCGAGCGCGCGTTCACCGGCCTGCTGCTCGGGCTCGGGGCGGTGGCGCTGCTGGTCGGCGGCGTCGGGGTGGCCAACACGATGGTCATCTCGGTCCTCGAACGCCGCGCGGAGATCGGGTTGCGCCGTGCGCTCGGCGCCACCCGCGGCCAGATCCGGGTCCAGTTCCTCGCCGAGTCCCTGCTCCTGTCCGCGATCGGCGGTCACCCCGTCGGCGACCGCGCACCGAGCCGACATTGTCGGTGGGAGCTGATTGACTAGCCGAATGTTCGAAACTCCCGATGAGATCCGCCGCCTCCAAGTCCTGCTCGACACGTCTCTGGCCGGCTCCAGCAGCCACCTCAAATCGATCATCCGACCAGGTGAGAGCACCTTGGACGCCGAGCAGGTCGTCCGGATCTGCCAAGGCATGTGCACCCTGGCCATCGCCACGGTCACCCGGCGCGGTGAGCCACGCATCAGCGGCGCCGACGGGCACTTCCTCCACGGCCGCTGGGTCATCGGCACCGACCGCCAGGCCGCCAAGGCCCGTCACCTCGCCGCGCGGCCCGGCATCAGCGCGACCTACATGCGCGGCGAGCAACTCGGCATCTTCACCCACGGGCACGCCGTTCCGCTGAACCCCGAGGGCACGAGCAGCGACCCGACCTGGCCGGCAATCCGCGACCACCTCGTCAACCACTACGACGGCGACAGCAACGACCCGTTCTGGGACGACAACATCTGGTACCGCATCGACCCCAGCTGGATGGTCGCCTACAGCAGCGACCCCGTCGGACTGCTCGACCAACAACCTCCAGCCTGAAAGGACCCGCGCGGGTCCGCCTCAGCCCGTCACTCCTGGCCAGTCGAGGTTGGCCTCCGCCACACCGCCACCGCACGATCGCCGGGTATGTCCCGACCACTCCGCGCTTCAGGTGGTCAACCGGCTACGCAGGGCGTTCGCCGACCTCGACTGCACACCACGATGACGCGAACGCCCGTCCGACCACGCCGCACCGAGATCCCTGGCGAGGACGGTCCCAGTGGCGGCTCTGCCGCGGAAGTCATCACGGGGTCGACGCGGTGCTCAGGTGGTGAATGGTCTCAGGACAGAAGTGACCGGGCCAGGTCGTTGTCCGGAGGTGTGAAGTAGTAGCCGCCCCCGAAGGGCAGC
Organism: Actinosynnema sp. NPDC004786; assembly: GCF_053601135.1. Lineage (NCBI taxonomy): Bacteria > Bacillati > Actinomycetota > Actinomycetes > Pseudonocardiales > Pseudonocardiaceae > Actinosynnema > Actinosynnema sp. NPDC004786. The sequence goes on along the minus strand of NZ_JBSGBG010000029.1, from coordinate 30,136 downwards.
ACGGACTCCTGCAGCGCTTCGCCTTCCAGCCTGCGCTGGATCGCGGCGAACCCTCGTTCGACGTCGCGCTGCGTCGTCCCCCGTGGCTTCTCGACCGAACGCTGCTCTCTGGAGCCAGCAGCACCTGCTCCACGCCGCGCGCGAGTACGAGCACTTCTACAACACCCACCGGACCTGCACGGACGACATTTCCGGCAAGCACAAGGCAGGCAGCTCGGCGCGTGACAACCACCGATCCGCCGGACGTTCACCACGCGGTGGGAGTACGGGCGCCGGCCGCACGGGTCAGTTCCCTCTTCGGCGTCGTACCAGGTCGTCCGCCGCCGAGGCCCAGTCCGGGTGGTGGAACCGGAACCCGGCGTCGAGCAGACGTCCCGGCACGACGCGACGGCTCTTCAGCAGCAGCTCGGTGTCGCTGCGGAGCGCGAACGCGCCCACCTCCGCCATCCACCCGGTCGCGGGCAGCCCGACCGGCATCCGCCACGCCGAGCGCAGCACGCGCATCAACTCGCGTTGCGGCACCGGGTCCGGCGAGGCCAGGTTGACCGGGCCGGCCAGGTCGGAGTCCAGCAGCAGCTCGATCGCACGCACGAAGTCCTCGTCGTGGATCCACGACACGTACTGCCGGCCGCCCGCGACCGGCCCGCCGAGTCCGAGCCTGGCCAGCCAGGACAGCACGTCGAACACGCCGCCGCGGTCGGGGCTCATCACCATGGCGCTGCGCAACGCCACCTTGCGCGTGTGCGGTGTGTCCGCGGCGGAGAGCTCGGCCTCCCAGTTCTTCGCGATGTCGACGCTGAACGCCCAGTAGTCCGGCACGCCAGGCTCGTCGCCACCGATGACGCCGGCAGTCTCGTCGTTCGGCGCGTCGAACCGGTGCGCGTAGATGGTGGCGGTGCTCATTTGCAGCCACACCCGCGGCGGCCTCACCGACCCGGCGATCGCCTCACCGACAACCCGCGCCGAGTCGACGCGCGAGCGCATCATCTCGTCCAAGTTCTCCGGCGTGTAACGACAGCTCACGCTACGGCCCGCCAGGTTGATCACCGCGTCGCAGCCGTCCACCTCGGCCGCCCACGGACCGAGCGTGCGGCCGTCCCAGCGCACGCCGGCGCTGCGGCTCACGATCACCACGTCATGACCGGCCGCGCCCAGCGCGCGTCGGAGCACCCCGCCGACCTGACCGGTTCCCCCTGGAATCACGATCTTCACGTCCACCCCTCCAGTGCCGAGCCTAGACCGCGACTACCCGACGCGATGCGCCTCCGGCAGCACCACCCGCCCGTCGCCGCCGAGTCCCGGATAGGGCACATGGCCGACCGGGTAGTCATAGAAGTCGTCGCCACGGGTGCTGGGGAACTCCAGCACCTTTTCCACGATCCCCTCGTCCCCTTGGCCGGGGTGATGCCGGTCGCGCCAGTCGTCGAGCCGCTCGGGGTGCTCGCCGACCGGCACCGTGGGCTGTGGGCAGGCCGATCATCGGCCCAGTACCACCGGGCTGCGACTCCTCCTCGCGGGTCAGCAGCGTCGTGCTGGAGCCGTCGCCATCGCGCTGGTAGACCTCCCACGAGGGAAACCGCGTGACGTCGCCGTTGACCTCGGCCGGTCCACGACCGCCGTGCGGATCGATCACCAAGTCGCCGCGCACGGATACGTTCATGTCCTGTGCCACCTCGGGGGCCAGCGGGTTGGCCGCGTCGATCCGCAACCGCACGCGCCCGGAACAGCGCACCGCGGCGCAGGTCGGCGTCACCTGGCAGATCGACCGGACCAGCGTCGACGCGGACGATCCCGGGCATCGCCCGGAGCACTTCGGACTCGGCGCGCAAGACCTTCTCGTAGTTCCGGATGGCGGTCGCCATCCGCCTGTTGAGCCCGAGCGCCTCGTGCAGGATCGGCTTGGTCAGCTCGAGGATGGCGTCCTCAAGCTTCTCCTTGAGGTCGACACCAGTCAGCTTCTTGACGCCCCAGCTCACAGCACCTGCGGCGGGCATGACCGTGCTGGTGGCCAGCGACAACGCGCGGTCCAGCTTCCCGCTCAGGTCCTCCGCGGTGTCGACCAGCGCCTGTGCCTGCGCCTGTACCTCGCGGAGCGCCGCAGCGGCGACGGAGAACGACGTCGCCGACGCGAGAAACCGGTCCGCCTGAGCGTGCCGTTTGCGGCCGGCCTCGCTGAGCCGCGCCGCGGCGGCGTTCGACGCCTCGCCTTCCCAGTTCTGGGCCAGCGTGCCGGCGAGCGAGAGCAGTTCGGTGCCGGTCGCCTCCGTGACCTGGTGCGCGGTCCGGCAGAGCGCCGAACGGTTCTCCAGGTCTGCGGGGTCGCCGGAGAGGACCCGCTCCGCGAGGTCGCGGAGGTCCTGGATGCCGAAGTACTTGAACACATTCGTCATGTCAGTCCAACCCGCCGATGATTTCCATCAGAGCGCGGGCGGTCTCGGCGTCGATGCCGGCGTAGGAGTCGGCCGTCGCCCGCAATTTGCGGGCGAATTCGGTGACCTCGGCCTCGGCCGCGAGCAGGTCTTCGAACCTGGTCCGAGTCCAGTCGTAGTTCGCCTGCTGGTACACGATGGCCGCTTGCACGTCACCGACCTCGGGCGGCGCCTGGCAAGCGCCTTCTAACTTCACCGCCAGGTCTTTCGTCTCACGTGCAAGCCGGTCGAGGTCGTCGGCGTCCGAGCGCAGCACGGGGATGATCGCGGCAAACCCGCCCATACCGGGTCCCTTCGAGAAGTCGATGGTGTCGATCGACTGGGACGGCACGGACGCCATGGCGGTTCCGCAGAATTCCCATCGGTTCCATATCCGCAGTTCTGCGGCCAGCAATCAACTCGAATGGCGAATTGCTCTTTATGCCAGGCGATGCCTGCGGGTGTCGGTAGCTGTTTGTGCACCGGGCACGACTGAGCTTCGGTGCGCAGACAGGGGAATCCCTGGTGAAGGCATCCGTTCGACCAGGAGTTCCGTTGTTATCCTGCCCTGTCCCGTTGGGCGCTGTCCGCGTGCGCACCCGTTGCTGCCGCTTGGCAGCAACCCACGAGCCAAGCTCACGACAGCGCCGCTATCTCACCGACGATCAGCGGGCCGTCGTCGATCCGCTGTTCGCCGGACCCGTCCTGGCTGTCCGGACGGGGCGGACGCCCGGAGAAGCACTACCGACGCCTCATCGTGGACGCGAACCTCGACACCGTCGACAACGGCATCGAATGGCGCGCCCTGCCCGCGGACTTCTCACCCTGGAACACCGTCTACCAGCGCCACATCCTCGTGGACACGATGAGTCTGCCGCTCGCCGTGCTGGTCACCCCGGCCAACATCCACGACAAACGTGCCGCCCGTTCCCTGCTACGACGGGTACGCCACCGGGCCGGCCACCGATTGACGCTGATCTGGGCCGACAACGGCTACCACGGAACCTTCCCCACCGCGTAGCGGTCGAGTACCGCTCGCAGGTGATGTTCGTTGATGATGAGCAGGCGGTCGATGACTTCCCGTCTGACGTTCCGATTAACCCGTTCGGCATAGGTGTTGGCTCGTGGACACTGCGGCGGGATCTTCACGACGTGGATGCCTGCGCCGGAGAGGACCGCGTCAAAAGAAGTGGTGAACCGACCGGCCCGGTCGCGGATGAGGAACCGGAAGTCGTCGACCCCGTCACCCAGGTCCATGCGCGTCCCGATTGACGGCGTTACGCCCACTGGAGCACTGTCCCGCCGGATGGCGACTTTTTGACCGAAGACAATTGAACCAATCGGCCCTGCGGCCACCATCGACGTTCGCTATCATGGCAGGATTGTCGGATCACGCTCCATTGTCCGGAATCCACCATTCCGAAGGAGAGACATGAGGCCGAACGGAGCATTACGCACTCTTGCCGTGGCTGCGGCCATGCTCGCGATGTCCGCGGGTACGGCACCGATGGCCCAAGCCGCGACCACCACTTCCTGTTCGAGCGGTCTCACCAGCACGAGCGCGCCCAGCGTCGTCACCTTGGGCACCTCGTGCTCGGGGTTCGTGGATCAAGGCGCACCCTATGTCTTCAACATCGCCGTGCTCACTCATCTCATAATCCCGATTCCTCTCAGTGGTCCTCGCGCGTACTACTACTACGATGCCGTGGAGACCTGCAGCGGCTACCGGACGACCCCGGCGTTCCAGGCCACGGGCTGCGTCCGCACGTAAGCGAAGTCGAGGTTCACCCCGAACGATGGACAGCGCTCAAGAGTTCAGGCAACCGCTCGGAGTGACTGCTCATAGGCGATCGGACTGAGCACCCCCAGCGCAGGGCTGTCACACGCGCGGCTCTGGCGCACTTCCGGTGGTGGTGCTGGTCGAGGAGGATGCGGTGGCGTAGGAGATCGACATGACCGAGCTGGGCGTCGGGTTGTGGCTGCGCCGTCACGGGTTCACCCCACAGCGCCCGGCCCGGCGGACCCACGAACAGCAGCCCGCCTCGGTGTGCGGGTGGCTGGACGAGGAGTACCCGGCGATCGAGGCCAAGGCGAAGGCCGTATGGGGTTCCAGAACTCAGCGCCGAGACGATGAGCTGCGGTGATCGCGCACCCTGAGCCGTAGGAGCATGATCGTGAGGCGTGGCGCTGCGACTGCCGTACCCGATCTTCGTCCGCGTCGTCGGCCGGCTGGTCCTACTCGACCGGTCATCGGCGGGCAAGGACGCCGAACTGCCGGTGCTGCGGCACGAAGTCGCCGTACTGCGCCGCACCAACCCCCGCCCGCGGCTGGAGCGGGCCGACCGCGCGGTGCTCGTCGCACTGGTTCGCCGACTCCCTCCGCCGCTGCGCGAGCACCGATTGGTGACGCCGGCCACCGTCCTTCGGTGGCATCGGCGACTGGTCGCCGAAGAAGTGGACCTACCCGAATCGGACACCGTGTAGCCGCTGCAACGGTTCGCCGCGCGCTGAAGCGCCTGCGGGTACCGCCCGCACCCGAGCGCGACAGCGACACCTCGTGACGGCGGTTCCCGGATCAGGAGTAGCGCTCACGTTCCTTCCAGGCAGCGTAGCTGTCCAGCTCGTCGTGCAGGACCTCGTAGAAGCCAGCGCGCAGGCTGTCGAGACTGGGTGCGGGTCCTGGGGCGGCAGAGCTCAACAAGGCGGGCAGCGGCCAGGTGAGCAGTTTCCCGTGCCAGCCGCAGTAGACCGCTATCGCGTCCAGGCGGAAGGTGTCGAACCGGTCGAGCAGCACGTAGCCGAGGAGCTGCCGCAGCCACGCAGCTACGTCTTCGTCGGTGGGTTCAACGGCGAGTTTCACATCGACCAGCGTTCGTCCGATCACCAGGTCGGCCACGCCATACCCGCCTGCCAGTTCTGGTGCGACGACCACCGGCTCCCCGAGCGCCAGCAGAGCTTGACGACCACGCTCCAGGTAGAGGGTCCAGCAGTGCTTCAGCGCATCGAGGAGTTCGGTGTTGCCATCGGAGTCGTCCGCATCGGTCGCCATGCTGGCGAACAGCGAACGACGTTCGTCCACCGTGCGCTTGGTCCCCCAGCGGTGCATGGGTTGTCTGAAGGAGTCGAGGGCCAGGCAGTCCGAGAAGGCGGCACTCTGGTCGTCCGAGTCCGTCGGGCGGTGAGTGCGTTTCCAGTGGCGTAGTAGTGGATCCGCAGTTCCGTTCGCAGGCAGGGCACCGATCGGAGCCGGCTCGTACCCGGCCGCGGCTAGCAGGGCCGTGCAGCGGTCGATCGAGAGGTAGGACAATTCCTGCAACCGTGGTGGTGTGCTGGCCAAGTCGAGACCGATGCGCGACTCCAGTGCCCACCCGGCGCTGTCTCGTCCGTGCCGCAGTGCGGGGATGCGGCTCGGGACTGCGGAGGCCAACCCCTCGGTCCACGCCTCAACCACAGCGGTCCGGCGCGGCAGGTGCTCATCGAGGAACCGCGACAGGGGTGTACCTGCGTATTTGGCCTGTTCTTGGATTCCTATGACAAGGCTCCTTTTCAGCGTCCTGACCATGTGACGTCGGCGTCCGACCTCCACGTGGACGTGCAGCAGGAATGGCAGGCACTGTGGGTGACGAGCAGAACGTGCTGGTCACCCACAGTGTCAGCGAAGCCACGAGCCGCACGAACAAGGGCAGCTCCTCGCACTGCAGCCCGCTCAGGGACGGCTGCCCGTCCCGGCTGAGCCAACGCCGTCGATTACACGGTTGCCTCATTCGCCGCTTGGGAGACCACGAGCTTGTCGAGGTCGTTCAGCAACGCCTGCACCGGCGTCCAGCACATGGCCACCGTGTCTGCATCCGGGGTGAAGTCCGTCTCGAACTGCCTGCGCGGGTGGATGTAATTGCGGAACTCCCGCACGGGGCGCATGAAGTCCTTCGCGTCGAGCTGGACCAGCCCTCGATCATGAGCCGTGTCGAGGAGCAGTTCGAGACCTGCGCGATCCGCCGGGATCTTTCCCTTCCGACCGGTGAACCCTTCACGGAGCAACTCGGGGTAATAGCTGGTCAGCACCGAGTAGAGCAACCCTTCGACAAAGCTGCCGATGCCGAAGAGGGCGAGGAGGTACGAGCCGCTCGCCTCCGCGAACTGGCTCTCCCTGACCCGCGAGACCAGCATCTGGACCAACTTCTCCTCACCGATCAACTTGCGCAGCCGCTGCTCCACGTCCTCGACGTGGAGCACAACCTTGACCGTGCCGTTGCTCCCCAGCTCCCCGACCACCGGTCGACCGCCGACGTAGCTGACCTCGAGCCTCTCCAACTCGAGCACCTCGTTGACCGATCGACGAACGTCATCCGCTGCGGCCATGCCCTCCAAGTACTCGATGGGATCGCACAGCCGACACAGGAAACGTTCGATGTCGGTTCGCGCGTTCTCCCGTTCGACCAGGGCGTCGACCAGCCAGCCGACCTTGGACGAGCCGTCGTAGTCCGGCGGGTCGATCCAGCCGGCGTTGCGGAGGAGCGCTTCGACTTCGCGTCCCGTGCGCTCGTACGGACCACCCTGGTCGACCACGATCCTGGCGAGCCGTTCCACGGTCTTGGGGTCTAGCGGAAACATCATGCTCCCTGTCCGTCGACGAGCTGCTGAGCGCGCACCAGGGCGTTGCCGATGCGCTGTTCCATCTTGGTCGTGCGCCTGCGGAAACCGAGTTCGTCAATGGCTTGGCCGATGCGGGTGTCGCGATCGACCTGCAACCGGTCGGTGAGCAGCCACAAGCACAGCTCGACCAACTCCCGATCGAAGTAGTCGTCGGTCTTCGACCGCCGCGGCTCCGAGAGGAATCCCGGGCGAGGACCGCGTTCGACGGCGACCTGTTGCGGTTTCGGTGGCGGCGCGGTCGTCACCGGAGAAGAAGCGACGCCTCGTTCCGCGTCGAGCATGGCCTTCTCCCAGCTCTCCACGATCATGGCGGTCTGCGTGGCCCGATCGCGGAACCACTCGCTCGCCCACACGCGGTGGAACCGCCAGCCAAGGCGTTCCAGGTGCTCCTGGCGAAGCCTGTCGCGGTCACGGGCACTGCCCAACTGGTGATAGGTGTCCCCGTCCGCCTCGACGGCAAGCACCATCCGACCGGGCTGGTCCCTGTGCCCCAAGGCGAAGTCGATGCGGTAACCGGCCACCCCCCATTGCGGGGTCACTGGAACGCCCGCATCGACCAGGGCTTCGTGGATGCTCCGCTCGAAACCGTTCATCTCCTGCTTGCCCTGCGCACCGACGAGGCCCAGTGAGCCTCCGTTGTCCGCGAACTCCAGGTACTGGCGCAGCAGGTCCGCTCCGACGCTGATCCCGGTCGTGGGCATGTCGAGCGGGGAGAACGAAGCGACGATGTCCACGCGCTTCCGCGCACGCGTGATCGCCACGTTGAGCCGCCGCTCTCCCCCTTGGCGGTTGAGCGGGCCGAAGGCGGTCATGTGGAGCCGACCGTTGATCGTCTTGGCGGCGCCGAGGCTGAAGATGATCGCATCGCGCTCGTCACCTTGGACCTGTTCGATGCTCTTGACGAACAGGCGACGCCCCGCCCCCTGCATGCGCCCGCTGAACTCTGCCAGCTCGTCGTGGCCGGCATTGGCCCGCCGGAGGGCGAGTTCGATTCGCTTGGCGTGGTTGCCGCCCATCGTGATGACACCGAGGGTGTCCTCGGGATGGGCGCGGGCGTGCGCCAGCACCAGGTCAACGACCTTCTCCACCTCGGCTTCGGCGGACCCGTCACGTCCTGGCGCCACCCGACCGTCGACCTGGTGCAACGACAGGGGGCTCACCGCCTGGCAACCGGGGAAGGTGATGAGCTTCCCCTGGTAGAAAGCCCTGTTGGAGAAGGCGATCAGCCTCTCGTCCTGGCTCCGGTAGTGCCACTCCAGCATCCTCGTGTTCGGGATGAAGGCGCTCAGGCAGGCGAGGATGGACTCGAAATCTCGGACCTGGGGCGCATCGGCCTGGTCATCATCCTCGTCGTTGTCCGAATCACCACCGCTGAGAGCTGTGTGGAACCATTTACTGGGCGGCAGTTGGCGCTCGTCCCCCGCGACCACGAGTTGCTTGCCGCGCATGATGGACGTCATCGCGTCCTCCGGCTCCACCTGGCTGGCCTCGTCGAAGACGACCAGGTCGAACAGCCGCTGTGCGGGCAGGAGCCTGCTGACCACGATCGGGGACATCGCCCAGCAAGGACGGGCGGCGAGCAGGACGTCCGGCGCCTTGGCGACCAGCTTCCGCAGGGGCATGTGGCCCCGCTTGCGCTTCGCCTCGGCGCGGACCACGTCGTTCTGGTCCGGGTGAGCGTCGCGCGCTTCACGCAGCCTCTCGGCGACGCGCCGGCGCACGCGCTGGGCGTTGAGCTGGAAGTGCGAGGTGTCGAACTCCCGGAACTCGGAGACGACGTGGGAGTGGTGCAGCCCGGTGAACTGCCCTAGGTGCGGGATGCGCACCCGGTACTCGTCGAGCAGGGAGCTGTACCACGAGTGGCGGAACATGGTGCGCGCGAGTTCGGCATCCGCGTTGCGCTCTACCAGGACGTCCAGAAAGCGCCCCATCCCCATCCCGACAAGTCGATCCGTCAACTCGTTCAGCATCGGGACCTGGAAGAGGAAGTCCCGCTCCTCGTGGAGCCGCCCGACGTGCGCTGTCACCTCGTCTTCCGACCATTGGTCGGGTTCGGTCAACTGCGCTCCCATAGCCACAGCGGCCAGTTGGTCGCGGGCCTTGGCGATCTCCTCGAGCGTCTCGGCGAGACCGATGACTTCTTGCGGTGCACCCCCTCCCGCCGCCATCTCCTGCCACCGGTTGCGCTGGGCGAGCGCTGCGCTCAAGTTCGCGTGCAGCGTGCGCCGGTTGCACTTCCCGGCCTTGCGGAGCGCCGCGGCCACCTTGCGAAGCTTGTACCGCTGCCACCAGCTCAGCGGTCGCGGGTTGGCTGACCGCCACCTGCGGTCCCCGGTGGCGAAGCAGTAGTCCTCCAGTTCGTCACCGAAGACGTCCTTCTCGAACAGGGTCAACGTGCCTTCGACGTGGCGCAGCAGCTCCAAGACCTGTTCCCAACCCGGCAGGTCCGTGGGGCGTTTGAAGCCGACCTGCCCGATGAGGCGTCGCATCCGGTCCTGCGCGTCCGGCCACGTCTTGGCGTGCAGCTCGTCGAGCTGGACGATCACGTTCTGCACTTGCTCGGACGTGCGGATCTCGGACTCCGACCAGGCGGACTCGCCGCGGTGGAAGCGGAGGCCGTCCGAGTTGATGAACTTCATGAGGTCGTCTTCGACCCGCCGAACTGTGTCACCGTGCAGGTCGCGCAACTCGGCACCGCGGAAACGCACCGGGTTGGCGCTCCTGTCCGGCAGGGCCAGAAGGTTGTCGTACAGCGAGAACGCCTTGATGCCCCAGGGCTCGATCGCGGCGTGCAGGGCCCGGTCGTGGTGCAGAAGTTGGCCACGTCGTTCGGTCAACCGCTCGTGCAGGCCGTTGCCGTCCGCAGGCGGCTCCTTGCTCGCCCTGTCCAACGACTCCGAGACCTGTTGCGCGACCTGCCGCTTGTCGAGCTTCTGCTGGTGGAGGTCGAACACCAGGTGCCCCAGGTCGACTTGCTCCAATCTGTTGGTGACCGCCTCGATCGCGGCTCGTTTCTCCGCGACGAACAGCACGCGCCAACCCCTCGCCGCCGCGGCGGTGATGATGTTGGCGATCGTCTGGCTCTTGCCTGTCCCCGGCGGTCCCTGGATCACGACGTGCTGCCCGTCCATCACAGCGTTGACAGCGCGCTGCTGGGACGAGTCCGCGTCGAGGACGAGGAACTCGTCCCTGAGGACGACCTCATCGGGCTCGACCGGTTGGTAACCGCCGGCCGTTTCACGGAGCTGGCGCCTGGCCGGTTCGTAGCCCGCCGTCGCGGCGATGACGTCGTGCGCCGCCAAGAGCTCGGCGCAGTCCTTCAGCTCTCGCACCATCGGCAGCTTGTCGAAGCTGAACGTACTGGCGAACAGTCGCTCCTCGAACTCAGCGGTGCGGCCGTGCTCAGACACGACGTCTCTCAGCGCCCGGTACACGAGTCCGGCGTGCGTCGAGCGGTCGTCGTTCTCCTCCAGCATGGCGTTCAGCTCATCGGTGAGCTGCTCGACGTCGAGGTCGATGCCGTGCTGGCGGCTGAGCGCGTACAGCAAGACCGGGTTGACCTCGGGGGCTCCGACCAGCTCCAGCACGTAATCGGTCTCCGCGGCAGTGCGCGGTGTGATCGTAAGTGGCTGGAGGACGAGCGGCGCCCGCAAGGGCTTGACCGGCGCCGTGCCCTTGGTCGACGTCGGTTGCAGCAGGAACAGGCCGTGGGCCAACTTGCCCACGTCGTCGATTCCCTGTTCCTCCTGGAAGGTGAGCATCCTGCGGCGCAGGTTGCGAGCGCGCTGACAGGCAGCCGCATGCGCCTCACCAGCGGCTACCAATGTGTCGAGCCTGGTTTTACGCCCCGCGAGCAACTGTGCGACGACTTCAGAAGAAGCCTTGGTCAGGTCGAGGCTCCACGTCTTGCTGTCGCGGTAGTACAGCAGTGTGTTGTTGTGACCGAAGTCGATCAGGTCATCTGCCCACGACTCCGCCTTGGCCCTGACAAGATCAATCCGAGCACGGTCGGCACCTATCGCCACCTGCCCTTCCCCCTTCGAACGCTGCGATCGGCGCGAACACCGAGCCCGCAGAGCACTGGCGAGCCGCTCAGTATGCCGAAGAGAAGGAGAAACAGGTAAGCGCCCGTTCAGGGCACTTAGAGACACACAATCGGGGTAGATGCGACACCCAGAGTGAAACACGCCCCGAAAGGCAACCTATTGTCCGCATAATTGCGGCAAGGTTGGGGTTCAACACATTTCACCGCAGTTCGGATACATCCACCCTCCAGACTCGCGAACTCCGGAAGGCCGCACTTGAGCGGCTGCTTCACGTTCCACTCGATGTGTCCTGATCACCGGGTACGACCTGTGTTCCTGGTCGGGTTGGGCAGGGCGGTTCGGCGTGGTTGCGCCGGTGTGGTGCGGGAAGCGGCGTTGGGCCCGGTCGCGCAGCGGATGGGGTGGCCGTGACGGGTTGGCGAAGGAGTGGTGGCTTCTCGCGCGGGAGGACGTCGCGGACTGGGTGCTCATCGAGAACAGCGATGGCGGCGTAGCGCTGTTGACGGGCAACCTCGCGGATGGCGCGACGCTCAGCGATCGCGTGCAAGCCCGTGATGATGCCCAGGCCCGTGACCGCGACCAAGGCCAGGACAACCGGGGCGACATCGCGGATGCGGGCGGCGATGCGCACGGCGTCGGTCAGCGGCCGCGGTGCCTCCTGAGCGGTGATGATCGGGGCTGCCAGGTGCGCCGGTCCGGATCCGGTGCTGGAATTGCGCCTTCTGCAGTGCAGATGGCAGCTTCTACGGCGGCGCGCACCCGGCCCAGTTTCCTTCGCAACGTCTGTTCACTCGTTTCGCCGATGCGGTCCTGCGAGTCGACAGGGTGGTCAGCGCGTCCGGCCCGCTCTCAGTGGGCGGTGAGGACGCGCAGCGCGGCGCGTGCGGTTGCGATGACCGTCGGCCACTCCGGCTTATCGATGTACTCCTCGTCGGTCAATTCGGTGCCATACACGTCGAACAGCGAGTCCAGCGCATCCTTGAGCGGTGCCAGTGCTCGGATCTCGGCTTGGTTGCGCAGGTACGGGCCGACGGCTTCCGATAGATTCTCGAAGACCGTGGTGTCGTCGTAGAGTACGTGGATGTTCATGGTGAAGTTGTCGTGGTAGTTCGGATGAGGCATTTCACGCCTCACCCAAACACGCCGCTGGTATTCCGGATCGGATAGCGCGCGTATGGCGTCGACGATCTCCACGCGCATATCGGGGTAATCGACACCGGTCATGGCTTGTTCCATTGCCCCCACCTCAACCACTCGTCTAGCGAGATGTGCGCATCTGGATTGTCCTTGAGAGAACCGGTGATCGGCCTCCCATCACGACCGAGGATCTTCCCACCGTCCCGGACCACGACATGATTCACTTGCTGCGACGGCAGCCCTCCCGGCACAGCGGCGTCGATGCGCACGCCCTGTGACTGGGGATTCGGACCAAACCACCTCAACCCGACCCCCTTCTTGTTGGCGACCGGAAGAGCCCAACTGCTGGGAATCTTATCGACCGCCGCACGTGGTAGCCAGGAGTGGGCGATCGGGAGAACGTGCCGCATGGCCGGGGTGTGAGCAGCGTAACCGGCGATCTTGCGGAGTTGTCGCCAGATGGCACCACCAGCACCGAGTTCCATCACGAAGAGCGGCAGGTCGGGCAGGTTGAGGGCTTGGACCTGTGCGATGAGTTCAGGTCCACACGCGTCGGGCCGACCGGAACAGTACCCCCTGAGCAGTTGCTGAACGGCGTCCGCACGGCCCTGGAGCACCGACCAGTCGATGACACCTGCTTCCCATCCGAGCCAGATGTCGAAGTCGTGCACCAGACCGACGCAGGAGCCGGTGCCGAGGTTGGCCGGCAATTCGACGCCGTTGATGTAGCAAATGCCGTCGAGGACCAGCATCTCCGTGCCGTTCTCGAACTGACCGGCGCCACCCGAGGGCCAGTCGGGGTCGGGAACACCGCTCCCTGCTCGTTGGTTCAGGTCCTCTTGCCGCTGCTTCTGGACATAGAACCCATACGCCTCTGCGGCGGCCTCCGCTGCCAAGGCTCCGTCGTTCCCCGCCGCCACGGCGGCCGCGTAAGCAGCATCGGCAGCCGACCGCGCTGCCGCCGCGTGGCCACGTGCCTGGGCCGCCGACTCGGCGGCCTGCCCGGCGGAGTTGGTGGCCGAGCGGGCATCACGGTTCGCCGACGCCTGTGCCTCCCTCGCGGCGCGCGCTGATGCGGTGGCTTCGTTGGCGGACCTCTGAGCATCGTCGGCGGACTGGCGAGCATCCTCGGCGTAGCCGGCTGCAGCGTCGGCGTGGTTGAGGGCCTCTTGTGCGTAGCCCTCGGCTTCGGCGGCGGCATTGCGAGCGACAGCGGCGACCCGATGCGCTTCGGCGGCGTCGGCTCGGGCGGTGGCGGCGATGTTGGCGGCGTCTGCGACGAAGCCGCTCACCCGAGCGGCGTGGGTCGCGGTGTCGTGGTCGAGCCGAGCCGCTTTGTACCGGCCGACTTGGAGGAACTCCTTGACGTACGACGGCGGGCCGGCGAGGGCGATCGTTGCGGCGGATTTCACCTCGGGACCGCCTGCGTGCAACAGTTCCGCGACGGCGACGCGTTCGTCCTGCTGCCTGGTGACGTGCTGGCCGGTGCGGATGAAGGCGTGCTGGTCGGCCTCGGTGCCTTCTAGGGCGCGGGCACCTGCAGCACGGGTGGCGCTGCCACCGGCTTCGATGATCTGAGCGATCTTGACCCGGTCATCCAGATACTTGCCCTCGTAGTGCTGTGTGCGCAGAAACTCCAGCACCGCGTCGGCACTCCCGGCCAGCGCTGCTTCCGCTGCGGCCTTGTACTCCGGTTTCGGCGCGACGGTGGCCAGCTGTCCCACCCGAGCGCGGTCATCCTGCTCCGAAGCCAGCAGCCGCAAGGTGGATACGAACTCGCGCACTTGCTGGTCGGTGCCGGCCAGCGCGGTGTACGCGGCTTCCCTCGTCCAAGAACCGCCGGTGCGGGCTAGCTTCAAGGCTGCCCGACGGCCCTTGTCGACGATCACCTCGGGCGGCGCGCCGGGTGCGGTGGCCTCATCGAGCAGTTGGCGAGTCTGCTGGTCGATTCGGGTGCTTTCCGGGTCGTCCCAGAATGGTTCGGTAGGTCGGTTGTCGTATTCGCGCTTGGCCTGCTCGGCTGCCGCGACACCGAGCTCGGTCTGCAAGGCCAGTCGGTTGCTGTCGGCCTGCCGGGCGGTCTCCTCGACCTGGCGAGCTTGGTTGGCGGCCGCCTCGGCGATGTCCGCTGCGGCGCTTGCCGCATTGGCATGTTCTGTGGACTTGCGTGCGGCTTCGGCTGCGTCGCCGGCGTGATCTGCTGCCTGGTCGGCGGCACGGGCGGCGTTCTCGGCGTGGGTGGCGGCGGCGTTGGCTGCGTCACGCGCCTCGTAGGCCGCGCGGACGGCTTGCGCGGCCAGAGCGGTAGCGTGGTCAGCTGCTCGGGTCGCGGTCTGCGCCGCTCGCTGCGCCCGCGCAGCCGCCTGCCTTGCGCGATCCGCTTCCGCTCCGGCCGCATGGGCATAGTTGCCGGCCTCCGCGGCCGCTGCCGCCGCAGCGCCCGCGTTCACCGCGGCGGCAGCGGCCGCACGCGCGGCCGAACCCGAGGCGTCGGCGGCAATCCCTGCCGCGTTGGCCGCCTCGGCTGCCAGTTTCGCACCTGCGGCGACGTCGCGGGCGTTCTGTGCGGCTTGCCTGGCGGCAGCGGCGTCGCCGGCGTTGGTGGCGGCCGCCGCGGCGGCGTCGTAGGCGCGGGCCGCCGCCTGGCTCGCGAGCGTTGCCGCGCTCGCGGCACGGGCTGCGGCGTTGGCGGCCACTCGTGCCGCGTTGTTGGCTGCCGCAGCGGCCTCGGTGGCCACGCTCGCAGCGTTGGCCGCACCGGACGCGGCATCGGCCGCACGTCCTGCCGCTGCGGACGCCTTGGTGGCGGAGTCCCGTGCCGCGGCCGTTTCCGCCGCGGCGGTCTCGGCGGCTTGTTTGGCCAACGCGGCTGCCTGCACGGCCCGCTCGGAGGTTTCCTTGGCCAGCTCCGTCTGCGTCGCCGCGACAGCCCCGGCCTCCTTCGCCAGCTCCACCAACTGCGATACCGTCAGCACCTCTTGATCGCGTTCACGGGCGACGTGCTGACCGATCTCGAGGAACTCCAGGATGTCGTCGGCGGTGCCGTTCAACGCGATTCCCGCCGCCTGCTGCACGGCCGGGCCACCGGCGTAGAGGATCTGCGAGACCTTCAGCCGGTTGTCCTGCTCACGAGCAGGGAACTGGCCCTGCGACAGGAACTTCTGCCGGTCACCGGCGGTGCCGTTGAGCGCCTCGCCGGCTTTCCGTCGAACCACCGGGCCCGCGGTGTTGATGAGTTGGGCGATCCTGACCCGGTTGTCCCCGTCCGCCGGCGACTGCCACCCCGAGCGCAGGAACTCGCGCAGCTGCTCCGGCGTCCCTGCCAACGCCCGCCCGGCCGCCTCGCGGACCTGTCTCCCGGCGACCGAGATCAGCTGCGCGGCCCGCAGCCGGTCGTCGTGCACCGTGGAGTTCTGGTGGCCGGTCGCCAAGAACTGAGCGAGATCGGCTTCCGAACCCAACAAAGCCGCCTCGGCTGCCCGGGCGGTGACCGGCCCCGCCGTGCGGAGGATCTCCACAACCCTGGCCCGATCGCTGAGCGGCGGCTCGTCCTGCGCGACCGCGACCGGCGTCACGACGACACCGCTCGTCAGGGTGCCAACTGCGACGGCAGCGCACAGCAGCCGTCGGATGTGGCTTACGCCCACCCGAATCCCCCCACGATTTTTGATTTTGCGCTCCTGAACCGCCGGTCGACCCCCTGACCCGCAGTACCGACGCTCAGGCTAGACAGGATCCATCGATCTTGACAACGCCGAACCCGAAGCGCCCGGCGTTACCTCATTGCGACAGGGATCACAGGGCCTTGGCTTCCGTCCGCGACCTGTCCCATCATCACCAAGATGCACCCGCGACCGGGAGGGGTCAGCCGGTGCGTTCGGTCATTCAGCAGTCCCGCCCCGGTACGCGGGACGAATCTCGGGGGGTTCCCTTGCGGGCACGTTCTCGCATGCTCGTCATCAGCGCGGCCGTCGCCGCCACACTCGTTTCCTCGGTCGTCGCCGCGCTGTCCAACGGCGCGCCGGCCACCGCCGAGGACGCTCAGCAGCCTCTCGTGGAAACCTTCGACTACCCCGATGCCGATGCCATCTTCCAACAACGGCAGATCCGTCTGAAGAAGGGCGATGGGCACATCCTGCTCGTCGACTGCCGCGCCGGTGCGAACCAGATCAGGGTGGAGAGCAACGCCTTCGACCCGCCCAACCACCTCTTCTGTTTCCAGGTCACCGGGAACAGCGGCTACCTGACCATGGAGATTCCCAACGCCTTCCTGGTCTACGGCAACGACTACAACGCCGTGGCGAGCTGGACCACCGACACCGGCGAAGTTCGCCGATCCACCGTGCGCAAGAACGACCCTGTGCCCACCCCCATCGGCGAAGGAGCCACCGGCACTCCCGGTGTCCTCATCGAGTTGAGGGCGACCCGATGACCACAAACGCGTCACGCCGTTCGAAGGCGTGGAAGCGATCGGGCTCGGAGGACTCGTGACACGGCAACGGGACTCCCGAAACTTCATGTCTCTCGCCGCCTGCGATGGGACCAGGAGCAGCGAACCATGCCGCCGGTGAGCCGGACGGCGGAAAGCCGACCGGTCCCGCCCGGAACACCGAGGGCAACGTCCACGCCGATCCTGGTGCCTTCTTGCTGGAGATTCGATGAAGAAGCTCGTCCTGGCCGCTGCCGCAGTCGTTCTGACGGGCGCGCACTTGAGCATCCCCGCCTCGGCAGTGTCCGGCGGATCGACCCTGCCGAACGGAAGCCACCCGTTCGTGGCCAGGATCCACTCGGAAGGTGTGGGCTGTACCGGGGCGCTGATCGACCCCGAGTGGGTGATCACAGCGGCACAATGTTTCCCCGGTAGCGGAAGCACACCGACCACGCCGACGACGGTGAACGTCGGCAACGCGAACCTCGGCACCGGCACCGGCCAGGTCGTCAAGGTGACCGGCCTGGTCCGCCGGACGGACCGGGACGTCGTGCTCGCGAAGTTGGAGCGACCGGTCCTCGACGTCACCCCGATCGCGTTGAGCCGCACCGCACCCGTTCAGGGCGAACCACTGGGTGTGGTGGGCTTCGGCCGCACCGCGACGGACTGGGTGCCGGACAGGCCACGCCTGGCCACCTTCTCGGTTACCGCCCTCGGTGCCACCACCGCGTCGCTGACCGGCGAGAACGGTGTGGACACCTGCAAGGGTGACGCCGGCGGGCCTGCGTTCCGGATGGTCGGCGGTCGGCCGGAGCTTGTCGCGGTCAACAGCACGTCGTGGCAGCACGGCTGCCTGCTCGTGACCGAGACCCGCCAGGGCAGCACCGAGGCCCGGACCGACGACATCGTCACCTGGATCCACCAGCAGTTCCCCAGCAAGCGCATCCGCAACTACAACACGCTCTGCGCGGATCTCGGCTCCAACGCCGTCGGCACACCCGTCGTGATGGCGACCTGCCAGCCGGGGCATTGGCTCAGTCAGCTGTGGCGCCTGCCCGGTGACGGCACGATCCGCAACTACAACACGCTCTGTGCGGATCTCGGCTCCAACGCCGTCGGCACACCCGTCGTGATCGCGACCTGCCAACCCGGGTCGTGGGCCAGCCAGCAGTGGACGGTCCGCGAGAACCGGACAATCAGCAACTACAACGGGCTGTGCATGGACCTCGACTCCAACGCCGTCGGCACACGCATCGTGATGGTCACCTGCCAACCCGGCACCTGGCCCAGCCAGCAATGGACAGTGGCCTGAGCGAGTGGCAGGAGCCCGATGGGCATGCCCCGCGCGGCCCGTGGTGGCCGACGTCGGTATGGCGACTCTTCCGGCTTCCGCCAGGGACTCACCGACCGCGGCCTGACCTAGTTGTACTGTCCGGTGAGGTTGGGGACGCGACTGGCGGGTGGTTGGCCTGCGAGTGCGGTGTGGCCGCGGTGGTGATTGTAGGTGTGCAGCCATCGCGGCAGCTCGGCTCGGCGTTCGGTCTCCGACCTGTCGGGGCGGGCGTAGGCCCGTTCGTCGAGCAGGGTGCGGTTGAACCGTTCGACCTTGCCGTTGGTCTGGGGCCGGTAGGGGCGGGGTGCGTTAGTGGGTGATCCCGGCGGCGGTGAGGGTGTCGCGCCGCAGTCGTGAGCGGTAGCAGGACCCGTTGTCGGTCAGTACCCGTGTGACCGTGACGCCCGCTGCCCGGAAGAATGCCTGTGCCCTGGTCCAGAACGCGGCCGCGGTGTCCTTGGTCTCATCGGGCAGGATCCCGGTGTAGGCCATGCGCTCGTCAAGTAACCAGCCTCTGCCGGGGGCTGAACACTCGGCGATGCGGTGGTGCCCGTCGAGCTGCCCACGAACGGCGCACTCACATCGTCCCCTGGTCCGACGTGCCGTGCGCGGCACTCGCTCGCGGCGGACGTCACATCGCGCGTCACGACCTGTGCGACTCCCGCACATCGACGGCCTCCGGATCCGAGGCACCCATGGAGATGCCGAGCGACCCACCTGCCCGTGCCTACCCGCTCGTGAACGAGCTCGCCGTCGACGGGATCCCCGTCGCGGTGACGTGCCTGTGGGATGTCAGAACTCTGCACTGGGATGCTGAGCTGCGACGATCGCGCACGTTGGACCTCCCGGACATTGAGCGGTCCGGCCCGGTTCGCACGCGATCTCGACGATGAGCCCTCGGGCGAGTTCCGGACCGGCGGTCGAGCTGCTCCACACGGCGTCACGCCACTGGTCGCGGCTGTGCGAAACCGGGATGGCCTGCCGGACGTCATGACGATCGGCCACCTCACGGGCGCGTACAACCTCTATGCCCTGACCATCGCCGCCTCGATGCAGGCATTGACGAACTTCCACATGCGCGTGCTCACGTCGATCCAGGCGACCGCGCTGCGCACCCACCTCTACCACCACGCATACGGAGGGTCGCGCTGGCGAGTGAGGACCCTGCGCGAGTCCCAGGTAGCGCAATTCGCGACCAAACACGTCACCCGTTCGGGTTCGTGGACACCCATCCCCATGAGGGAGCGGCGCTTGTTCCTCGCATTGGCAGCTGATGCCCGCCGTCCGCTCACCGAACTCGCCGACGAGCTCGGCGGAACACCGCAGTCTGTCGGCCGACAGCTGCGACTGGCCCAGAACCGGGGAATCATCGACTTCCGCACCGACGTCGCGAGGCGGTTCGCGGGCTGGCACCTCGCGGCCTTCTTCTGGCTCCACGCCAAGAGCGGCATCCGAACCGAGGCGTGCCAGAAACTCGGCGGAATGCTCGAGACCCGGTTCTGCGTCTCCACATCGGGCACCGAGCGCAACATTCAGCTCATCGTCAATCTCCGGACGCCCGAAGACGCGGACAGCTTGATGGATCGGATCGAACAAGAGAACCCCGGGGTGCACGTAGTGGACTGCGAGTTCGTCCTGCGGCTCGACAAGATCCACGGCAGACTGCTGGACGCCTCAGGCCGCGCCGTGGGCCTCGTGCCCGTGGATCCCTGGGCCTCCGAGCCTCCGTAAACAGCGTTCACCACCGGCCGACGATCGAGCCGACCGGTTCGGTGAACGACCGGCGGGTCTTGTCCGTGGCACCCACGACAGGCGGCTCGGACAGCCACGCGCCGACCAAGGCGCGGACCATCTCGATCAAGTATCGCGGACCTCGGCAGTCAGCGGTGGAGCCCGCCCGCGGGGTGCCGTACTCGTTGGAGCGCAACGTGTCGAACTGCTGGTACTGCCGTATGAGATCGCCGTGCGCGATGTGCAACAGTGCGCCGCCGCAGGGCCATGCCGTCGCCACCAAGGTGATCGCCAGGCGCGCCTAATGCCCCCGAGTCTGCGTCCGATCGCGCCGTTAAGGTCACCACGCGCCACACCGGCCGGTCAGGGCGCGACCAGGACGCTCGACGCACAGCGGAAGCGGTTCACCCCAACGGTTGGCGTTTGGCGTCGGTTGGCAGGATTCACCCGTTCAAGACGACCCCATTTGGCGTTGGTCAAAGGGTTGGAGCGACCCGCTCCTGATTTCGCTCCTACACAGCGTTCACCAAGATCGCGAAGTCACCGTTCCGTGACTAACCGGAGATCGACACCGGCGCATGAGAAAGCCCGCTGACCTGGGCGAACTTCCCAAGCCAGCGGGCTCCCTCAGACCGTCGGGACGACAGGATTTGAACCTGCGACCCCTTGACCCCCAGGGTGGACCGGATCATGGCCTGACCTGCAAAAACGTCTAACCGGCAGGTCGCGACGGCGCGGTTCAACGCATCTGAGCGCAGCTCGATCCTGTTGCCACGCCTTGACTTCTCCCAATTTCCTCCCATCGTCCTCCCACGACGAGCCGTTGTCGACCGCTGCGGGCGTCGAACGGTTGTGCATCCGTCAAGTGACGACAGTTCACTGGGACTGAGCGCTTCGGCGATACGGCTACGCCCGTCGTGTCACTTGCAGATGGCGTGACCACACCGTCCTGGCCCGCGGCATCGGCGTTCACGCCACGCAACCCGCCTACCGCGTTCAGCCGTAACCTCTACCCCGGCAACGCCAAGACCGACGCCCGCGACGCCCACGTCATCGCCGACGCCGTCCGCACCCTATCCACGGTCGGCACCCGCGACGACACTCTGGCCGAGCTCGGCGTCATTGTCGGCTTCGACGACGACCTGGCCGCCGAGGCCACCCGGATCTCCAACCGCATCCGCGGCCTGCTCACCGGCATCCACCCCACCCTCGAATGCACCCTCGGCCCCCGCGTCACCCACCCTGCGGTCCTGGGGAGATCCTGTCCCGCTGCGGCAGCCCCGACGGCATCCACGAAGCCGGACGACGCAAGGTCACCGCGATCTCAGCAGCGTAACCGCAGGTCAGGTCATGCGGCTGACTTGTGGCATCTCACATGGTAAGACGCGCATAAGGGTCCGTCGCACCGGTCGGTGCCCGCGTTACCGGCACCGCGAGGCGGCCGCGCGGGGAGAGTGTGACGACAAGCCGCGGCCCGGCGATGATGCCGACGTGACTGACGAGCCCCCCGCCCCGTTACCCCGCTCCACCCCGGCCGCCCCCGAGGGCGCGAAGACCCCGCCCCGGTTGCCGCGGTGGCCTGTCCGGGTAGTCGCGGTGCTGATATCGGCCGCCACCGTGGCCGTGCTGGTGTGGCTTGGGCGCTGGATCGACGGCCTCGCCCTGACCGACGCGGACAAGCGGGCGACCGCGCAGCTCGACGCGCTGAAGCTCGCTGCGTCGATCGTCGTGGGCGGCGGCGGGTTGTTCGCGCTGTACCTTGCCGCTCGGCGGCAGCGCACGCAGGAGCAGGAACTGGAGGTCCGGCACGCCGAGCTAGCCCAACGCGACCGCGTGCAGGTCCACGCCGAGCAGGTCGCCGAGGCCAACCGACTGCACGCCGAGCAGGTCGCCACCGATGCTCGTCTGCACGCCGAAGCCCAGCGCATCACGGAGCTGTACACCAAGGCCAGTGAACAGCTCGGCTCCGATAAGGCACCGGTCCGGCTGGCTGGCCTTTATGCCCTGGAGCGGCTGGCACAGGACAATCCGCACCAGCGGCAGACCGTGGTAAACGTGCTGTGCGCCTATTTGCGGATGCCGTACACATTACCTGGCGAGCCCCCTGCGGGAGATATTGAAGGACAGATCCGCGCTCGTTATAGCGAGCGGGTGCAGGAGCGTGAAGTTCGGCTCGCGGCTCAACGAATACTTGTCGCCCATCTGCGCCCTGGTGGCGATCTCGGCCGCTCAATAAAATTGTCTTGGCCTGACACCGATCTTGACCTTTCTGGTTCCACCCTGATCGACTTTGACTTCAGTCACTGCAGACCTCGGAATGTAGACTTTCGTGGCACTTTATTCACCGGGGTTGCCAATTTCCGCAGAGCGAATTTTCTCGGTTATGCCGCGTTCAGTCGGGCGATCTTCACGGAACGCGCATTGTTTGATGGGGTACGATTCGATGGAAAATGTTGGTTCAATGATGCGGTATTCACTAAGGGTGTCCGGTTCGATGCGGGAGAATTCACCAAGGTCGTCCGATTCGACAGGGTGAGGTTCGGCGAGGAGGCTCGGTTCGACAGCGCCACATTCTCCGAGAAATCGTGGTTTATAGGGTCGGAATTTCTTGGTGAACCGTGGCGCGGTGCAACGTTCGACTCGGCTACATTTGTCGGAGACGTGCAATTCGACGGAGCGATATTCGCCGGACATGCCCAATTCACCAACGCAAGGTTCGTCAGGGACGTCGCCTTCGCCAATGCTCTTACGGCTCATCCTGTAGCTATGAGATTATCGTGGCCTGCCGGATGGCATCCTGCGATCGAACATGCCGAAATGGATGGACGAGGCGGTACCTGGCACCGCCTTATCCGATCCGACCCTGGAGACACTGCGGCCTGACTGTGTGCAGCTTCCTTCGCGTATCGGCGGGGCTTTAGTACTCCAGCCGCACTTGGTGACTACGTGCGTTTTCGCTGGTAGTGGCTCTTTCTAGCACGGTACTGGTGGCGTCTGCGCCAGTAGGACCACCGGTAGAGTCGATCTTTGTTGAACGTCTGGGTGATCAGGTGTGCCTGTGGGGTTCCAGAACTCTGCACTGAGGCGCTGAGCTGCGGTGATCGCGCAGAAGTAGCTGTAGGAGCATGATCGTGGGGCGTGGCCCTACGACTGCCGTACCTGATCTTCGTCCGGCTCGTTGGCTGGCTGGTCCGCTCGGCCGGTCAGGTCATCGGCGGCCAAAGACTTGGAGCTGCTGGTACTGCGGCACGAAGTTGCCGTCCTGCGCCGCACCAACCCCCACCCGCGGCTGGAGTGGGCCGACCGCGCGGTGCTCGCCGCGCCGGTGCGCCGACTTCCCCGACCGCTGCGCGAGCACCGAGCGGTGACACCGGGCACCATCCTTCGATGGTCCTTCGATGGCACCGACGCCTGGTCGCGAAGAAGTGGACCTACCCCCAACCCCTGCAGAAATGCTCAACCGGCACGTCGCGGCCGTGCAGTTAAGTGCGCTTGAGTGCAGCTCGATCCTGTTGTCCCACCTTGACTTCTCCCACTTTCCTCCCGTCGTCCTCCCACGACGGGTCCATGTCGACCACTGCGGGCGTCGAACGCCTGTACGCAAATCAAGTGTCCAGGCCCCCTGAATCCAGTCGTGAAGTGCCCCGCAGCCGATGGAAAGTCATTAGTAGCGCCTGGAGCGGACATCCCATCGCCGTCGCGCATGACGGAGACCCCAGTCGTAGCACTGCCAGTTCGACGTCCTAGCCGCAGAAGATGGCCAACCACCCAACCGGACGAAGATCAAGTGCAGCAGTCGCAACGCCACACCTCACGCTACCGCCCTGGGAACTCAGGGGCAGGAGCGCCGCAACTCAGCGTCCCGGTGCAGAAATCTGGCAACCGCACCCCATGGCACCAGTTGCCGTTAAAGAACCGAAGTGCTGCCTCCTTCGGCATCCGTTTTTACTCTTTCCTTTTCTTTGGCCCGCGACCAGCCGTCGATTGCTAGAATTCGTCGCAATTCGACCATTCGCTCCCGTATTCCACGACTGAAGACTGGCTCACCTGGGGCAATTGCAGCGCTTAGTGCATCCGCAGAGCAGCGAATTCGAGCTACCAGCACCTGACGATCTGTCACCCCACCATCAGATCGTTGACCGTCTGGGGCGTCTGCGAAATTTGCTTCGATCAGCCTGGCCAGTGCGTAAAGATACGCCACACCGTCACGTTCGTCCGTTTGAACTATTACATCCGGACTAAGTCTGACTTCTCGCCGCACTGCATCCTCCGCACGCCATGGCCGAGAGTTCGGCTATTCACATCGGAACATCCGAACCATCTTAGTATAGATACGCAGACACGGTCATACTCCATCTGCATCATCACGCCGAGTCCTTTTGTCTCACGCTGCGACTGTCCAGAACTGCGCCGCCGTGGCAAACGATGTGGACACCCGAGAGCGGCACCAGAGTGGCATGAGAAGACTGAAGTGCACTTGATCATGAATCAAGTGACCAGCACCCGCAGACAGCAGCACAGGGTCTGCCGCAGCTGCGGTATCCGGAGGCCGACACCGGCCGGTCGCCGAGCCAGGTCATAGCCCTGCGGCGAGCAACTGCTCGCCGTTCGGGATCTTGCCGTCGTGAGCGAGGGCGATGAGCCGCTGTGCGCAGTGCTCGTCGCCCTTCCCGGCGACATCCAGCGTATCCCGATGGAGCACATCAACCCCATGCCACTCATGATTCCTTCTCAGCAGGAATAGGCGCGTCAAGCCGTCACTTTGCACACGTTCGCCCCGACTCACACCGAGCGCATCCGGCGATCGATGATCACCGCAGAACAGCGGGACCGGGTGGCGAAATATCGTCCGGTCGAGTGGACCCGTACGGCCAAACGAGCGACGGGTGCGTGATATACGCGGAACCAACCCACACCTGTCGGTAGAACCGAAGTTCATCGACGCACCACGCGGTTCCGGCCTCACAGGTTGACACAGCAGGAACTGATGCACGCGACCGAGGTCACCTTCGACCAGCGTGGTGCAGTACCCGCCACAACAAGGAGTCCGACGATGTAGCTGCCAATCCCATGATCGGCTTCGCTGCTGATTTTTGATCTACTTTGCCGGTAAGGGCGATCTCCGCGCAATGTGGAGCGTACGCCACCTGCGAAATTCGACTCTGTGGTTTCATCGATCCGAACAGGAAGGTCACGGGTGTGAGCGGCTACGGAGTTCAGATCGGTCAGCTACGGGCTGCGTCGAATGCGGCGGCATCAGCTGCGGACCAGGCCAGGGAGGTGCGGCCGGGCACCGGCTTGGACACGATCGCGGCGGCGATGCCGGGCGGGGAGTCAGCGAAGCTCGCGCCGTCTCTGGCTTTGGCGTTCGACGAACGCTCGGTGGGCTGGGCCCACGAGATCGACCAGTGGAGCGAGTCGGTCTCGGCGTCCTCGAAGACGTACTCGGAGAACGAGGACGCCGCCGAAAGCGCTTTCGGTAGATGACCATCAGCTACGACGACGTCCGCACATGGGACGCTGAAGCGCTCGACGCGTCGGCCACCAACCTCGGTGGGAGGCGGGACAGACTCGTCGGGTTGCAGGACGAACTCGACGAGGCCAGGAAGCTGCCCGACTGGCACGGCTCCGCAGGCGAGCTCGCGCGCGATTCGCTGGGAGACACGCGGGACAAGGCCGAGATGCTGATCGCGGAACTGTCCGCCGTCAAACGCGCACTGCAGACCGCTTCCGACGACGTCTCCGCCCTGAAGTCCCGGGTTTCCAACAACGACGCCCTCGCCGACGCCTACGAGTTCCGCATCTCCGGTGACGGCACGATCGTGAATAACAAGCCCGTCGACACCAGCCCACCGGGATCGTCGCGCGAGGCCGACGAGCGCATCGCGGCCCAGCAACACCGCGAGAACATCAGGAAACAGCTGGAGCAGGAAACCAAGGCGATACTCGCCACGGCGAACAGCATCGACGCCACCCTCGCACGCGTGCTGCGGCTCGCGCAGGAAGGCGGTATCGACGACGACGGCGCGACCACCCTGGCCGCCGCTGGGAAGTCGGGTGAGATCGACGCCCAGGTCGTCAAGATGGAGCAGTCGCTCCGGGACGCCGGACTGCTGACCGGGCCACCCGCGTCCGGGCACTACCGGCAGTGGCTCGAGAACGCCGTGCGCCGCGGCGTGTCGGTCGACACGATCAAGAAGATCGCCGCCGACCACCACATCACGCCGGAGGACTTCAAGGTCCTCGAAGGGATGGAGGAGATCCGGGAGGACGAGGACGGCGACGGGACGTCGAAGTCGTACTTCATGATGCCGACCGACATCAGCGGCGACGACGCCGCCAAGGCGGTGCGGATGACATACATCATGAACGCGGGTACCGACTACGGCACCGAAGGGGAGAAGACCGACTTCGCACCGACCCCCTACGGATCGGATGAGCTGAATCGGATCGTCGAGCGGCAGCGGGCGAACGACTGGAGCTACAACGAGGACGTGGCGTTCGTGCACGGCAACGGTGGCAGGCTGGTGACCACGCCGAACGGCATGATGATGGGATTGGGAGGGAACCTGATCCAGGACCAGTTCAGCCAACTGGGCGGAACGACCTACGGCGACACGTTCATGCTGAACATCGACGACCCCGAGGACGCGGCGCAGCAGCTCCGAGAGGTGGCCAGGTCGGGCCACGCATGGTATGACGGCGATGACGGACCTCAGCGGGGCGCTCTCGACATGGACCGACTGCTCCACCACGAGGAACGCCACTCACAGCAGTGGGCGAATGAGGGCCACGCGCGCTACGTGGCCTCCTACGTGTGGGAGCGGATCACAGGCGGCAACGAAACCGAAGAAGACGCGGGGCTCTCCGATGGCGGGTATCACTGACTGGCGCCACGCCGCCTGCACCATCCTCCTCGTGGTGTCGGTGACCGCGGCGTGCGACACCAAGGCACCGTTCGAGCCGTCACTGCCGACGGCGGCCGGGTTCCGCGTCGATGACGGAGTGCTGAAGCTGTGGACCGGGACCTCCTGCCGCGGCGTCACCGGCGTGACGGTGGTCTTCGACTCCGGTACCACCAGGAGCGCGCAGCAGACGTGGTCCGCACCCCGGCCCGGGGTGCTGCTGGAGCACATGGACCTACTTGGGACCACCGGAGGATCGCCGGCCACCCCTGAACCGCTCGAAGTCCGGAAAGCCCTGCCCGAGGACTACGACTGGACCGAAGCGGACTGGATCACCTTTTCCGTCGACGGCCCGAGTGCGCACGGCGCCAGGGCCGAGGTCGACCGGGTGCTGGACGAGTCTGCCCGGCACCCGTCCGACAGCTACCTCTTCGGCCGGCGTGGCTGGATGGACGCCTCGGACGTGCAACGGGAGAACCGAAAGTCATTTCTGACCGTCTGCACCCCTGACCCCGAGTGATGAAAGGTCGGGCCGACACCACCTGCGGAGCTGAAGATGGACGCACAGGACGGTACGACCCACACGAGCGCCCTACGAACAACACTGAGGCGCATCGTGCTCGTCGCGTTCCTCTGCGCTGCCGCACTGATCGCCCTGCTCATCGGCATGGGGCTGGTCAGCGTCACCGGGTTGTCCGCCGACCCGCACGGTTACGGGATGTTCGCAGCAATCCTGTTCGTGGCGGTGCTCACCCCGATCGCCCTGGTGCTGTGGTTGCTGTACCGGTTCCTGCAACGAGACGGCAAGAGCTTGTGCGGCTCTATTGCCTAAGGTTGACTCTGTCGGTGATCTTGGTTGGTGGCGTGTCAGTCGACGGCTCTCCAGGAACGCAGGCGTGGGATGTCCTGCTTGTCGAGGTGGCCCTGGAAGGCTGCCGGTGGTCGCGGGGGCGGCTTCTGGTCGGGAGGTTGCCGGCTGAGGCGTTCGATGTTGACGGCGATGGCGGTGAGCACGTGCTGCAGGTGGGTCTTGGCCTGCCCGCGGTAGCGGCAGTGGCGCATGCCATGGCCGTGGGCGAACGCGCAGATGGTGCCCTCGACGCCGGAACGCACCGCGTAACGCTTGTGCCAGGCCGGTTCCTGCCGCTCGGCGCGGTTGCGCAGCTGCAGTTCGAGCAGTTCTCGCGGGGGAAAGCCCACGTTGCGGGCGGAGTCCCGGGAAGTGGTGCACTTGGCCCGGACCGGGCAGGGTTGGCACTGGCCCTTGGTGAAGCGGGCCACGATCAGCGGGGCCGCGGTCGGCGAGGACGTCGGGTAGGGCCCGTGCCAGCCCTTGCTCACCTGCCCCTGCGGGCAGGTGACCTGCGACGGTCGAAGTCGATGCGGAAGTCGTCGCGTGCGAAGCCCTCGCCCTTGCGGTGTTGGTGGGTGGGGTTTGCGGGCAGCGGTCCGACGACGGTGATCCGGTGTTCGCGCTCGGCCCGCTCCAGGTGGACCAGGAAGGTGTAGCCGCCGTCGACCAGGTGCTGGTCGGGCCGCAGGCCCCGGTGTTGCAGTCTGGCGTGGATGGCGGGCAGGACCTCGGCGTCCGGGCTGGTGGCCGGCATGGTGGCCACGTCGGTGATCACATTGGGACCGTCGCCCGAGCAGGTCTCGGTCACGTGCGCGAGGAACCCCTGCCAGCGGGTGACCTGTCCCCGACGTGCGTAGCGGGCCGTCGGGTCGTAGGGCGAGACGATCCGGATCGCCGAAGGCGGCAGACCGCTGCCCTCGTCCTCGTCGCGCCACCGCAGGCGACCGGTGGCATCCCGGTGATAGTTCTGCACCAGCACCTGCCGCAGGGTCTGCACCCGGGCCCGTCCAGTAGGCCGGGATGGTGGCGGCCGAGGTGTTCGAGCAGGTGACAGGCGTCCGCCCCGGCGGTGTTGATCCTGGTCCTGGGCCTGGTCGGGTTCTTGCCCAGGCGCACCGGCCGGCCGTAGCGGCGGCCCCAGTGCTCGTCGACCAGCCCTTCCAGCGCGTGGTCGGCGGTGCGGGTGAGTTCCTCCAAAGCCGCGCGCACCGTCTCGGTGACCAACTCCAGACGGGTCAGGTCGCGCACGGCGGCCAGGACGTGGGTGGAATCGGTGCGCTGGGTGGTGCGCTCGCGGACCAGGCCGACCCCCTTCAGACGGGTCAGCGCGACATCCAGGAGGCGGTCCGCCCGCCCGGCTCTCACGAGACGGTCCCGGAAGTCGCCGAGCACGCTGTGGTGAAAGCCGGGATCGTCCAGCTCCAGACCGAGCGCATACTTGAAGTCGATGCGGCAGCGCACCGCCTCGGCGGCATCGCGATCGGACAGGCCCAGCAGGAACTGCAACACGCTCACCATGGCCAACTGGGCCGGGGAGAGCCCGCGACGCCCGTTACGCGAGTAGCAGTCGACGAAGTCCTCGTCCCTCCACAGACCACCGAGACGGTCACGCACCCACATCGCCGTCGTACCACCGGGATTGCTGGCTCGCGCCATCGCGCGGTGAGCTCCGGGACCTCCACCGCAGACCGCGTACCAACCGGTAACGACATACGACCACCTCAGGGAGCATTGCGACTTCACCGACCCCCGGGAGCCTCGCTGTTACCTACCGGTCACCCACCACGACACACCGACCGTTCCAAGATCACCGACAGAGTCAAGCTTAGAGCGGTCGGCAAACCGGACAGACCACCCCAAACCAAGATCAGATGCCCCTTAAATGACGTCGCCTTCGACGGCCGCCTGGCCATCGGGACGCAAAGTAACCGTCTTCAGCTCGAGTTACACCGGCTCGTTTCGTTTTACAGTCCCGGGTTTGACGCGGAACCCAGGGGTGGTTCGGGGGTGTTCGAGTGGTCGCGTTGCAGGTTGTCCAGGAGGGCTGCGGTTCGGGTCGCCTCGGGGACGTCGAGTTCCCGGTGGAGGATGAGGGCTTGGTGGAGCAGGGTGATGGCGCGTGCCGGGTCGGTGTGCTGGAGGCATCGTCCCTGTCCTGCTAGAGCATTGGCTTCGTGGAGTCGGGAGCCGGTGTCTCGGGCGAGGGTGAGGGCGGTGGTGAAATGGGTGTGGGGGTCGCCGGCGTCGGGGTGGGCGAGCGTGAGCTCGCCCAGGGCGTTGTGGGTCTCGGCTTCTCCGTCATGATCGCCGACCTCACCGAACAGGACGAGGGCCTTCGTGAGGTTCGTGGTCGCGGGTTCGTGAGCGCCGTGCAGGCGTTGGGTGATTCCGAGATTCAGATGGCCGTTGGCCCGGCCGTGTCGGTTGCCCAGGTCCGTGAACAGATCCAGAGCACGGGTCAGCGTTACCTCCGCCACCCCGTACTCACCCCGCGCATACTGCACAATGCCAAGACTATTGAGGGCGTTGGCCCGGCCGTGTCGGCTGCCCAGGTCCGTGGACAGATCCAGAGCACGGGTCAGCGTCGCCTCCGCCACCCCGAGCTCGCCCCGCAAGTACTGCACGCGGCCGAGATTGTTGA
>NZ_JBSGBG010000028.1:0-119968 GCF_053601135.1 Actinosynnema sp. NPDC004786 | reverse complement strand
TACTTCTCCAACTGGCCGACCAGCGTCTCGAGCACAGCGTGGTGCGGCCGGCGACGTCCTCCTCCGCGTGGCCGGCCACCGTCGTCCGGCCACGCGGTTCGCCCGCGCTCAGGACGCCACACGCGCGCTGACTCACCCCGTCCCGCTCCCCGCCGCGATCGAACTCCGCCGACACGCTCGATCGCGTGACTAGAAGGTTCACCCGTTGGGGCGTACCGTCGCTGCTCTTGAGCGACGAGTAGGCGGTGGACATGTCGTATCACTTGGACGGTCGTCTCGTCATCGGCATCGCATCGAGTGCCCTGTTCGACTTGGCGGAGTCCGACTTGGTGTTCCGGCGGGATGGCGTCGCCGCGTACCGCGAGTACCAGGAACAGCGGGCACGCACACCGCTGGAACCCGGGGTCGCGTTCCCCTTCGTCCGCCGCCTGCTCTCCCTCAACGACCTCGCGACGGACTCGGACGGCCCGCTCGTCGAAGTGATCGTGCTGTCGAAGAACAGCCCTGACACCGGCCTCCGGGTCATGTACTCGATCCAGCACCACGGGTTGAACATCACCAGGGCCGTGTTCCAGCAAGGCAGGTCCCCGTACAAGTTCATGAAAGCGTTCGCCATGTCGCTGTTCCTGTCCGCGAACGAGCAGGACGTCGGTCGGGCGATGAAGGACGGTTTTCCCGCCGGGCTCGTGCTCGCGTCCTCGTTCCAGGACGACGACACGCGGGACCTGCGCATCGCGTTCGACTTCGACTGCGTCCTCGCCGGCGACGAGTCGGAACGCGTCATGCACGACGGTGATCTGCGGAAGTTCCACGAGCACGAGACCTTCAACGTCACGACGGCACACCACCCGGGCCCTCTGCACCCCTTCGCCCAGGCGATCAACCGGATCCAGGCGAGGGAGGAGCAGGAGCACGCCGCCAACCCCGAGTACCGGACCCGCGTCCGGGTCTCGATCGTCACGGCCCGCAACGCGCCTTCGCACGAGCGGGCCATCCGAAGCGTCAAGGAGTGGGGGTTGAGGGTCAGCGACGCCTTCTTCCTCGGCGGCATCGAGAAGGGCAGGGTGTTGGACGTCCTCCGGCCCCACATCTTCTTCGACGACCAACGCCACAATCTCGAGTCGGCGTCGATGGTCCCGTGCGTGCACATACCGTTCGGCATCGCCAACGGCGACTTCGCCTCACCGCACGACGGCCCGGCGGACGACTGACGGCCGGCCACGCGGTTCGCCCGCGCTCAGCCCAGCACGGCGGCCAGGTCGTCGAACGCCCGGCGCAGCTCCTCCTCCGCGCCGGGGCGCAGCAGCCCCAGCCGGCTCGGCATCGGGGCCGCGATGACCTCCACCCGGTCGTCCGCGAACCCCGAGCGCGCCCACGCGTCGCGGGCGTCGGCCCCCAGCAGCAGCACCGCCTTGATGTCCGGCACCAGCGCCAGCGCCTTCGGCAGCCACGGCCGCGCGTCCCGCCGGTCGGCGGCGGTGAGGCGGTCCCGCCCCGTCGGCCACGGCACGGCGTTCCAGTGCACGACGCGGTCCCACGCGACGCCCACCCGCTCGTACTCCCGGTAGCCGCGTTCGGCCGTCGGGTCGTCGTTCTCCAGGCTCAGCAGGCCCGAGCCCTGCTCCTTCGTGGCGCGCGGACCGGGTGACTTCAGCAGCACGAACGCCTCGGCCCGGGTGCCCGCGAACCCGGGGTCCGGGTAGGGCACCTCCCCCGGCTCCAGGCCGCGCGACCGGGCGATCCCGTCCGCCAACGCGACGAACGGGGCGATGTGCGGCTCGTCCAGCCGGTCGAGCTTGGCCCGCACCACGGCGGCGGACCTGTTCGCCCTGGCGGGCATCGGGACTCCCTTCGGGCCGGGCAGGACGGGCCGCACGGCGTTCGTTGAAAATGCGACGACCGGTGTCTACTTCGGCCGGTCGGCCACCACCCGGCGGATCAGCTCCACCATGTGCGCGCGCTCCTCGTCGTTCAGCACGGCGAACCACCGGGCCTCCCGGCCGTTCTGCCGGGGGAAGACGCGGGTCACCGCCGCGTGCCCCTCCTCGGTCAGCGCCACGAACACCACCCGCCGGTCCTGGCCGTCCCTGGTGCGCTCCACCAGCCCGGCCCGCTCCAGCGTGTTGATCAGGTTGGACATCGCCGACCTGGTCGTGCCGGACAGGTCGGCGAGCCGCGCGGGCTGCGTCGGGCCCAGGATCCACAGCTTGAACATCAGCCGGAACCCCGGCATGGTCCACCCCTGCTCGCGGTGCACCAGCGCCTCGTAGTCGGTGATCATCATGTACGCCAGGTGCAGCACGTTGTACGACAGCCGGAACGCGTCCGCGTCGCCGCCCAGCTCGGCGATCCGGTGCCGGGCGTACCGCTCGTACTCCTGCTCCGTCGCCACGTCGGCGGCCACGGGAACCTCCTGCTCTGCCACCCGCCGATCCTCCCAGGGCGGCCCGGCCGGCGGGGCCGGAATGCGGCACACTTACCCGCGTGATCGGGACGAGGCGGTTCGCCATCACGGCCACGGCCGTCGTGGCCGCGGCCGTCGCCGCGTCCGTCGCCGCGAGCTTCGGCCTGGTCAAGGGCGAGGGCGCGGTGGTCCTGGACGACCTCGCCCAGCTCGCCACGGGCCTGTTCGCGACCGCGTGCTGCTGGTGGACCGCGCGCCGGGCGACGGGCCCGGACCGCCGGTGGCGGCTCGCGATGGGCCTCGGCATGGCGGGCTGGTCGACCGGCCAGGCGCTGTGGACGTGGTACCAGCTCGTCGAGCGGCGCGCGGTGCCGTCGCCGTCGCCCGCGGACGCCGGTTACTTGAGCATCGTGCCGTTCGCGTTCGTCGCGCTGCTGGTCATCGGCAACTTCCGCCGCTCCGACTCCCCCGACGCGCTGCTGGACCGCCGCTCGCGCAGCGCCCGGCTGGTGCTGCTGCTGGACGGGCTGATCGTGGTCGGCTCGCTGTTCGTGCTCACCTGGACCACGTCGCTGGGCGGGCTGGTCGCGGCGGGCAACCCCGGCTCGGCGGCGTTCCTGGTGGCGATCGCCTACCCGGTCACGGACCTCGTGCTGCTGGTGATCGTGGTGGTGCTGAGCGCGGACCGCAAGCTGGTGCTGCGGCCCCAGCTGCGGCTGCTCGGCCTCGGCCTGGCGGGGCTCGCCGCGTCCGACTTCGCGTTCGCCTACCTGGTCAGCGTCCAGGCCCCCGAGGTGCCGCCGCTGGCCAACGCCGGGTTCGTGATCGGGCCCGCGCTGATCGGGCTGGCCGCGCTCGCGCCCGTGCCGTCGCCGCGCTCGGGCCCCGGTCGCACCAGCCGGCCGTGGCAGTGGGCCTACCTGCTGATGCCGTACGTGCCGTTACTCGTGAGCAGCGTGCTGGTGCTGCGGCGCACGATCATCGGCGACCTCGGTCCGCTGGACGCGGTCGAGATCGGCTGCGGTTTCACGGTGTTCGTCGCGGTGATCGTGCGGCAGTTGGTGACGCTGGTGGACAACACGAAGCTCGTGCTGCTGCTGCGCGAATCGGAACGCACGCTCACCCACCAGGCGCACCACGACGCGCTGACCGGCCTGGCCAACCGCGGCCTGTTCGAGCGCCGGCTGGACGAGGCCATGGCCGCCCACCAGCGCGACGGCACCCCGTTCGGGCTGCTGTTCGTGGACCTGGACGACTTCAAGGCGGTCAACGACGTGTCCGGCCACGCGCACGGCGACGCGATGCTGGCCCGCGTGGCGCAGCGGCTGCGGCAGTGCGTGCGGGAGACCGACGTGGTGGCGCGGCTCGGCGGCGACGAGTTCGGCGTCCTGGTCGAGGGCGTGGAGGAGCCGGAGAAGGTCGCGTTCCGCGTCCTCGACGCCCTGGGCGACGTGGACATCAGCGCCTCGGTCGGCGTGGTGATCTGCGCGGCGCCGGACCCGGAGGCCACCGCGGCGTCCGTGCTCAGCCGCGCGGACCGGGCCATGTACGAGGCCAAGCGCGACGGCGGGCGCGGTCTCGTCATCCACACCTAGGCCGGTCAGCCCAGCACGAACGGCAGCCGGTCGGCCAGGTCGCCCAGCCGCTCGCGTTCCGCGTCGGTCGGCGCGCGGCGGCCGGTGCCGACGAGCAACGCGTCCCGGTCGGCGAACGACGCGGGGAACGGCGCGCCGGCGATCCGCTCCAGCATCGCGCGCGTCCGGGCCAGGCCCTCGGCGGGCGGTCCGGGCACGTCCGGCAGGTGCGCGACGAGGTCGAGGTGGTGCAACGTCCACTCCAGCACGTACGCGGAGAGGTAGTCGCCGGCGGTGAGGACCTGGTCGCGCGTGCCGACCAGGGCGGCGGGGTCGGCGAGGGCGGCGGCGCGACCGGCGGCCGAGCCGACGTCGTCCAGGTGGAACTTCAGCAGCCACGGCTCGCCGTAGGCGGCGGCCAGCCGCACGGTCAGCGCGTCGAGCGGGTCGTCGCCGGTCGGGGGCGTGTCGCCGACCTCCCAGTACGTGACCGCGTCGCGGGTCGGCTCGCCCTCGGCCGGGGTGACGAGCGTGATCAGCACGTCCTGGGCGTCGATGACCAGGTGGCACACCAGGTCGCGGACGAGCCAGCCGGCGCAGCCCGACGGCCGGCCGAAGTCCTCGTCGGACAGGTCGGCGACCGCGGCCCGCAACGCCGCCCACGAACGGGAGAAGAGGTCCACCCCGCCACGGTAGTGCGTCGCGCCGGCCGCACGGGCGCGTTCCGCCGTCCGCGCGAGCCCGCCGCACCGGCGCGCGAAGACGTCCCGCCGGCCGAACGGGGACGTCCCGGCTGTCGCACCAGAACGTCCCCGCCGGCCGAGCGACAACCTCCCGCCGCAGCCCGGGAAGACGTCCCCCGGCGGGCACACCGGACCGGGGTTCCGCGCGTCGCGGTCGGGTCCCCCGCGGCCCTCCGACGGGCCCACCCGCCGTCACCGGGGCCGCGACCGGCAACACCTAGGCTGACCGCATGATTTTCTACACGGACGCCGAGAGCCGGACGCTGCGCACGGCCGTCTTCGGTGTGATGGTGCTGGTGTCCCAGGCCGACCCCGGTCCCGTGATCCAGGAGCGCCACGCCGGCCTCCGCGCCCTGATGCGGCTGTCGGCGGAGCTGCGCGGCGTGCTCCACGCGTCCCGGGTCGACCTCCCGTCCGGGTCGGGGACCGAGTTCGAGGAGCAGGTCCTGGAGGCCCTGCGGATGTCGGTCAAGATCCTCGCCGCGAAGGCCCCCGACGAGGCCGCGTCGTTCCCGGACGCCGTCGAGGCGATCTGCCACGAGGTCGCGCTCGCCGACGGCCAGGTGGCCGAGGTGGAGGCCGCCGTGATCGCGAAGGTGCGGGCCGCGCTGGGCGCGTGAGGCGCGGCGGCGCGACCGCCACCGGACACGTATGGTTTGCGAGCATCGCTCATCTTGACGTGGACGGAGGCGGCAGTGGCGGGGAAGGCGGCGGCCGTGGACCCGGACCGGCTGGACCGGGAAGCGCACGAGTTGTTCCTGCACCTGGAGCCCGCGCCCGCGGTCGGGCAGGACAAGGACGGCCGGACGGTCACGATCCCGCCCGGCGAGCGGTTCGCCGGGATCGCCCGCCGGGCGCGGTTCATCGCGGTGAGCGACACGCTCGCCCAGGCCGTGGCCGCGCTCCTGGCCCGGCGGGACGTGCCGGCCGAGGTCGGGCACGTGCGGGTCGACCCGGCCGCGGACGGCGACGAGCAGGTCCTCGGGCTGGACGTGGCGGTCGCCGGGGCGCGGGCCGTCGTGCCGATCCGCCCCGGCACGGCGCGGCTGCGCGCCTACCCCGCGGTCGAGGGGATCGACCTGGCCGGCCACGAGCCGCTGCTGACGATCGACCTCCCGGCCGACGCGATCGGCCGGGACGGCTGGATCACCGCCGACGCCATCGCCACCGCCCTGGCCGCCGCCCTGACCACCGAGCCGGCCCCCGCGGCCTGACCGCCACACGACCCCCGGGGACGGGAGAGCAGTCCCGACCGGGCCGGGCGCGCACGGGCGACCGGGACCGCCTGACGGCCTCGCGCACGACGAACGGGAACGGTGGGAAGGGGGTGCTCCGCGCCTTCCCACTTCACCGTACCGCGCGTCCCCGGGCTTGCCGCAAGACCCGGCGGGTGCCGCAGAATCAGCCGTCTCGACGGCAAGGGGGAGCGGCCCGCGCACCGCCGACCGACGGCGGCTTGACAGGGGCCGGACAATGGAAAGTCGGCGTGTCCCCGGAATTTCGAAGGGACTCCGCCGATCCTAAGTACGAGGTTAGCCGCTGTGAGGGGCATGTGTCAACTCGAGGGTACGAAGCAGAACTGCGGTCCGAACGCGACTACGTGGCCGGGCTCTACCAGCGCCTCGACGCCGAGCGCGCGAGGGTGAGGGCCCGGTACGGAGCGGCGCTGCGGGGCACCGGCGGCACGCCCATGGAGCGGGACGACGAGGTGCGGGCGCTGGCGCGCGAGGCGAAGCGGCTGGACGTGGCGGACAACGGGCTGTGCTTCGGCCGGCTCGACGCGGTCACGGGCGAGCGCTCGTACATCGGCCGGATCGGCCTGTTCGACGAGGAGGACGGGTACCGGCCGGTACTGCTGGACTGGCGCGCGCCCGCGGCGCGCCCGTTCTACGTCGCCACCGCCGCCAACCCGGAGAACATGCGCCGGCGCCGCCAGTTCCACACCCGCGGCCGGCGGCTGGTCGACTTCACCGACGAGGTCCTCGGCCGGCCCGGCGGCGAGGAGCGCGGCGACGCGGCCCTGCTCGCGGCGGTCAACGCGCCGCGCGGCGAGGGCATGCGCGACATCGTGGCCACGATCCAGGCCGAGCAGGACGAGATCATCCGGCTCGACCACCCCGGCGTGCTCGTGATCGAGGGTGGGCCGGGCACCGGGAAGACGGTGGTGGCGCTGCACCGCGTCGCGTACCTGCTCTACACCCAGCGGGAGCGGATGGAGCGCCACGGCGTGCTGGTGGTCGGGCCGAACCCGGCGTTCATCAACCACATCAGCCGCGTGCTGCCGTCGCTGGGCGAGTCCGACGTGGTCTTCCTGACCCCCGGCGACCTCGTGCCCGGTCTGCACGTCACCGCCGAGGACGCGCCGGAAGCGGCGCGGCTCAAGGGATCCCGGAAGATCCTGGACGTGCTCGCGGCGGCGGTCGCCGACCGGCAGCGGCTGCCGGAGCGGCCGGTGCCGGTCGAGCTGGGCGGCGTCGTGGGGCGGGTGGACCCCGAGACCGCCGAGTGGGCCAGGCAGGAGGCCCGGGACAGCGGGCTGCCGCACAACGAGGCCCGCGCGGTGTTCACCGAGGTCCTCACCTTCGCGCTCACCGAGCGGGCGATCGGCCGGCTCGGCAAGGGCTGGCTGAGCCGGTCGGACCGGGAGTCGTGGGAGCGGGTGCGGGCGGACCTGCGCAAGGAGCTGGCGGAGGACGCGGCGTTCACCGCCCTGCTCGACGAGCTGTGGCCGGTGCTGACGCCGCAGGCGCTGCTGTCGGGGCTCTACTCCTCGCCCGAGCGGCTGCGCGCGGCGGGCGCGGACCCGGCGTTGTGGCGGGCCGACGGCGAGGCGTGGACGGTGTCGGACGTGCCGCTGCTGGACGAGCTGGTCGACCTGCTCGGCCGGGACGGGGCCGACGACGGGGCGGCCGAGCGGAAGCGGAAGGCGGTGGCCGCGTACGCCGCCGACGTGCTCGACAGCCTGGTCGGCCGCCGGGACTCGATGGACGACGAGGACCACCTGTTCGCCACGGACCTGCTCTACGCCGAGGACCTGGCCGAGCGGGTGCTCGAACGCGACACCCGCGAGCTGGTCGAACGCGCCGCCGCGGACCGGGACTGGACCTACCGGCACGTCGTGGTGGACGAGGCGCAGGAGCTGTCCGAGATGGACTGGCGGGTGCTGATGCGGCGCTGCCCCGGCCGTTCCTTCACCGTCGTCGGCGACCTGGTCCAGCGCCGGTCGCCGGCGGGCGCGACGTCGTGGGGCGCGATGCTGGAGCCGTACGTGCCGGGCCGCTGGGTCCACCGGTCCCTGACCGTGAACTACCGCACGCCGGCCGAGATCATGGACGTCGCGGCGTCGGTGCTCGCCGACTTCGCGCCGGGCGTGCGGCCGCCGGAGTCGGTCCGGGCGTGCGGTGTCCGGCCGTGGGCCCGGCGGGTGGACGGGGACGGGATGGCGGCCGCGATCGCGGAGTTCGTGCGGGACGAGTCCGGGCGCGAGGGCACCAGCGTCGTGATCGGGCCGCCGGACGTGCCGGGCGCGGTGGCGGCGTCGGAGACCAAGGGCCTGGAGTTCGACGCCGTCCTGGTCGTGGACCCGGACCGGATCCTGGCCGACGGGCCGCGCGGCGCGGCCGAGCTGTACGTGGCGCTGACCCGTGCCACGCAACGCCTCGGCGTGCTGCACCGCGGCCCGCTGCCCGCGCTCCTGGACGGGCTGGTCGAGGTCGGCGTGGCCGTCTGACGCCACCGGTCACAGCAGGTGGGCGCCGGCGTCGCCCGCGCCGGTCTCCACCAGGACCGCGCTCCACGCCGCCGCCGGGCTGGTGTCCAGCAGCACGACGCGGCTGCCGGGCGGCACGTCGGCGGTGTGGAGGTTGTGGAACGTGTCGTTCGGCCCGAGGTGGCCGTGGCGGACGAGGTTCGCGCCGCACGACGGGGCCAGCGGGGCGTCCAGGATCTCCGCGTAGACGCCGTGCGAGGGCGCGGAGAGGTTCTGCGCCACGTAGCACGTCACGTCGGAGGGGGTCAGCGAGTTGCGGGCGAGGAGGCGGGCGGTGAGGTCGCGCAGGCGGTCGCGCGTCTCCCGCGCCAGCCGGAGCGCGTAGGCGACCGGGTCGGCGCACTCCTCCCGCCACTGCGCGAACGGCCGGTCCCGGTACGGGACGCGGAACAGGTCGGCGTAGTCGCCGTTGGTCTCCAGCAGCACGTCGCGCACGCGGGTGTCGCCGGTCCTGGTGAGCACCAGCGCGCCCCCGGCGTCGCCGTAGATCGTCACCGGGTGGCGGTAGCGGCGGGACGTGGCGGGTTTGCTGCCGTGCGCCACGAGCACGGTCCGCACGCCGGGGTCGCGCAGCAGGCCGGCGGCGGTGAGCAGGGCCGGGGTGAGCGACGCGCACCCGAGCCCGCCGACGGAGAACGCCATCGCGCGGCGCGCGCCCAGGGCGGCCTGGAGCCGGGTGGCGTCGGAGCTGATCAGCGCCTCGGGCGCGCGGGGCTCGACGGTGATCACCACGTCGACGTCCGCCTCGGACGCGGAGGCCGCCGCCAGGGCCCGGCGGGCGGCCACCACGGCGAGGTCGGTGGCGGTGGCGGACTCGGCCACCGCCACGGTCTCGATGCCCAGCCCGGACCACACGGCCCGTTCCGCGTCGCCCAGGTCGGCCCACTCCGGCAACCGCGACACCGGCACCGGGTCGCCCAGGCGCCAGCCCGTGCCCGCGACCGCGATCACGCCGCCTCGCCGTAGGCGGCGGCGATCGCGTCGGCCAGCTCCTCCAGCCCGGACGGGTCCGCGCCGACCGACCCGCTCAGCTCCAGCCGCACCTCGCCGTCCCGCTCCGACACGGCGATGATCAGGCCGAACCACGCCGTCATGGCGTGCTTGAGGTTCACCGAGAGGTCCCACCGGCTCCGCAGCAGCCCGACCCCGGAGTCGAACGCCGCCATGTCCCCCGGCACGTGCACGAGCAGCACCCCCGGCTCCGGCAACGCGCGCAACCGGTCCACCCCCGGGCCGTGCGGCGACAGGTGGCGCAGCACGCCGTACCCGACGCCGTCGTGCGGCACGGACCGGGCGCGGTCGACCACGAGCGACAACGTGTCGCGCGCGGCGCCCGCCACGGGCAGCGCGACCGGGTGCAGGCTGGTGAACCACCCGATCGACGGCCCGCGGCCGGCCCGCCGGTACACGTTGGGCGTGGCCTCGCCCTCCACCATCAGGTACGCGCCGGCCGCGCCGCCCACCCGGGCCAGGCCCGACGCCGCCGCGCACAGCGCCAGCTCCCGCCCGGACGCGGACGGCACGTCCACCGGCGCGACGGACCGGCTCGCCAGGCCCTCCCCGCCCGTCCCCGCCACCGTCCCGTACGACCCGCCCTCGCGCAGGACCGCCGTCCAGTACGCCAGCTCCCCCGCGACCTCGTCGGACTCGGCCAGGTCGTGCAGCCGCCAGGCCCACTCCCGCCACGCCGCGGGCGCGGGCCGGGGCGCGGCGGCACGTCCGGCCGCCGCCTCGGCGAGCAGCGCGTCGAGGTCGTCCATCAGCACGACGGTGGACATGTTGTCGAACACGAAGTGGTGCACGAGGAGCGCCAGCAGCCCGCCGCGCCGGTGCCCGCGCTCGTAGTAGCGGGCGCGGGCGAGCGGTCCGCGTTCCAGGTCGAGGTCGTGCCGCAACGCCCGGCAGTCGGCCTCCACGACCTCGCGCTCGTCGCCCGGCGGGAGGAACACGACGTCGAACGGCGCCTCCGCGTCCGGGGCGCACTCGGCCCGGGTGCCCACGGCGTTGCGCCGGAACCGGTAGCGCAGCGGTTCGTGGCGCGCGACCAGGTGCCGCAGGGCGGTGCGGACGGCGTCGGCGGTGATGTCGGCCGACGTCAGCTCCAGCACGTGCACCTCCACGAAGTCGCCGCGCCGGTCGGGCAGGTGCTCCAGGAAGCCGCGCATGATCGGGGTCAGCGGGATCGGCCGCCCGTCCGGCGCGGCCGCGGGCACGGGCGCGGGCTCCGGCTCGGCGGCCGGCGCGCCGTCGACCACGGCCGCCGCCGCCAGCTCGCCCAGGGTCGGGTGCTGCAACAACTGCTGCGGCGTGATGTGCACGCCCGCCTTGGCCGCCCGTGCCGCCACCCGCACGCCGAGCACGGAATCGCCGCCCAGCGCGAAGAAGTTGTCGGCCGCGGACACGGCGTCCACGTCGAGCAGGTCGGCGCAGATGGCGCTCAGCACCTCCACCGCCCGCCCCGGGCCGCCGCCGTTCCCGCGCGCCCCCATCGCCCCGGTCGCACCGCCGTCCACCACCCGCACCCCCGTCGGACCGTCGTTCACCACGTGCGCCCCCGTCGGACCGTCGTTCACCACGTGCGCCCCCACCTCGGTCAACTCGTCCAGCCGCACGTCGGGGTCGGCCACGACCCGGGCGACGACGGCGGGCAGCCACGACGCCAGCCGCTCGGCGGTCGCGCGGTCGTACAGCGCGGTGGCGAACTCGACGTAGCCGCTCATCGCGCCCGCGCCCTGGTCGACCACGCCGAAGGTCAGGTCGAACTTCGCGGTGCCGGGCGCGATGCCCGCGATCGCGCCGTCGAGGTAGCGGGAGCAGGGCAGCCCGGCCAGCTCGGCGGTCGCCTGCGGCACGTTCTGGTAGGTGTAGACGACGTCGAACAGCGGGTGCCGCGCCGGGTCGCGGCGGCCCAGCACGTCGGCGACGACCTTCTCCAGCGGCGCCTCTTCGTGGTCGAGCACGTCGGCCACGGTGCGCGCGCACCGCCGGACCAGGTCGCCGAACCGGGCCTCGCCGCGCACCGGCGTGCGGAACGGCAGCACGTTGTTGAAGTAGCCGATCAGGTCGTGGCTCGCCGGGTCCACCCGGCCGGAGGTGGCCACGCCCACCACCACGTCGGTGAGCCGTCCCCAGCGGTGCAGCAGGGCGTCCACCACGGCGAGCATGGTGACGAACGTGGTCACGCCGAGCCGCCTGCTCAACGCGCGGACCGCCTCGGCGTCCCGCTCGCCCACCTCGAACTCGACCATCCCGCCCGCGAACGAGCGCGTGGCGGGCCGGGGCCGGTCCAGCGGCAGCTCCGGCGTCCGCAGCCCGGC
This sequence comes from Actinosynnema sp. NPDC004786, assembly GCF_053601135.1. Lineage (NCBI taxonomy): Bacteria > Bacillati > Actinomycetota > Actinomycetes > Pseudonocardiales > Pseudonocardiaceae > Actinosynnema > Actinosynnema sp. NPDC004786. The sequence continues at coordinate 108,161 of NZ_JBSGBG010000028.1, read as the reverse complement.
CAGCTCCGACCGCCAGAACGCCAGGTCGCGCTCCAGCGCCCCGTCGGCGAACCGGCGGCGCTGCGAGTCGGCGAAGTCGGCGTACTGCGCGGTCAGCTCCGGCAGGTCGGGCTCCCGGCCGGCCAGCGCCGCCAGGTACAGCTCGGTGAAGTCGCGGAAGAACACCGTGGGCGACCAGCCGTCGAAGACGATGTGGTGGTAGCTCCACAGCAGCACGTGGTCGTCGTCGGCCAGCTTGATCAACGACGTCCGCGCCAGCGGCCCGGAGGCGAGGTCGAACGGCCGCACGGCCTCCGCGTCGACCAGCCGGCGGGCCTCGCGGTGCCGTTCGGCCGCCGGCAGCCCGCTCAGGTCGTGCACGACGAGTTCGGGTTCCTCCTCCCGCACGTACGCCCGCGGCACGCCGTCGTCGTCGGCCTCGATGCGCGTGCGCAGCACCTCGTGCCTCGTCAGCACGCCGCGCACGGCGGCGAGCAGCGCGGTCCGGTCCAGCGGCCCGGTCAGGCGCAGGTCGTGCGGGATGTTGTAGAGCGGGGTGCCGGGGTCGAGCCGGTCGAGGTACCACAGCTGCTCCTGGCCGAACGACACCGGCAGCGCGCCGCCGCGCGGCACGACGGCCACCGACGCGGGCGCGCCCGTCCCGCCCGCGTCCCGGAGTTCGGCGACCCGGGCGGCCAGGGCGCGCACGGTCGGGTGGGCGTAGAGGTCGGCGAACGTGAGCCGCACGGCGAAGTCGCGCTCCAACGCCCGCAGCACGCTGATGCCCGCGATGGACGTGCCGCCGAGGGCGAAGTAGTCCGAGTCCGGCGTCAGCCCCTCCGCGCCCAGCACCTCCTGCCACACCTCGGCCACGCGTTCCTCGGGCCCGCCACGGCGTTCCCCCGCCTCGCCGCGCCCGCGCCCGGGAGCCGGCCGTTCCCCCGGCTCGGCGCGCCGGGGTTCCGGGGCCGGCCGGGCGTCCCCGACCGGGCCGAGGGGGCGGCACCAGCAGCGCACCGGGTCGAACGGGTAGGTGGGCGCCTCGACGCGCGGGACGGCGGCGTCGGCGTAGTGGGCGTCCCAGTCGACCCGCGCGCCGAGCCGGTACAGCGCGCCGAGCTGCCGCAGCACGCCCCGCCGCCCCGGCACCGAGAACAGCTCCACGCACGGCAGGTCCGGCCGCAGCCGGCGGATCTCCCGCGTCAGCACGCCGTTGCCGCCCAGGTCCACCAGCACGGCCTGGTCGGCGGCGAACCGCTCGACCACCCCGGCCAGCCGGGTGCGGTCCAGGTCGGCGGTCAGCCCGAGGTCCGCGGCGGCGGCGACGGCGTCCGACGTGGACAGCTCACCGCGGGCCACCCGCACCGCGAGGTTCCCCGCGCCCGAGCCGACCAGGTGCGCGTCCCGCACGCCGAGCGACCGCGCGAGGTCGAGCAACGCGGTCTGCGCCACGACCAGCCGGGCCGCGGGCGTCCCGGGCAGCGCCACCCCGGCCAGTTCGGGGAACGCCGACACCAGCTCCGCCCACGCGGCGTCGTCCGGCGCGGCGTCGCCCGGCAGGAGCACCACGACGGGCCGGTCGTCGGGCGCGGCGGCGTCCGGCGGCACGGCCGACCGCAGCGCCTCGACCAGCTCGGCGGCGCTCTCCGCCGGGAACGCGCCGCGGAACGGGTGGTCGTCGCGCCCCCGGTTCATCGCGTGCGCCACGGTCCGCAGGCCGTGCCCGGTGCGCTCGACGAAGTCGGCGAGCCGGTCGCAGTACGCGCGGAACGCCGCCGCGGACTTCGCGGACACGGTCACCAGCTCGACGCCGGACCGCGGTTCCGCCGGGTCGGACGGCGGCGGCTCCTCCAGCACCGCGTGCACGTTCGTGCCGGTCATGCCCAACGCGCTCACGCCCGCCCGGCGCGGCACGCCGTCACGTCCCGGCCACGGCCGCAGGCCGGGGTTGACGTGCACCGGCCCGGACAGGTCGAGCATCGGGTTGGGCGACTCGAAGTGCGCCGTCGGGTACAGCTCGCCGCGCGTCACGGACAGCAGGGCCTTGAGCAGCCCGGCCATGCCCGCCGCGCCGTCGAGGTGGCCGACGTTGCCCTTGACCGACCCGATCGCGCAGCCCGGCGCGGGCACCCCGGCCTCGGTGAACGCCTCGCGCAGCGCGTCCACCTCGATCACGTCGCCCAGGGGCGTGGCCGAGCCGTGGCACTCGACGTAGGCCACGGTCGCCGGGTCGACGTCGGCGTCGCGCCACGCCTGGCGCAGCACCTCGGTCTGGGCGACCCGGCTGGGCGCGCTGAGGCCGACCATGCGGTGCCCGTTGTGGTTGACCGCGACGCCCTTGACCACGGCGCGCACCGGGTCGCCCGCCGCGACCGCGTCGCGCAGCCTGCGCAGCAGCACCACCGCGCCGCCCTCGCCCGCCGTCGCGCCGGTGGCCTTCGCGTCGAACGGGCGGCACCGGCCGTCCGTGGACTCCACGCCCCGGACCGGGGTGTGCGTCTGCTCGGTAAACAGCACGGGCCGCACGCTGACCCCGCCCACCAGCGCCAGGTCCGCCGTGCCCCGGCGCAGCTCCTCCACCGCCTTCGCCAGCGCGGCGAGGCTGCTGCTGCACGCCGTGTCCACGACGTACGCGGGCCCGGTGAGGTCCAGGTGGTAGGCGACGCGCGCGGCCGACGACGCCGACAGCGCGCCGAGCGTCTGGTGCGGGTCCTCGCCCTGGTAGAGGGTGTCGTAGTCGGACTGCGCGTGCCCGAACACGACGGCCGTGCGCGACCCGCGCAGCGACCCCGGTGCCAGGCAGGCGTTCTCGACGGCCTCGTGCGCGAGTTGGAGCAGCAGCCGCTGGTGCGGGTCCATCATCTCGGCCTCGCGGCGGGAGATGCCGAAGAACCGGTGGTCGAACAGGTCGATCCGGTCCAGGTACGCCATGGGCAGGTACCGGGCGCCCGCCCGGCCGCCGGTGTGCCGCACGCGGGTCGGCGACGGTTGGCCGACCAGGTCCGTGCCGTCGGCGAGCAGCCGGCGCAGCGCGTCCAGCCCGCCGCCCTCCAACCCGGGCAGCAGGGCGGCGACCCCGATGATGGCGATGTCCTCGTCCCGCACGGCGGCCTCCGTCGTCACAGCTCGTAGTCCCGCGCCCGCGCGTCCTCGGCGGCGGTGCGCCCGAGCGCCGCCGCCAACGCGCCGACCGTCGGGTGGTCGAACAGGGTCCGGGGGGCCACGGCGCGCCCGAAGACGGGCCGGAGCCGCGCGGCGACCCGGATGGCGAGCACGGAATCGCCGCCGAGGGCGAAGAAGTCGTCGGCGCACCCGACCCCGTCCACCCCGAGCACCTCGGCCCAGGCCCGGGCGACCTCCCGCTCCCCCGGCGTGGTCGGCGGCACGAACCGCGCCGGACCGGCGGCGGACGGCAGCCCGGACGGCGGGTCCGTAGGCGGGTCCGTCGGCGGCTCCGTCGGCCGGGAAGCGGCCGGCAGGGTCACCGCCGCCGCGTCGCCCGCCAGGTCCGCCAGCAGCCCGGCGAACTCGTCCACCAGCCCGGCGGCCGTGGCGGCGTCGAACAGGTCCGGGTCGTAGCCCAGCTGGGCCGTCAGCGGCTCGGCGTCGTGCACGACCAGGTGCAGCGGGTAGTTCGTGTTCTCCACCGCCCGCACGTCGACCGCCGCGAGCCCGTCGTCCACCGGGTAGTTCTCGACCACCACGACGCTGTCGAACAACGGCGTCCCGGCGGGCGCCCCGGCCCACCGCCGCACGTCGGTCAGGGCCGCGTGGTCCGACGGCCGCCCCTCGGCCTGCCACCGCGCCAGCCAGCGCGGCACGTCGTCGGTCTCCACCCGGACCCGCACGGGCACCGTGTTGACCAGCATCCCGACCACCGCGTCCGACCCCGGCAGGTCCGGCGTCCGCCCGGACACGACCAGCCCGAAGCACACGTCCGACGTCCCACCGCGCCGCGCCAGCAGCAACGCCCAGGCGCCCTGCACGACGGTCCCCAGCGTCAACCGGTTGCGCCGCGCGAACGCCCGCACGCCGGCGGGCAGCCCGGCCCCGTGCACGGCCGACGAGCACGACAGGTGCGCGCGGTCCGGGGGCCGGTCGTACGGCAGCGGGGGCGGCCCGCGGAAGCCCTCGAACGCGGCACGCCACCGCTCCTCGCCGGGATCCGCGGCCAGCACCCTGGCCACGTGGTCGCGGAACGGCCGCCGGGCCCGCGGCCCGCCCAGGACCTCCGACAGCACCTGGAACGCGCTCCACCCGTCCAGCAGCACGTGGTGGAACGTCCACAGCAGACGGACCTCCCGCTCACCGGTCCGCACGACCGCCACCCGGGCCAACGGCCCGGAGGACAGGTCGAACCCGGCCGCCCGGTCCTCGGCCAGCAGCCGCCGCCAGCGCTCCTCCCCCGCCGCGCCCCGCCAGTCGTGGTGCGCGATCGGCAGGTCGACCGACCGCCGCACCACCTGCACCGGCTCGCGCACCCCCTCCCACACCACGGTCGTGCGCAACGCGGGGTTCGCGTCGACCACCCGCCGCCACGCCCGCGCCAGGCCCTCCGGGTCGGCGTCGGCGAGGGTCAGGTGCACCTGCTCCACGTACGCGTCGGGCCGGGACAGGCTGTGGAACAGCATCCCGCTCTGCGCGGGGGTGAGCGGGTACACGTCCTCGACGGACCGGCCGTCGCCCGCGACCAGGTCCAGCTCCGCCTGGTCCAGCCGGGCCAGCGGGAAGTCCGACGGCGTGACGCCGCCCGCGCCGGGAGCGACGCAGTGGTCGGCGATCTCCCGCAACGCGGTCAGCACCTCCTCCGCCAGCCGCGCCACCTCCGGCGTGGGGTGCGCGTCGGGCGCGTGCAGCCACTCCACCTCCAGCTCCCCGGCGGCGGTGACGGCGGCGGTCACGTCCAGGCGCGGCGCGGTCGTCGGCGGCTTGGCGAGCCGGATGCCGCCGGGGACGCGGGCGAACACCGCGTCGAAGCGGCCCAGGTAGTTGACCCGCGCCCACGGCCGGTGGTCGGCCGGGCGGGTCGTGGTCAGCCACCGCAGCGCGCCGTGGCCCAGCCCGTGGTGGTGCGCGGCGCGCAGCCCTTCCTTGGCGGCCTTGACCGCCGTGCCCCAGTCGTCGTGCGCCTCGGCGGCGAACGGGCACAGGGTGGTGAACCAGCCGACCGTGCGGGACAGGTCCACCCCGGCGAACAGGTCCTCCCGCCCGTGGCCCTCCAGCTCCAGCGGCACGCGGGCCACCCCGCGCCACCGCCCCAACACCCGGGCCACGGCGGCGACCAGCACGTCCTCGACGCCGGCGCGGTAGGCGGCGGACGCGCCGCGCAGCAACGCGGCCGTGTCCCCGGCCGGCAGCCGCACGGTGACGGCGCGCTCGGGCAGCTCGGGTTCGTCCCGGGCGGCCTCGCCGGTGACGGCGCGGTCCCAGTACGCCGCGTGGTGGTCGAACCCGCCGGCCGCGGCGTGCGCGCGCAGCCGCCGCGCCCACTCGCGGAACGACGTCGTCCTCGGTCCGAGGTCGACGGCCCGGCCGGCGGCGGCCTGCTCGTAGCCGGTCGCCAGGTCCTCCAGCAGGATCCGCCACGACACGCCGTCCACCACGAGGTGGTGCGCCATCAGCACCAGCCGTCGCCCGGACAGCACGGCCCGGAACAGCGGCCCCTCGGCCAACGACGGCCGCCACTCGTCCGGCCCGGCGGACCCGGTGGCGAAGACCTCGTGCCCCACCTCCTCCGGCACGTGCTGCCGCCACTGCCCGTCCACCCGCTCGAACCGGGCGCGGAGCTGGTCGTGCCGCACGGGCAGCGCCTCGACCGCGGCCCGCAGCGCGGCCACGTCCACGTCCGGGTCCAGCTCGACCTCGACCCACTGCGCGCAGTGCGCCGGCGTCGGCGCGGTGGCCAGGAACCAGTGCTGGACCGGCGTCAACGGCACCGCGCCGGTCGCGGGTCCGGTGTCGGCGGGCGCGGGCCGGGCGGCGGTGGCGTGCGCCGCGACGCCGCTGAGCGTCTGGTGCAGGAACACGTCCCGGGGCGTCACGGACACGCCCAGCTCCCGGGCCCGCGACACCACCTGGATGCTGAGGATGGAGTCCCCGCCCAGGGCGAAGAAGTTGTCGTCCGCGCCGACCCGTTCGACGCCGAGCACCTCCGCCCAGACCCGGGCCAGCGCCTCCTCGGCCGGCCCGCTCGGCGGCACGTGGGCGCGGGTCGAGCGGGCGCGCGGCGGCGGCAGCGCCCGGCGGTCCACCTTGCCGCTCACCATCAGCGGCAACGCGGGCAGCGGCACGAACACGGCGGGCACGAGGTGCGCGGGCACCCGGTCGGCCAGGAACCGGCGCAGCTCGTCGGTCCCGGTGCCGGCGACGACGTAGGCGACGAGCTGCCGGTGGCCGGGCACGTGCTCGTGCGGCACCACGGCGACCTCGGTCACGTCGGGGTGGCGGCGCAGGGCCGCCTCCACCTCGCCCGGCTCCACCCGGAACCCGCGGATCTTCACCTGGTCGTCGGTGCGGCCCAGGAACTCCAGCAGCCCGTCGGCCGTCCAGCGGACCACGTCGCCCGTGCGGTACAGCCGCCCGCCGTGCCCGAACGGGTCGGCGACGAACCGCCGCGCGGTCAGCCCGGGGTGGCCGAGGTAGCCGCGGGCCAGGCCGGTCCCGCCGACGTGCAGCTCGCCGGGCGTGCCCGCCGGCACCGGGTCCAGGTTGTCGTCCAGCACGTAGCAGCGGGCCCCGGTGATCGGGCGGCCGATCGGCAGCGCGGCGGCGGCCAGGTCCGCGGGCCGCACCACGTGCGCGGTGGCGAACGTGGTGTTCTCGGTGGGGCCGTACCCGTCCACGATCCGCAGGTCCGGCACGTGCCGCAGCACGGCGGCGCAGTGCTCGGGCGAGATCACGTCGCCGCCGCTGCCCAGGTGCCGCAGCCCGGCGAACGCGGTCGGGTCGGCGGCGGCGACCTCGTGGAACAGGCCGGCGGTCAGCCACAGCACGGTGACGCCGTGCGCCGCCGTGAAGGCGCGCAGGTCCTCCGGCGACAGCAGCGTCCGGGAGGACACCGCGAGCCGCGCCCCGGACAGCAGCGCCGCCCAGATCTCGAACGTGGACGCGTCGAACGACAGCGTGGAGCACTGCGCCACCACGTCGTGCGGCCCGATCGGGAACGGGTCGCCCTCGGCGAGCCGGGCGACCGACCGGTGCTCGACCAGCACGCCCTTGGGGCGGCCGGTGGAGCCGGAGGTGAACATGACGTAGGCGGCGTTGCGCGGCCGCACCACCACGGGCGGGGCGTGGTCGGGCCACGCGGCGTCCGCCTCCAGGTCCACGACCTCGACCCCGGCGGGCAGCCGGTCGCGCAGGTCGGCGGGCGCGAGCACGAGGCCCGTGCCGGAGTCGGCGACCATGTCGGCGAGCCGGGTCGTCGGGTAGGCCGGGTCCAACGGCACGAACGCGGCGCCGGCCTTGAGGACGCCCAGCAGCGCGACGACGGCGGCCGGGCCGCGCGGGGCGCAGACGCCGACGCGGTCCTCCGGCCGCACGCCGCGCGCGAGCAGCCCGTGCGCGAGCCGGTTGGCGGAGGCGTCCAGCTCGCGGTAGGTCAGGGACACCCCGTCGCAGGTCACCGCGATCGCGTCGGGCCGGGCGGCGACCCGGTCGGCGAACCGGCCGGTGACCGTGCGGTCCGGGGCGGTCGCGCCGGGCGGCCAGTCGTGCAGCACCCGCCGCCGTTCGCCGGGCGCGAGCAGCCGCAGCCGGGACAGCGGTCGGCCCGGATCGGCGGCGACGTCGGCGAGCAGCACCAGGAAGCGGTCGACCAGCCGGGCGACGGTGGCGTCGTCGAACAGGTCGGTGCGGTACTCCGCGGCCAGCCGCAGGCCGCGGTCGTCGCGGGTGAACTCGAGCGTCAGGTCGAACGCGGCGGCCCGGCGCGGCGGGTCGAACACCGCCACGTCCAGGCCCTCCAGCGCGGGCGGTGCGGCGGGCGCGTTCTGCAGCGCCACCACCACGTTCACCAGCGGCGAGCGGCCCGCGTCGCGGTCGGGCCGCAGCAGTTCGACCAGGCGGTGGAAGGGCACCTCGTCGTGGTCGAGCGCGTCGCGGACGACGTCCTTGACGCGGCGCAGGAAGTCCGCGAAGGACAGTGCGGGGTCCACTTCGGACCGGATCACCACGGTGTTGACGAAGAACCCCACCAGCCCGGCGAGGTCCGGGTGGTCGCGGCCCGAGGTCACCGTGCCGACCGCGACGTCCCGCCGGCCGCTCACCCGCGCCAGGAACGCCTGCGCCGCCGCCACGAGCGTGGTGAACAGCGTCACGCCGTGGGCGCGGCCCAGCTCGCCCAGGGCGGCGGCGACGTCGGGCGGCACGGTCCGGTGGTGGGTCGCCCCGGCCGTGGTCGCCACCGCCGGGCGCGGCCGGTCGGCGGGCAGGTCCAGCACCGCCATCCCGGCCAGCCGCCGCTCCCAGTGCGCGAGGTGCGCGTCCAGGGCGGCCCCGGCGAGCCGGGCGCGCTGCCGGCGGGCGAAGTCGGTGTAGCGCAGGGGCAGCGGCGGGAGGTCGGGCTCCCGCCCGCGCACCGCGGCGGAGTAGCACAGGCCCAGCTCCTCGGCCAGCACGCCCATCGACCAGCCGTCGGTGACGATGTGGTGCAGGCACAGCACGAGCAGGTGCTCGCCGTCCTCCTCGCCGTCCAGCAGGGCGGCGCGCAGCAGCGGCCCGGTGCGCAGGTCGAACGGCCGGTCCACGAAGTCGGCCAACGCGGTCACGGATTCCAGCGCGACCTCGTAGGGCGGTCCGACCACCTGCGTGCCGCGGCCGTCGACGGTGTGGAAGGTGGTGCGCAACTGCTCGTGCCGGGCGACGAGCCGGGTCAGCGCGGCGCTCAGCGCGCCCCGGTCGGGTTCGCCGCGCAACCGGAACCCCGCCGTGGTGGTGTACTCCGCGCCGCCGGGCGCGAACTCGTCCAGGAACCACAGGCGTTCCTGCGCGTACGACAACGGCGCGGAGGTGTCGGGCGGCCCGGTGGCGGGGTCGGGCGCGGGGCGGTCGTCGGACAGCTCGGCGGCCAGGGCCTCGACCGTGCGCAGCGCGAACACCCGCCGCGCGGGCAGGTCCGGGTCCAGCGCCGCCACCACCCGCATGGCCAGGATCGAGTCGCCGCCCAGCGCCACGAAGTCGTCGTGCGCGCCGACCCGCTCGACGCCGAGCACGTCCCGCCACACGGCGGCGACCCGTTCCTCGGCGGGGGTGCGCGGCGGCGTCACCGGGCCGGCGGGTCGCGGTTCGGGGAGGCCGCGCCGGTCGAGCTTGCCGTTGGGCGTCAACGGCAGCGCGGGCAGCGGCACCACCGGCGACGGCACGGCCTGGGCCGGCAGCCGGTCGGCGAGGAAGGACCGCAGCGCGTCCGGCGCGGTGTCCGCGACCACGTACGCGACCAGCCTGGCGTCCCGCAGCACCACCGCCGCGGCGGACACGGCCGGGTGCCGCAACAGGGTCGCCTCGACCTCGCCCGGGTCCACCCGGACCCCGCGCACCTTCACGTGCCCGCCGGTCCGGCCCAGGTGGTCGAGCAGCCCGTCCGGGCGGCGGCGCACCAGGTCGCCGGTGCGGTACATCCGGCTGCCGGGCGGGCCGTGCGGGTCGGCCACGAACGACGCGGCGGTGAGCCCCGGCCGGCCGAGGTACCCGCGGGCCACGCCGGGACCGGCCAGGTACAGCTCGCCCTCCCGCGCCGGGCGCAGCGCGTCGTCCAGGACGTGCGCGCGGACGCCCGCGATCGGCCGGCCCAGCACGGCGTGGTCGACCTCGGTCACCGGGCACAGGAGGCTCTCGACCGCGACCTCGGTGGTGCCGTAGGAGTTGTGGGCGGCGACGCCCGCGGCGACCAGGCTCGCGCACAGGTCCGGGTCCACGGGCTCTCCGCCGGTGACCACGAGCCGCGGCCGGCGGTCGCCGTCGAGCAGGCCCGCGCGCAGCAGCTCGCGCAGCCGTGACGGCGTCTCGTCCAGCACGTCGATCCCGGCGGCCGCGACGTGCGCCGCCAGCGCCCTCGGGTCGGCGAGGGTGTCGTCGTCGATCACGTGCAGCTCGTGCCCGGCCAGCATCCACAGCAGCGGCAGCCACATCGCGTCGAAGCCGAACCCGGCGGTGTGGGCGACCTTCAGCCGGGCCGCCGACGCGAACAGGCCGCCGGCGTGGTGGGCGTGCAGCGCGAGCAGGCCGCGGTGGGTGGCCAGCACGCCGTTCGGGCGGCCGGTGGAGCCGGAGGTGTGCAGCACGTAGGCGAGGTGGTCGGGGGTGAGGCGGGGCGGGGGGATCCCGGCGGCCGGGTGGTCGTCCTCGACGAACGCGGTGGGCACGTCGGGCAGCCGGTGCGCGAGCCGTCGCCGGGTGAGGACGAGGGCCGGGCGCGAGTCGGCCAGCAGCTCCGCCAGCCGCACGTCCGGCAGGTCGGCGGCCAGCGGCGCGACCGCGCCACCCGCCCGCAGGATCGCGAGCAGGGCCACCACCGCGTCCACGCCCCGGTCGAGCAGCAGGCCGACCGGGTCCTCCGGCCGCACGCCGCGCGCGAGCAGCCCGTCCGCCACCCGCTCCACCCTCGCGGCCAATTCCCGAAAGGTGAGCCGTTGCGCGCCGCACACCACCGCGGTCACGTCCGGTTCGACGCCGACACGGTCCGAGAAGAGGTCGGCCACGCTTTCCACCGACAACGGCCCGACCTCCATGCGCAATTCCGCCAGTCGACTCCGGATTTCGCCCGATGTCCGCGACGACCGGGCCGCCGACGTTTCCAGCGGTGGCCGGCGGCGGCAACCGCCGATCGGCGGCATACCATTTCGGGGAACCGAACCGGCTACCCCGGGCAGCCGGTTCGCGAATTCCCGGACCGCACGACCGGATTATTTCGACCCCGATCCGGAGGACGCGGGAAAAAGACGTTCAGCCGACCCCGTGCCGAATAGCGGTTCCGGGGCTCAGGGGGCGCAGGCGGCGGTGAGGTCGGCGACCCGGGCGGCCTTGTCCTCCAGCCACGCGGCCGGGCGCAGGACCAGGTCCTCCAGGGTCACGTCGCGCAGCGTGGCGGCCAGCGCGCCGACGGCCTCGTTCACGGTCGTGTTCCCCGCGTCGGCCGCCAGGTCGGCCAGGGTGGCGCCGGCGGCGTGGGCCTGGTCCACCGCGCGCTCCGGGCTCGACGTGTCGAACACGGTCGTGGCCTGGGACAGCGCCTCGGTGCAGACCTGCACGGTGGAGGCGGTGTCGGCGACGGCGGCGGCCGCGTCGGAGGCTTCCTGCAACGAACCGCACGCGCTCAGCGCGGTGACGGCGGTGATCGTGGCGATGGCGGCGACTACCCGGGACGTGACGCGCATGGCTCCTCCGGCTCTCGTCCGAACCAGAGGTCTCCCCGGCCACCGAGCGCGGTGACGCCGTGACCGGGCCGCCGCGGAGCGGCCGTAGTGACGATCACGGGCGGAGTGGGTACTCCCCTCTGCCACCAGCATGCCGGTGATCGAACCGGGCGTCAAAGTGACGCCGGTTACGCGCCGTTTCCGGCCGCCGGCACGATCATCGACGTGCGGAAAGACGACCCGAGCCGTGCTCACCTGTTTGCGCGAGGCGTGCGCAGGGCATTCGGAAGTGTCCTGATCACGCGACCGGAGGTATGACGGTGTCACCCTCGGTAAGCGACAACGTGCTGGCCGACCGCTACCAGTTGATCGAGCCGATCGGGGCCGGCGGCATGGCCGAGGTCCACCGCGCGTGGGACGCGGTCCTGCGCCGGCACGTCGCGATCAAGCTCTTCCAGCCCGGTTTCGACCCCGCGGCCGCGCAGCGGTTCGACAACGAGGTCCGCGTGCTGGCCGCGCTCTCCCACCCGGCGCTGGTCTCGGTGTACGACGCCGACACCACCGGTCCCCGGCCGTTCGTGGTGATGCGCCTGGTCGAAGGCCGGACCTTGCACGACCGGATGACACTCGGCCCGGTGCCGGTCGACGAGGTGCGCACGCTCGGTGCCCGACTGGCCGACGCGCTCGCGCACGTGCACGCCCACGGCCTCGTGCACCGGGACGTGAAGCCGGCGAACATCCTGCTCGACCAGGACGACGACGCCTACCTCGCCGACTTCGGCCTGGCCCACCTGACCGGCGCGACCCGGCTGACCCGCACCAACCAGCTCGTCGGCACCGCCGCCTACCTCGCGCCGGAGCAGGTGCTGGGCGGGGACGTCGACCACCCGACCGACGTGTACGCGCTCGGCCTAGTGCTGCTGGAGTGCCTGACCGGGCGGCGCGAGTACCCGGGCAGCGAGGTGGAGGCGGCGGTCGCCCGGCTGCACCGCCCGCCGGTGGTGCCCGTGGAGCTGCCCGCCGACCTGCGCCGCCTGCTGGCCGCGATGACGGCGTCCGCGCCGGAGGACCGCCCGACCGCGCACGAGTGCGCGCGGGTCCTGGGCACGTTCCCGCCCGCGTACCCCGCACCGGCCGAGCCGGACCCCGGCGACCCGACCGAGGAGCTGCCGCGCCGGGCGGGCACGTCGTGGAAGGCGCTGGTGGCGTCGGCGGGCGCGATGGCCGGGGCGTTCGCGATCACGCTGGCCGCGCTGTCGGGCGACGAGCCGGCGACCCCGTCGCCGCCGGGACCGGCCACGCAGCAGGCCGAGCCGAAGCAGGCGGTCTCCTCGGACACGGCGGAGGACCCGGCCCAGCCCCGGTTCCTGGTCACGCCCCGCGCCCCGGCCCCGTCCGAGGAGACGACCGCCGAGGCCACGACCTCCGCCGCCCCGACCGGCACGCCGGCGGGCGACACCCCCGAACCCGTGACGGACGGCGGCACCACCACCGCCAACCCCGTGCCCACCACCACGCCGCAGCAGCAGCCGACGACGAGCCAGGCCCCCACCGCCACGCAGAGCCCGAGCGCCAGCCCGGACCCCGTCGAGCCGCCGGCCGAGCCCACCGGCGACGGCAACCCGAACGACGGCGCCTGAGCGCCGGCACCGGGGTGACGACACCGGGATGACGAGACCGGGATGACGCCGGTTGCCGGCGGATCCCGCCCCGGCAACCGAACCCGAGCGACCACGACGGCGGACCCGCGGACCGGCCCCGCCACCCGACTCACCGGTCGGGCACCGCGCCGAGACCCGTCAGCGGCGGATCCGGCGGTGGACCCGTCAGGGATGGCCCTCGGCGGTGGATCTGCCGGCGTTGCGCCCGTCGGCGGTAGGCCCGTCGGCGGCTGATCCCCGCAGTGAACCCGTCAGGGTTGGGTCGCCGCGGTGGACCCGTCAGGGGTGGATTCGGGCGGTGGATCCGTCGGGGGTGGACCCGTCGGGGTGGATGCCGGGTCCGTGGTCCGGGTCGTCCGCCGGCGCGATCGGGGTCGGGCTGAGCGACGACTCGTCCTCGCCCTCCTCCAGCAGCGTGGCCGCAGGCCCGACCACGCGCGGGTCCGGCTCGCCCACCACGTCGTGGTCCTTGTCCGCGTACTCGACGCGCGCCAGCACGCTGCGCATGGCCTCGATGCGGGCCCGCTTCTTGTCGTTGCTCTTCACCACGGTCCACGGCGCGGCCTCGGTGTCGGTGGCGCGGAACATCGCCACCTTCGCCTCGGTGTAGGCGTCCCACCGGTCCAGCGACTTGATGTCGTTGGGGCTGAGCTTCCACTGCCGCACCGGGTCCACCTGCCGGATCAGGAACCGCGTCCGCTGCTCCGCCCGCGACACCGAGAACCACAGCTTCACGAGCACGATCCCGTCGTCCACCAGCATCCGCTCGAACGTCGGGGCCTGCCGCATGAACCTCTCGTACTGCTCGTCGGTGCAGTACCCCATCACCCGCTCGACCCCGGCGCGGTTGTACCAGGACCGGTCGAACAGCACGATCTCCCCGGCGGTCGGCAGGTGGTTGACGTACCGCTGGAAGTACCACTCCCCCTGCTCGCGCTCGGTCGGCTTGCCCAGCGCGACCACGCGCGCGCCGCGCGGGTTGAGGTGCTCGGTGAAGCGCTTGATGGTGCCGCCCTTGCCCGCCGCGTCACGGCCCTCGAACACGATGACCATCCGGCCGCCGGTGTCCTTGATCCAGTACTGGAGCTTGAGCAGCTCGATCTGGAGCAACCGCTTGGCCAGCTCGTAGTCCTCGCGCGAGAGGCGCGTCGGGTACGGGTAGTTCTCCCGCCAGGTGTCGATCTCCGAGCCGTCGGGGTGGCGGAGCACCGGGTCGTCCCCGTCCTCGTAGTCCACCACGAGGTCGTCCACGCGCAGGCCGGGGAAGAGGTCGGCGATGTCGAGCGGGGTGTTCACGCTTCCGACGTACCCGGGCGCAGATCGGGCAAACCCGACCGGGTGGCCGATGACGCACATCTCGTCGCCGACCGCCACGACCCGCGCGTCGGGCTCCAGTCGGCCGACGCCGGAGGGCCGAAGTCGGTCACACCGCGTGACGTCACCCGGACGTGTCAACCCGCCGAACGCCGGACTCGTCCGTCCACTGTGGACGGCTAGCGGGCGTCGCGTCGCTGGTCGATCGCGGCCGACTCGACCACCTGGTCGAAGGACTCGTAGCGGCGGTCCGGGATCGAGTGCAACGCGTGCACGGTGTCCTCGTCGGCGTTGTTGCGCGACGCGTGGTCGACCAACTGCCCCTTGTCGGCCGGGTACGCGACGTCCCCGAGCACGTTCCGCAACCGGCCCACCGTCGTCGTGTCGCTCATCGCTCTCCTCCCGAACGCGTCGGTCGCCCACCCGGTTACCCCGCCCGGCCGCGCCGACACGCGCCGGGTCGGCGGCGGGCCGGCGACCCGCCGATCCGCAGCCCGCCGATCCGCGGCCCGGCGTGCGCCCGGGTCGGCGGCAAGCGGTCGGCAGCCCACCGGTCGGCGGTCCGCAGGCCGGCGGCAACCCGCGGGTCGGTGGCACGCCGGTCGGTGGCACGCCGGTCAGCGGCGTGCGCCGGTCCGGACCACGTCGCGCACGGCGGCGGCGATGCGCCGGCCGCCGCGCCCGTCCCCGAACGGCGACGGCAGGGCGGCGAGCGCGGCACGGCGGTCGTCGCCGTCGGCGAGCCAGTCCAGCGCGAGGTCCGTGAGGTCGTCGCCGGGGCCGACGGGCACGCCGAAGTCGCGCAACGCCTCGGGCCGCGCGGTCTGCCGCCCCACCGCGAGGACCGGTCGCTTGAGGACGGTGGCCTCCTCCAGCACCGCGTCGGAGTCGGTGACGAGCAGGGCCGCGTGCCGGGCCAGCGCCAGGAACTCCGAGTGCCACAGCCGGTCCACCACGCGCAGGCCCATCCCGCACGACAGCGCGCCGGCGCGGGCCAGCGCCGCCTTCGTGCGCGGGTCCGCGGGCAGCACGACCGGGTGCCCGGCGTCCACCACCCCGGCGAGCTGGTTCGCCAGCGAGAACAGGGCCTCCTCGTCGTCCACGTGCCCCAGGGTGGCCAGCACGTAGTCGTCGGGCCGCAGCCCCCGGTCCCGCAGCACGGCGAGCCGGCCCGGCTCCGACCCGAGGCGGTGGCGCACGGCCTCCACGGCGGTGGTGCCGGTCACCCGGACGTCCCGGTCGCCGAGGCCCTCGGCCTCCAGGTTGCCCACGTCGCCGGGGGTGGCCGCGCACAGCACGTCGGCGGCCCGGTCGAGCACGACCCGGTTCTGCTCCTCGGCGCGGTGCGGCTCGTGGCCGCGCAGCCCGGCGTCCACCCGGACCACCGGGATGCCGTGCGCGCCGGCGGCGAGCGCGGCGGCCACCGCGGTGTCGGACTCGCCCGGTACGAGCACGGCGTCCGGGCGGTCGGCGGCGAACGCCCGCCGCATCCCCTCCAGGGCCACCGCGATGCGGCAGCCGCGCACGTCGCCGGCCACCGCGGCGGACTCGTCCCGCGCGGGGCGGACGACCCGGGCGGCGTCGCCCAGCGCGCCGAGCACGGGCGCGAGCTTGAAGACCTCCGGCCGGGCGCCGAGGACCGCCGCGACGCCGCCGGGTCGCAGGGCGGGCGCGGGCGTGGGCGCGGTGTGGACGGTCGGGCGTCGGAGCGTGGCGGTCATCGGGGCCTCCGTCGGTCGAATGGTCGGTCCTCTCCAGGAGACCCCCGTCGGGGCGGTGGCCGTGTCGTCCCCCGGTGACAGGTCGGTGCGCCTTGTGGACGCGGGTTGACGGCTCGGTCGTCCGCGAGTCGCCGGGGCGCGGTGGAGCTGCTTGCATGGTGCGGGTGATCCGACGGTGGCAACGCCTGTTCCGCTCACGGCGGGCCAGGGACGTCATGGCGGCGCTGGTGATCGCCGGTCCGGCCGCGGTGGGGCTGCTGACCGGGCTGCACCGCACCGCGCCCACACCGACGCCCGCCGCGTTCGCCGCGATCTCGGCGTTGTGCGCGGTGGTGGTCGGGTTGTGGCGGCGCGACCACGATTGGCCGGCCGTGGTGGTGGCGTGCGCCACGTTCCTGCTGACCGACCTGCCGTACCCGATCTACGTGATGACGTTCTCGCTGACCAGGCGGCGGCGCTGGCTGCCCGCCGTGGTGTCCATGGCGTGCGTGCTGCTGTGGCCGACGCACCAGGTGCTCTTCCAGCCGGTGGCCACCGGTCGCCTGTTCGAGTTCCGGGCCGACCTGCCCGCGCACGGGGTCAACGGGCTCGTGTACTGGTCGCTCGCCACCGTGGCCCCGTTCGTGATGGGCCTGGCGAAGAACAGCCTGGAGGAGGCGTCGGCCGAGCGCGAGCGGCTCGCGGCGCAGTCGGCCGAGCGGCAGCAGCGGTTGCGCGAGAGCACGCTGCGCGAGCGGAGCCTGACCGAGCGGGCCCGGCTGGCGTCGATGATGCACGACGGCGTCGGCCACCACGTGACCGTGATGGTGACCACGGCGGGCGCGATCAGCGTCGACCCGACGGCCACCGAGTCGGTCCGGCGGCGGTGCGAGCTGATCGCGGACGTCGGCCGGGAGGCGATCGGGCAGCTCCGCGAGGTGCTCGACGTGCTGTCCGCGCCGGCGGACGCGCACGGCCCGGCGCCGGCGTTCGGCCTCGACGACGTGGCGGACCTGGTGCGCGACTACCGGTCGCTGGGCGTCGAGGTGGCCTACTCGGCGGACGTGCCGGGCGAGGTGCCCGGCACCACCGGGGACCTGTGCTACCGGATCGTGCGCGAGTCGCTGGCCAACGTGCTGCGGCACGCCGCCGTGCCGAGGGCCGAGGTCCGGCTGGTGGCGGACGACCGGGTGCGGCTCACCGTGGCCAGCCCGCTCGGGCCGCGCCACCCGCCGTCCCTGCCCGGCACGGGCCGCGGCCTGCGGCTGCTGGCCGAGGAGGCGGCGCTGGAGGGCGGGGACCTCACCGCCGCGCCGTCGCCGGACGGCTCCCGGTTCGTGCTGCGCGCCGAGCTGCCGCGCGGTCGCGGCCCCGGTGCCCCCGTGGGACGATCGGCGGCATGATCAGGGTGCTCGTCGTGGACGACCAGGCCCTGATCCGCGCCGGGACGAGGGCGGTCCTGGAGTCCGCGGGCGACATCGAGGTGGTGGGCGAGGCGGCCGACGGCGCGGAGGCGGTCGCGGCGTGCCGCGCGCACCGGCCCGACGTGGTGCTGATGGACCTGCGCATGCCCCGGGTGGACGGCGTGACCGCCACCGCGCGGCTCAAGCGCTCGCCGGACCCGCCGCTGGTGCTGGCGCTGACCACGTTCGACGACGACCAGCTGATGATCGACGCGCTGACCGCGGGCGCGGACGGCTTCCTGCTCAAGCAGCTCCGGCCGAAGGACCTGGTCAACGCGGTCCGCGCGCTGCACGGCGGCGCGTCGGTGATCGACACCGGGCTGAGCAGGCGGATCCTGCGGCGGATCTCCGGCCCGACCGCGGGGTCCACCGCGTTCCCCGACGCGGCCGGGCGGCTCGGGCTGCTCAGCGAGCGGGAGCGGGAGGTCCTCGGCCTGGTCGGGCTCGGACTGGACAACGCCGGGATCGCCGAGCGGCTCTTCATGAGCGTGTCGACGGTCAAGACCTACGTGTCGCGGACCCTGGCGAAGCTGGAGCTGGACAACCGCGTCCAGGCCGCGTTGCTGGCCAGCCAACTGCGGCTGACGCCGGCCGACCACCCGCCGGACGACGCCTGACCTACCCCTTCGGCCCGGCGGTCTTCGGCACGAACGCGTAGACGCTGGCGGGCGAGCCGGAACCGCGCCGGTTCACCGTGCCGCCGACGAGGACGTGCGCGCCGGTCGGCGGCAGCTGGGCCAGGTTCGCCAGGATCTCCAGGCTGATCCGGTGCTCCCGGTACAGCAGCTTGGACACCCGGTACTCCACGTCCAGCGCCGACTCGGGGCTGAACGTGTCCGTGCCCAGCGCGCCCCGGCGGCCCAGCCGGCCGGTGTCGACCAGCCACCGCACCGCCTCCAGCGAGAACCCCGGCTGGTGCATCCGCCCGTCGGCGTCGAAGTTGAAGAACGCCGGGGTGCCCCAGCGGTCCTCCCACCCCGTCCACAGCACGACCGCGGCCTCGTTCGGGATGCGACCGTGGCGCTTCTCCCACCGCCGCAGGTCGGCGACGCTCACCTCGTAGTCCGCGTCGCGGGCGGCCTGCTCGCGCACGTCGATCCGCACGGCGGGCAGGAACAGGTCGTCGGCGTCCAGCTCGTCGGCGTGCGGCTGGTCGGCGTTGAAGTGCGCGGGCGCGCCCCAGTGCGTGCCGGTGTGCTCCCCCTGCTGCACGTACTGCAGGTAGAAGCCGTGCTCCGGCACCGTCGTCACGGTCGTCATCGTGAACGCCGGGTCGCCGGGGTAGACGTTGGTCCGGTCCGGGTCGTTGACGTGGGCGAGGTTCACCAGGCGGTAGTCGGCCAGGCCGAGCCCGCCGGCGCGGCCCGAGGCGCCCGCCGAACCCCCGGCCGCGAACATCCCGCCCACCGCGGTGGCCACACCCGCGAGCATCGACCGTCTCCGCACCGCAGACCACTCCTTCAGCCCCACAGTCACCCGATCCGGGCAACCGTACCGGCTGACTGATCACAAAACGACGACCTGCCGGACGGCTTCTCCTGACGCCAAACGGGTGAACCCGGTGTTGATGTCGTCCAGCGCGAGCCGGCCCGAGAGCAGTTCCTGCACCGGCAGCAGCCCCGCCCGGTACAGCTCGACGAACCGCGGCACGTCCCGCCGCGGCACGCACGAGCCGAGGTAGCTGCCCTTGAGCGTGCGCTCCTCCGCGACCAGGCTCAACGCGGGCAGCGAGACCGTGCGGTCGGGGTGCGGCAGGCCGACGGTCACCGTGGTGCCGCCCGCGCCGGTGGCCAGGTACGCCTGTTCCAGCACCGCGGCGACACCGGTCGTGTCGATCACCTTGTCGGCGCCGCCGCCGGTCACCGACCGCACCGCCTCCACCGCGTCCGGCCCGCCGGCCACGTCGTGCGTCGCGCCGAGCTTGCGCGCCAGCTCGCGCTTGTGCGCGACGACGTCCACGGCGACGACCTGCGCCGCGCCCGCCGCCCGCGCGGCCAGCAGCGCGGCCAGCCCGACCCCGCCCAGGCCGAACACCGCGACCCGGTCGCCGGGCGCCACCTGCGCGCTGTAGAACGCCGCTCCCGCGCCGGTGAGCACCGCGCAGCCGAACAGGGCGGCGATCTCGAACGGCAGGTCCGCGGGCACGAGCGTGGCCGACTTCTCCGACACCACGGCGTACTCGGCGAACCCGGACACGCCCAGGTGGTGGTGCGGGCGCGTGCCGTCGGGCAGCCGCAGCCGCCGTCCGCCGCCCAGCAGCGCGCCCTCGCGGTTGGCCGCCGCGCCCGGCTCGCACAGCGCCTGCCGCCCGGACACGCACCGGCGGCACGAGCCGCAGGCGGGCACGAACGACAGCACCACCCGGTCGCCGACGGCGAAGTCCGACGCGCCCGGCCCGGTCTCGACCACCTCGCCCGCGGCCTCGTGGCCGAGCAGCATCGGCAGCGGCCGGATCCGCGACCCGTCGATCACCGACAGGTCGGAGTGGCACAGCCCGGTGGCGCGCACCCGCACCAGCAGCTCGCCGTCGCCCGGCGGGTCCAGCTCCAGGTCGAGCACCCGCAGCGGTCCGCCGACCTCGGTCAGCACCGCGCCCCTGGTCCTCACGCGACCACCAGCCCTTCCATCGCGGCGCGCAGCCCGGCCGGGATGGCCACCGGCTTGCGCGTGTCGCGGTCGGTGAACACGTGCACGAAGTACCCCTCGGCGACGACCTCGTCCCGCCCCTCCGGGTAGAAGCCGATCTCGTAGCGGACGCTGGACCGGCCGAGGTGGCCGATCCGCAGGCCCGCGTCGACGGCCTCGGGGAACGCGATGGACGAGCGGTAGTTGCAGTGGGACTCCACGCACAGCCCGATGGCCTGCCCGCGGTGGATGTCCAACCCGCCCTCCCCGATCAACCAGGTGTTGATCACGGTGTCCATGAAGGCGTAGTGCACGACGTTGTTCACGTGCCCGTACACGTCGTTGTCGTGCCAGCGGGTCGGGATCCGCTGCCAGTGCCGGTAGTCGTCGCGCACCACACCTCCTGGGTCAGTCGAGCATCCGGGTCAGCTCGACGCGGGACCGCACCTCGAGCCTGGCGAAGATGTTGCGCAGGTGGTGCTCGACGGTGCGGTGGCTCAGGAACAGCCGCGCGGCGACCTCCCGGTTGGTCGCGCCCTCGGCGACCAGGCGGGCGATCTGCGCCTGCTGCGGGGTCAGCGCCGAGGTCGGGTCGGCGTCGGCGCGGCGGGCGGCGCGGCGGCCGGCGCGGTCGGCGCTCCGCTCGGCCTGGGCGGGCGCCACGGCCTCGCCCGCGGCGCGCAGCTCGGCGCGGGTCCGCGCGACCCAGCGGTCGGCGTCGTAGCGCTGGAAGATCTTCACCGCGTCGCGCAGCAGCTCGCGCGCGGCGCGGGGCTTGCGGTCGCGGCGCAGCCGGTGGCCGTAGAACAGCTCGGTCTTGGCCAGCTCCATCGCGGTGCCGCTGGCCCGGTGCAGCCGGATCGCCTCGCGGAAGTGCTCCTCGGCGCGCGTGCCGTGGGCGAGCAGGCCGCGGCAGCGGTGCGACAGGGCCAGCCGGGCCGCGCTGCCCGTGGTGCCCGCCCACTTCTCGTACCGGCGCAGCGCCCGGTCCGCCGTGCCGGGCCGGCCGCAGCCGACGGCGGCCTCCACGACGTGCGGCGCGGCCATCACCTTGATGCCGGTGTGCACGCCGCCCGAGCCGGCGGCCATCAGCCGCAGCCGGTCCAGGGCGTCGGCCGGGCGGTCCAGCGCCAGGTCCACGCAGGCGAACGCCCACGCGCCGAACGTGCCGGACCGGCCCAGTCCCCGTTCGGCGATCTGCTCGGCGGCGGCGTCGATGCGGTGCATCGCGGTGTCGGTGTCGCCGCGCAGGGCGGACACCAGGGCGAGGATCGTGAGGTGGTCCACCACGGCGTTGTGCTGGCCGATGGCGGTGGCCGCGTGGACGCCCTCGAACGCGGCCGACAGCGCCGGCGAGTGGTGGTCCAGCAGCAGCGCGGACAGCGCCCGGTAGACCAGCGCCCACGGCACCAGGGCGGTCAGGCCGTGCTCGTGCGCCGCGGTGACCGCGCTGGTGGCCAGCTCGTGCGCCCGGGTCGCGTCGCCCAGGGTGTAGGCGGCCTGGCCGCCCCAGATCTTGGCCTGCGGGTGCGGCACCCGTTCGGCCAGCTCCACCACCGAGCGCAGCACGGGCAGCGCCTCCTCGTGCCGCCCGGCGAACGTGGCCGCCATGCCCGCGAGGTGGTCCAGCGTGATCCGGGTCTCGTCCGGCTCGTCGGGCAGCCGCAGGCCCGCCGCGAACCGGGCGGTCTCGGCGTAGCGGGCGTGGTCGCCCGCGATGCTGGCCGCCTCCCCGGCGAAGCCCAGCGCGGTGATGGCGAGCGCGCGGTGGGTGCCGACCAGCTCGCCGGCCGCCTGGAGCAGCCGGCGCACCGCGACGTCCGGCAGGCCGTGGCCCAGGTCGATGCCGCCGCGCACCAGCTCCGTGCGGGCCCGCAGCTCGGCGCTGTCGGTGAGCCGGGCGGCGGTGCGCAGCGCGACCCTGGCCCGGCGCGGCGCGCCGGAGGCCCAGTGGTCGGTGGCGGCCGCGATCAGGTGCCGCGCCCGGGCGTCCGGGTCGGAGGTCAGCGCGGCGGCGCGGTCGTGGTCGCGCGCCGCGGCCGGGTAGTCGCCGCAGCGGCGGGCGCGGCGCGCCGAGTCGGCCAGCCGGGCGGCGAACGCGTCACGCGCGCCGGGCGCGCGGGCGGCCTCGTGCCACGTGCGGCGGGGGCCGGGCGGCAGGTTCCCGGCCAGCGCGGCGTGCGCGGTGTAGCGCAGGGCCAGCGGGATCCCGGTGCGCAGCGCGGACCGGACCAGCGGCCCGCCGTCGAGCAGGGCGGCGGCCTCCTCGACCGCGGCCAGGTCGAGGTCGGGCATCCGGGCCAGGGTGTCGGCGTCCACCTCGTCGTCCACCACGCTCACCGCCACCGCGAACCGGGCCTGCGGCGACAGCGCGCGGAAGCGGGCGCTGAACCGGGCCCGCAGCGAGCTGTCCTCGGGCAGCGCGTCGGGCGCGGGCGCGGTGCCGCCCAGCTGCTCGGAGGTCAGCGCGCGGGCCAGCTCGGTGAGCGCCAGCGGGTTGCCCCTGGCCAGGTCGGCGACGTCGTCGGCCAGGCCGGGCGCGAGTCCGGGCCGCAGGTCGCGCAGCACCCGCAGGCTGTCGGCGTGGTCGAGCGGGTCGAGCCGCACCCACGGCAGCCCGTACGGCCCGCCCTCGGTGGCGATCAGCAGCGCCACCGGCTCGTCGGCGACCTGCGCGGCCAGCCCGACCAGCCAGTCGGTGTCCTCCAGCAGGTGCGCGTCGTCCACGCGCAGGAGCACCTCGCGGCCGGATGCGGCGAAGGCGTCCCGCGCGGCGGCGAGCATCGCGGTCTTGCCCGACCCGGCGCCGCCGCGCAGCACCAGCGCCCCGCCGTGGCCGGCGCGGGCGCGGGCGAGCAACGCGTCGACGGCGACGCGCTGCCGGTCACGTCCGCGCAGCATGGGGCCAGTCTGGCCGGAGGGCGAGGGTCGGCGGAAGGGCTGCGGCGGAAATTATCTACCGGTGTTAGTTTTCGCTCGGGACCGGTGGTTGCACCGATGCGGAGCGCTCACCCGGTGACGCAGGGTCATCACTGTCCGCAGTTTCCCTGCCAAGCGAGGTGTACACCGACGTGCAACTCCGCACACTGATCCCCGCGCTCGTCCCCGCGCTGGTCCTGTCCCTGGTCGGCGTGGCGCCGGCGCACGCCGAGGTCGAGTACCGACGCGGCCCGGCCCCGACCAACGCCGGCATCGAGGCGCTCCGCGGCCCGTTCGCCACCTCCTCCACCTCGGTGTCGTCGCTCGTGAGCGGCTTCGGCGGTGGCACGATCTATTACCCGACGAGCACCGCCGAGGGCACCTTCGGCGCGATCGCCATCTCACCCGGCTTCACCGGCACGGAATCCACCATCGCGTGGCTGGGTCCCCGCATCGCGTCGCAGGGCTTCGTGGTGATCACCATCGCCACCAACACCCTCTACGACCAGCCCGACAGCCGCGCGAGCCAGCTGCTGGCCGCGCTCGACTACCTGACCCAGCGCAGCGACGTCCGCAGCCGGATCGACGCGTCCCGCCTGGGCGTCATGGGCCACTCGATGGGCGGCGGCGGCACGCTCCGGGCCGCCGAGGAGCGCCCGGCCCTGCAGGCCGCGATCCCGCTGACCGGGTGGCACACCGACAAGACCTGGGGCAGCGTTCGGGTGCCGACCCTCGTCGTCGGCGCGGAGGACGACTCGGTCGCGCCCGTGGCGTCGCACTCCATCCCGTTCTACACCTCGCTGCCGTCCACGCTGGACAAGGCGTACCTGGAGCTGAACGGCGCGAGCCACTTCGCGCCCAACACCTCGAACACGACCATCGCCAAGTACAGCATCGCCTGGCTCAAGCGGTTCATCGACAACGACACCCGCTACGAGCAGTTCCTGTGCCCCGCGCCGGGCCGCAGCACGGAGATCTCGGACTACCGGGACACCTGCCCGCACTCGGTCTGAGACCGGGTCCCGCCCGACCCGGGTGCGCGACGTGGCGTCGATCCCCGATCGACGCCACGTCGCCGTTTTTCACGTTCGGGTGATGTCGAGGACCACTGTGGCGAGCACTCCGCAGGAAGCGGGCAACGTTCACAGTATCGGGTTACCCACGCAAGACTGAATTTTTGTCCGCACTTGCGCGGGAAGACCACCGGAAGTTCGAAATCGCTCCAGTCAACGCCGCTTTCCGGTGAAATCCGCTGCGCCGAACGTGGTACGGATTCCACGACACGGGGAATATCCGCGCCACAGCGGTCTGAAGATCACCCGTTATTACTTGCGACGTGGACCAGCTCCACGGTGCGTGTTCATTTCGAGCCCATCTGACCCTCAGGGGTGTCGCCATATCGGCCGCTTCCCGTACCACGTTCGGGCTCACTACCGTCGGTCCGGACCAATGAGCGAAACCCGATTGGCGGTGTGCGTGCGGTGACTGTGACCGATCCGGACTTGGAGACCGAGCACTCGAGGCTCAGCCTCGGCACGGCGGCGGCGCGGAACCTGGCGACGACGACCAAGTCCGTCCCCCAGATGCAGGGCATCACATCGCGGTGGTTGCTGAAGATCCTGCCCTGGGTGGAGGCCAAGGGCGGCACCTTCCGGGTCAACCGCAGGCTGAGCTACGCGGTCGGCGACGGGCGCCTGACGTTCACCAACATCGGCGCGGACGTCCGCGTCATCCCGCAGGAGCTGACCGAGCTGGCGCTGCTGCGCGGCTTCGAGGACGTCGAGGCGCTGTCCGCGCTCGCCGACCGGTTCGAGCAGCGCGAGTACGAGCCGGGCGCGGTGATCGTGGAGGAGGGCCGCCCGCAGGACGCGCTGCACCTCATCGCGCACGGCAAGGTGAACCTGATCGGCCAGGGCGAGTACGGCGACCAGACCGTGCTCGGCACGCTCGCCGACGGCGAGCACTTCGGCGGCCAGGTGCTCGCCGGACCGCAGGGCGAGTGGGAGTTCACCGCCAAGGCCGTCACGGCGGTCATCGCGCTGGTGCTGCCGTGGGACGTGTTCGAACAGCTCAACGGCGACGCGGGCGGTCTGCGCGCGCACATCCAGCGGATGCTCGCGGGCGGCGCGGGCAGGTCCAACGCCTACGGCGAGGCGGAGATCGACATCGCCTCCGGCCACGACGGCGAACCGGACCTGCCGGGCACGTTCGTGGACTACGAGGTCGCGCCGCGCGAGCTGGAGCTGAGCGTCGCGCAGACCGTGCTGCGGGTGCACAGCCGCGTCGCCGACCTCTACAACCACCCCATGGACCAGGTCGAGCAGCAGTTGCGGCTGACCATCGAGGCCCTGCGCGAGCGGCAGGAGCACGAGATGGTCAACAACCGCGAGTTCGGCCTGCTCAGCAGCGCCGACCTCAAGCAGCGCATCCACACCCGCACCGGCCCGCCCACCCCCGACGACATGGACGACCTGCTGTCCACGGTGTGGAAGGAGCCGACCGCGTTCCTGGCGCACCCGAGGGTGATCGCCGCGTTCGGCCGGGAGTGCAGCAAGCGCGGGATCTACCCGTCCACGATCGACCTCAACGGCCACCACGTGCCCGCGTGGCGGGGCGTGCCCGTGCTGCCGTGCAACAAGATCCCGGTCACCAGGACCCGCACCAGCTCGATCATGCTGCTGCGCGCCGGGGAGCACAACCAGGGCGTCATCGGCCTGCACCAGACCGGCCTGCCCGACGAGTACCAGCCCGGGCTGAACGTGCGGTTCATGGGCATCAACGAGAAAGCGATCATCTCCTACCTCGTCAGCGCGTACTACTCCACCGCGATCCTCGTGCCGGACGCCATCGGCGTGCTGGAGCACGTGGAAATCGGCCGCGAGGACTGAGTCCCCCTCCCGATCCCTGACCAGATAGGCAGCAGAAGTGACCGTGACAGATCCCGGCCTCGCCCCCGAGGAGGCCGAGCAGCACCGGCAGAGCCTGGGCACGGCGGGTGCGCGGAACCTGGCCAGCACCACCAAGTCCGCACCGCAGATGCAGGGCATCTCGCCCCGGTGGCTGCTGCGGAAACTGCCCTGGGTGGCCACCCAGGCGGGCACCTACCGGGTCAACCGGCGGCTCACCTACGCCGTCGGCGACGGGCGCGTCAGCTTCACCAGCACCGGCGAGCAGATCCGCGTCATCCCGCAGGAGCTGCGCGAACTGCCCGTGCTGCGCGACTTCCCCGACGACGACCTGCTGGTCGCGCTCGCGGACCGGTTCCAGCAGCGGGAGTTCCAGCCCGGCGACGTCCTGGTGACCTCCGGCGAGCGCGCCGAGGAGGTGTACCTCGTCGCGCACGGCAAGGTGAACAAGATCGGCCAGGGCAAGTACGGCGACCAGACCGTGCTCGACACGCTGGCCGACGGCGACCACTTCGGCGACGAGGTGCTCTACGGCGCCGAGGAGGACGAGTGGGGGTTCACCGTCAAGGCGATCACCCCCGTGACCGTCCTGGCGCTGCCGCGGCGCGCGGTGCAGGAGCTGGGCGACCGGGCGGAGGCGCTGCGGGCGCACGTCGAGTCGGTCGCGCGCACCTCGGGCAAGCCGCAGAACAAGCACGGCGAGGCGGCGATCGAGATCGCGTCGGGCCACGACGGCGAGCCGGACCTGCCGACGACGTTCGTGGACTACGAGCTGTCGCCGCGCGAGTACGAGCTCGAGGTGGCGCAGACCGTGCTGCGGGTGCACAGCCGCGTCGCCGACCTCTACAACCACCCGATGAACCAGACCGAGCAGCAGTTGCGGCTGACCATCGAGGCCCTGCGCGAGCGGCAGGAGCACGAGATGATCAACAACCGGCGGATCGGGCTGCTGCACAACGCCGACCTCAAGCAGCGCATCCACACCCGCACCGGGCCGCCCACCCCGGACGACCTGGACGAGCTGCTGTCCCGGCGGCGCAAGACGGCGTTCATGCTCGCCCACCCGCGCGCGATCGCCGCGTTCGGGCGGGAGGCGAGCAAGCGCGGCGTCTACCCCGGCACCACCGACGTGGACGGCACGAAGGTGGTGACGTGGCGCGGCGTGCCGCTGCTGCCGTCGGACAAGATCCCGATCTCGCCGCGGCACACCACGTCCATCCTGGCCATGCGGGTCGGCGAGCAGGACCAGGGCGTGATCGGGCTGCACCAGCCCGGCATCCCCGACGAGGTGCAGCCGAGCCTGAACGCCCGGTTCATGGGCATCAACGAGAAGGCGATCGTCTCCTACCTGGTCACCGCCTACTTCTCGGTGGCCGTGCTGGTGCCGGACGCGCTCGGCATCCTGGAGCACGTGGAGATCGGTCGATCCTGACCACGCCGGAGTCGACGGCAGCCGGGCCGCCACGCCCGGCTGCCCGTTCTCCCCTGCCCGCGCCCGCCGCGCGGGACGGGTTACCCCCCGAACAGGAGTTGTGGCGATGACCGACCTGGACGTGAGCCTCGACCACCGGTCCGCGCGCGAGGTGCTGAGCTGGAGCCGCGCGGGCGTCGACCCGGCGTTGCGGACCGCGGTGGACCGCCTGCCGGAGTCCATGCGGGCCATAGCGGGCTACCACTTCGGGTGGTGGGACGAGTCGGGCAGGCCGACGGGGGCCGACGCGGGCAAGGCCATCCGGCCCGCGCTGGTGCTGCTGGGCACGCAGGCGGTGGGCGGCGCGGTGGACGCGGCGCTGCCGGCCGCCGTGGCGGTGGAGCTGGTGCACAACTTCTCGCTGCTGCACGACGACGTCATGGACGGCGACACGACCCGCCGCCACCGGCCGACGGCGTGGCACGTGTTCGGCGTGAACCCCGCGATCCTGGCCGGTGACGCGTTGCTGACGTTGGCGCTGGACGTGCTGGCGGGCAGCGGCCACCCCCAGGCGCAGCAGGCGATCCGGGTGCTGTCGGCGGCCGTGCAGCAGTTGTTGGACGGGCAGAGCGCGGACCTGTCGTTCGAGGAGCGCGCCGACGTGCGGCTGGGCGAGTGCGTGCGGATGGCCGAGCGGAAGACCGGGTCGCTGCTCGGTGCGGCGTGCGCGTTGGGCGCGCTGTTCGGCGGTGGGCGGGCGGAGCAGGTGGAGCACCTGCGGGCGTTCGGGGAGCGGGTCGGGTTGGCGTTCCAGTTCGTGGACGACCTGCTGGGGATCTGGGGCGACCCGGAGGTCACCGGCAAGCCGGTGTACTCGGATCTGCGGAACCGGAAGAAGTCGCTGCCCGTGGTGGCCGCGTTGACGTCGGACACTCCGGCGGCGCGGGAGTTGCACGCGCTGTACCACGGTGAGGACGAGCTGAGCCAGGCCGATCTGGCGCGTGCGGCGGAGCTGATCGAGGTGTGCGGCGCGCGGGCGTGGGCCCAGGGCCGGGCGGACGACCTGCTGGCGAGGGCGCGCGAACACCTGCACGCCGCCGGCCCGTCCGAACGCGCGGCCCGCGAACTGGACGCCGTAGCCCGCCTCGCCACCCGCCGCGACCACTAACCCGTTCTCCCCTCACGTGTCGCAGACCTCTGACCAGCGGTTTCCCCGGCAATCGGATACACGATCGAGTGATTGCCGCCGACCGACCTAATCAAAACACCGTTATCCTCGAAGTCGAACGTCGGTTGAAACAACGAGGCCGGCAACCAACCCGTCGCCCCACGCCACCCCAACCCACCCCATCCGCCACCTCCCACCCACTCGCCCTCCCACACCTCACCCTTTGCCCACCCCCTACCGCCCACCTCACCGCTCCAGCCTCCCCCTCCACCCACCGCTCCAGCCTTCCCGACCCTTCCCACGCTCCCTCCCCGCCGCTCGCTCCTTCCCTTACTTCCGCCTTCCCTTGCTTCCGCCTTCCCGCACTTCCCCCTTCCGCCGACCGGCCGCTCCAGCCTTCCCACCCCCGCACGTCCCTCCAGCCCTGCCGCCCCCAGCCCCTCCCACCCCCGACCTGACGAGGAGCCGCGCCGTGGCCCTTCCCGTAGTGCTGTTGGCCTCGCCCCGGTCGTTCTGCGCCGGGGTGGAACGCGCGATCGAGATCGTGGACCGGCTGCTGGACCAACGCGGCGGCCCGGTGCACGTGCGCAAGCAGATCGTGCACAACACCCACGTGGTCGCCGAGCTGGAAGCACGGGGCGCGGTGTTCGTGGACGAGCTGGACGCCGTCCCGGACGGCGCGACCGTGGTCTTCTCCGCGCACGGCGTATCGCCCGCGGTACGGGAGGAAGCGGCCCGGCGCGGCCTGGAGGTGATCGACGCGACCTGCCCGCTGGTGACCAAGGTGCACGCGGAGGCGAGGCGGTACGCGGGGCGTGGCGACACGGTCGTGCTCATCGGGCACGCCGGGCACGAGGAGGTCGAGGGCACGCTCGGCGAAGCGCCCGAGCAGACCGTGCTGGTCGAGACCGTCGCCGACGTGGAAGCGCTGGAGGTGCCGGATCCGACGAAGGTCTCGTACCTGACCCAGACGACCCTGGCGATGGACGAGACGGCCGAGGTGCTGGCCGCGCTGCGGGCGAAGTTCCCGGCATTGCGGGGGCCGTCGTCGGCGGACATCTGCTACGCCACCACGAACCGGCAGGACGCGGTGCGCGAGATCGCGCAGGACTCGGACCTGGTGCTGGTCGTCGGGTCGCAGAACTCGTCGAACTCGGTGCGCCTGGTGGAGACGGCGCGCCGGATGGGCGCGCCCGCGCACCTGATCGACGACGTGTCGGACATCCAGCCCGAGTGGCTCGAGGGCACGCGGGTGGTCGGGGTGAGTGCGGGCGCGTCCGCGCCGCCCCGGTTGGTGGACGAGGTGATCGAGGCGCTGGGGGCGTGGGACGTCCAGGTCCGCGAGACGGCGCGCGAGACGATCCAGTTCACGCTGCCGACCGCGGTGCGGCCGAGGCCCAACGACGCCGGGACCGGCTCCGCCGCGCCGACCGGCCGGCCGTAGGAGGCCAGCGCGCAGTCGACAAGGGGTGCGTCCCACGGCGCGTTCCGCCGACTAGCCGCAGGTTCGGCCGGATAGCCGCAAGTTCCGCGCCGGCTGGCCCCCCGTTCGGCAGGTGACCGCGACGTCGGAAGGTGACCGCGACGTCCGGAAGGTGGCTGCGACGTTCGGCGGGTGACCGCACATTTGGCGGGATCGCGGGACGACGGGTGTCGGGCACGCACGGTCCTGCGCTCGATCCGGGAGGCCGGCCGCCGGGGCGCGAACCGGCACGGCGGCGAACGCGGGCGACCACACCGACGACCAAACCGGCAGCGCCGACAACGCCGGCCAGGCCCACCAAGCCGACCACGCCGGAACGTGCCGACCAGGCCAACCATGCCGAAACGCGAGGCCAAGGGCGGCGAAACCGCCCAAAACGCCGCGCATTCACCCGACCGAGCCCAATTCCGTCAACCACCCCGAACCTCAAACCTTGGTCAACAACCATTGTGAGAGCACTTCCCCCCTCCCTAGGTTGGTTTCAGGCCACAAGCCGCTCGGTGGTGAGCTCACCGCGAGGACACAAAACCCCTCACCGTGTTCTGCGAGGTAAGCGTGATCGCGAATCCCACACCCATCGGGTAGACCCCCGACGGACGCCTGGGACGCCCAGTCCCAGGCGATCCGAAGCCGAACGCAGTGCGAACGGACGGTTGACCGGACCGATCATCCGACCGCTGAACGCCGACCCGCCACCGCCCGGAAGCGACCGAACACACACCGTCGCCACGACACGCCAACCCTCCCACATGCCGGGAAAACCGAGACAGGAGCGCTGATCACCCCTAGGGTCTACCGGCGTCAGCGACCCTGACCCCCGCGCGACCAAGATCAATACCGACGGCTTGAGGAGCTGGTGTGTCGACCCTCCGGGTGCGCCCCTACACCAGAACCGGCGGGCGGACGCGGTCCGCGACCACGCTGGCCATCGAGACCATCGTGACGACGAACGAAAAGGCGCGCCGAGACGCCCTCACGTCGACCGCGGAACACCGCATCATCAGCGACCTGTGCCGCAATCCGCATTCCGTCGCGGAAGTCGCGGCGACATTGCGGTTGCCGCTCGGAGTCGTGCGCGTGCTGCTGGCGGACATGTCCGATCTCAGCCTGATCAACGTGCACCAGGACAACACGATCGACGACAAGGGCCGGCCGTCACTGGAGTTGATGGAACGCGTCCTCATGGGCCTGCGCAGAATCTGAACGTTCCCGCAACGCGTGCACCACGGCGGCCATGTCGTGCTTGCCGTGCCCCAGCTCCACCGTGCGCGCGAACAGCGCCAGGCACGCGTCCAGCAACGGCGAGGCGATCCCGGCGGCACGGGCGGCGTCGGTGATCAGCCGGGTGTTGGTGAACACGTCGCGCGCGGCGGCCTGGGCCTCGAAGTCGTCCTCCAGCAGCTTCACGGCCTTCACCCGCGACACCTTGCTGGCCATCGGCCCCTTGTCGAGCACCTCCACCAGCGTGCCGAGGTCGAGGTCGTGCCGCTCGGCGAAGTGGAACGCCTCCACCAGCCCGGTCGTCATGGTGATCAGGAACGTGTTCACCGCCAGCTTCATCAGCAGCGCGTTCGGCGCCGCGCCGCAGTCCACGACCTCCGCGCACATCGGCGTGATCACCTCGCGGACCCGCGCGACGGCCTCGGGGTCGCCGGCCAGCATCGCGACCAGCTCCCCCGCTTCGGCCGGCTGGCGTGAACCCGAGACCGGCCCCTCGACGTAGTCGCCGCCGGCGGCACGGACGTCGGCCGCGAGCGCGCGCGAGAAGTCCGGGGACGTCGTGCCCATGTGCACCACGGTGCGGCCCGCGACGAGCCGGGCGAACCCGTCGGTCCCCCGTTCGAGGACCGCGTCGATGGCCTCCTCGTGGGCGAGCATGAGGATCACGACGTCGGACGCCGCGAACACCTCCGCCGGGGTCGACGCCACCCGCGCGCCCGCGGCGCGCAGCGGTTCGGCCCGGTGCGGCGAGCGGTTCCAGACCACGAGCGGCCGGCCGGACCGGGCCAGGTTGAGCGCCATCGGCTGACCCATGATGCCGAGACCGACGAATCCGACCTCCACCACTACCTCCTCGCGCGACGGCGCCGTGCCGCCTCCCGCGGGGATTCAACGCCGTCGCGGCGGCCCGGTCTTGAACGGTGGTGCGCCTGGGCGTTCAACTCGGGTGTTCCCGACGTAGGACACTCGCGACCTGAACGTAGGACACGCGCGACCTGAACGTAGGACTCGCGCGGGGTGGGGGTCAGGAGGTGGGGAGGCGGACCAGGGGTGTGCCTCGCTCGGCGTCCCGCACGACGAACTCCGCGATGTCGTGCCAGCGCAGGCCCACCGAGGCCGACAGCGACACGGGATCCTTGCCGGGGCCGGTCGCGGTCACGAGCCACGAGCCGACGACCATCGACTCGCCCGCGCGGGACTTGACGACCAGTTCGCACCGGGTCGGCCCCTGGGCTCCCTTGACCTCGAAGCTCAGGGACGTGCCCCACGGCTCGGGGGTCGCCGCGAGCCGGGCGGACACGCCGGTGGTCGCGTCCGTGCGGCTGACGACGCCGGAGCCGTCGGGCGAGCCCTTCGCCACGTTGGACCGCTCCGGCACGGCGGGGGTGGACGGGGGGCCGGCGACCGGGTCGGACGGTGCGGCGACGGTCACCGACACGACCGCGGTCAGCACGACGAGCAACACCGCGGCGGCGGCGGCCAGCAGCGCGATGTCACGGCGCTTGCGCGCCCTGGAGGCGGAGACCGAGTCGAGCATCGCGCGCACCGAACGGCCGTCGGGCCGCTCCCCCGCGTTGGCGCGCAGCATGCCGTTGGCGTCGGCCTCGTCGAGCAGGTCGGGCAGTTGGGCGAAGTCGCGCAGGTCGAGCGCACATCGACGGCACTGGGCGAGGTGGTTCTCGAACGCGTCGACCTCGTCCTCGTCGAGGACACCGAGGACGTACGCCGCCACGTCGATGTGGTTCGGCTGCGAAGTCACCTGTTCAGCCCCGATCCTGCAACGCGCGTCGCAGGGCGCGCAGCGCGTAGTACACCCTGGACTTCACCGTGCCGGGCGGTACCCCGAGCACCGCGGCGGCTTCCCCGACGGTCCGATCCCTCAAGTACGTCTCGAGAATAGCCTCCCGGTGTTCTTCCGTCAGTCCGTTCATCGCTTCGGCTACGACTATCGCCGCCAGCGTGCGGTCGGCTTCGTCGCGCGCCGGGGCTTCGTCGGACGGCGTCAATTCCGACTCCTGCGGTCGGACGCTCCTCTTGCGACGGTCGTCGATGACGAGCCGCCGGGCCACGGTGAACAGCCAGGAGCGCAGCAGGACGGGGTCCCGCTCCAGCTTCTCGGCGTTGCGCCACGCCCGTACGAGCGTCTCCTGGACGATGTCCTCTGCCCACTGCCGGTCGCTGCCGGTCAACCTCATGGCATGACCGAGCAGTGCGCTGCCGAACTCCTGGTAGAGCCTGCGGATCAGCTCGTCTTCCAGGCTCACGTCCGGCCGGCCGTGCTCTCTCTGGGGGGAAGTGCTGCGTCTGTGCCGCGCCACGCCGAGCATCCAAGCGCGCCGGGGGTGGCCGCGTCGAGGGTTTCACCGCAAAAAAAGTCGTCGATTTGTTCGTGAACCGTCACCGCTTCGTGTCCGTATCCCCCGGTATCCGCTTCAAAGGCACGGACCCGACTGCCGGTCCGCTAGCCCTTTCGGCGGACCCGCCGGCCGGAGAAAGGACCAACGATGCGAAGTCGACGTTCCCGGAGGGCGTTGCTGCCCGTTCTGGCGGCAGCGGCGTCGGTGCTGGTCAGCGCCTGTGGCGTGACCGGGGTGACGCCCGTTGCGAGCCAGGACGGGGCGGAGGGCGCCGGTTCCGGTCCGACGACTCTCCAACAACAGCCGGAATTCGGCAAGGAGCCGCACCAGATGCTGTCGGCGACCGAGTCGAAGCAGGTCGGCTGGTTCGTGGCGGACGCGGCGGGCTTCGCGCTGTACCGCTACGACAAGGACACCGCGAAACCGCCGAAGTCCAATTGCGAGGCGGAGTGCGCGAAGAGTTGGCCGCCGGTGCTGGTCGGCGACCACACGATGACGTCGGGCGTGGACCCGACGCTCGTGGGGTCGGTGGCGCGCGCGGACGGCGCGAAGCAGGTCACGCTGGCCGGGTGGCCGCTGTACCGGTACGCGGGCGACAAGAAGGCGGGCGACCTGGCCGGTCAGGGCAAGGGCGGCGCGTGGTTCGCGGTGACGCCCGAGGGGAAGAAGGCGCAGGCCGAGGACGGCGCGAAGCCCGGCGCCCCGGCCGGCGGCGACGGTTACTAGGACGAGAAAGCCATGTCAGCCAAGCGTTTCGCGGCGGTCGTGCTGGCGCTGCACCTGCTGGTGCTGCCCGCGTTCCCCGGTGTCGCGCGCGCCGACGACCCGCCCGGCGCGGGCCCGGTGGAGCAGACGCCGCTGGGCCCGATCACCGCGCTGGACAAGGAACTTTTGGTGAAGGTGCGCCTGGCGGGCCTGTGGGAGATGCCCATGGGCGAGGAAGCGCAGACGCGGGCGGCGAGCACGCGGGTCAAGGAGGTCGGCGCGCAGCTCGCGAGCGACCACGCGTTCCTCGACGAGCGGGTGGTGCGGTTGGCGTCGCAGATGAACGTGCCGCTGCCGGACGAGGCGAACGCCGACCAGCGGTCGTGGATGGCGGAGATGCGGTCGCGCACCGGCGCGGCGTTCGACGACTCGTTCGCCAACCGGTTGCGCGCCGCGCACGGTTCGATCTTCCCGGCCATCGCGACGGTGCGGGCGAACACCCGCAACGAGGCGATCCGGCAGTTCGCCCAGGTGTGCAACCAGATCGTGCTCAAGCACATGACGCTGTTGGAGAGCACGAACCTGGTCACCGCCATGGGGTTGGCCAAACCGGTGGCCGCGGGCGTGGCGCCCGCGGCGGCCGTGGGCGCGGACCCGGTGCGCGCGACGGCCCCGCTGCCCTCCGGTGGTCCGAGTCCTCTCGTCGTGCTCCTCATGTGCCTGGTGGGCGCGGTGGTGACGATCGGGATCCTGCGCCTGCTGCGGCCACGCGGCAACGTCCGGTGAAAGGAGGTGGTGCCCTACCACGACATCCGCGCAGCACGTACCCCACCGTGGAGATCCTCCACGCCCTCGAACCCGTCCGGCAGGACGTGACCACTCCTGCGCGGCCTGCCGGGCGGGTCCTCCCACCGCCTGCGAGTTCTCTCCCGCCACCTCGGAGGTAGACACCCGTGCTCACCCAGGTTCCGCTGCTGGTCGCCCAGGCGGCCGGCGGCGACCACGACGCCGGAGTGCGCCACGTCGCGCAGATCTCGGCGCGTCTGGCCTACGCGACCATGTGCGCCACCCTGTGCTGGGGCGTGCTGATCGCCACGGGCTGGGCCAACAGGATCACCGGACGGCAGGGGTTGCGCAACAGCCACATGGTGCTGGCGACCATGGCCCTGACGTTCGGCTCGCTGCACGCGTTCGCGTTCACCCTGTTGCAGCTCGGCGCGTTCTCGTACCTGAGGCTCCTGGTGCCGTTCTCCGACGGCGGCCTGTTCCGGCACGCGCTGGGCATCGTCGGCCTGGAGCTGATGCTCGCCATCGCGATCACCGCGGGGCTGCGCAAGAAGTTGTACTACCGCAAGTGGTTGCGGCTGCACCAGCTCGCCTACGTGGCGGTCGCCGCGACCGTGGCGCACTCGTGGTTCGGCGCGGTCGCGAACGGCAACCTGGCCGTGCTGTGGCTGGCCGGGCTCACGATCCTGATCCCCACGGTGACCGTCGCCGTGGCGCGGTTCCTGCCGCCGGACTGGTTGGTGAAGCTCGGCATGCTGGAGCCGGAGCCCGGGTTCGAGCCGGAGCCGGACGGCGCGGGCGGCAGCGCGTTGGACATCAGCGTGGACAACGAGCGGTGCCACCGCTACGGCATCTGCCAGGCCGAGGCCCCGGGGCTGTTCCAGCTCGTGGACGACGAGCGGCTGCGGTACGAGCGCAGGCCGCCGCCCGAGCTGTTCGCGAAGGCCAGGGCCGCCGCGCGGGCGTGCCCGATGCGGGCGATCGAGCTGCGGGAGCGTGTGCGGTGAAGAACGAGGAGCGCGTCGTGATCGCGGGCGGCGGGCTGGCCGGGCTGCGCGCGGGCGAACGGTTGCGGGAGCTGGGTTTCCGCGGCGAGATCGTGATCGTGAGTGCGGAGCGGCACCTGCCCTACCACCGGCCGGCGCTGTCGAAGGAGGCCGTCAACGGCGAGCTGATCCCGTCGGACCTGCGGCTGACGATCAGCCGCGAGCTGAACGCGGTGTGGCGGCTGGGCACCGCGGCCACGCACCTGGAGCCGGACCGGCACGTGGTGGGCCTGCCGGGCGGCGAGGAGCTGAGGTACGACGGGCTGATCATCGCGACCGGGGTGGAGCCGCGGCACCTCGCGGGAGCGCCGCGCCAGGACCCGCGCATCCACGTGCTGCGGACCGTGGACGACGCGATCGCGATCAAGCAGGCGATCAACTCGACGCAGGGGTTGGTCGTGGTCGTCGGCGGCGGGCTCATCGGGTGCGAGATGGCCGCGTCGGTGAAGACGATGGGCCGGGACGTGGCCATCGTGAGCCGGTCGTCCACGTTGCTGGGCAGCGCGGTGGGCCGGACCATCGCCGACACGGTCACCGAGGCGCACCGGTCGCGCGGTGTGCGGATGGCGATGGGCGTGAAGATCCGGCACTGGGTGCGGCAGGCGGGCGGGGTGGCCGTCCACCTCTCCGACGGGCAGGTGTTCTTCGCCGCGGTCGTGGTGATCGCGGTGGGCGCGTCGCCGTCGGTCGCCTGGCTGCGCGGGTCGGGTCTGGTGCTGGAGGACGGGGTGCTGTGCGACCCCACGTGCCACGTGGTCGGCGGGACCGACATCGTGGCCGCGGGCGACGTCGCGCGGTGGCCGAACCTCCGGTTCGGAGGGCAGCCGCGTCGGGTCGAGCACTGGCTCAACGCGGTGGAAATGGGGCGGGCGGCCGCGGAGAACCTGTTGGCGGGCAGGGAGGATTCGCGGCCGTTCACCCCGGTGCCCCGGTTCTGGACCGAGCAGTACGGGATGCGCATCCAGGGCTCGGGCCTGCCCGCGATGGGCACGGACACGACCACGCTGGCGGGGTCGCGCAAGGACCACCGGACCATCACCGGGTTCATCAACGACGGCCGGCTGGTCGGGATGGTCGGGTTGGACGCGCCGACGGCGATGATCAAGCTGTCGACCGAGCTGTGGCGGCAGAACCGGGTGACGGCGACCGGCCCGCACCGCCGCCCGCCGCGCGCGGTCCCCGAACCGCCGGCGTCGCAACCGGACGGCTCGCGGTCGAACGACCCGCGGTCGGACAACCCGCAGCCATACAGCCAACGGTCACACGCGTCACGGTCGAACGAACCCCGGTCGAACGAACCCCGGCCGGACGGGTCGCGGCCGGACGGATCGCGGTCGAACACACCACAGCCGGACGTGCCCGTCGCGGCGGGCATCGCGCCGGTGACACCGATCGGGGCCGCCCGGCTCGGGGCCTCGGCGCGATCCCGGCCGACGCGCTCGGAGCAGTCCCTGCGCTTCGAAGCCGTTCGCTCCGAGGCGATGCGGCTGGAATCGGCGCTGCTCCGGGAGGCGGCGCGGGTGGAGGCGGCCCGCGCGGAGTCGGTGCGGGCGGAATCGGTGCGGGCGGAGTCCGTCCGGGCGGAATCGGTGCGGGCGGAGGGAGGAGCGGCCCGGACGCACTTCTCGGACCCGGTCGAACCGACCGGACTTCCGCGCCGACAACAGGATTCCCCGCCGTTGCCCATCCCGCCGTCGCACGCGCCGGTCGTGCGGTCGCGCGGGCACCTGCGCTCCCTGGCGCGCACCGGCCCGAAGGCCAGACCCCGCTGAGGAGTCCGGTGGCGACCGGCCGCGGCCACGTGTCTCACATGGCCGCGGCCGACGCGCGCGTCCACTTGTGACTTCGCGGCACCGAAGGCACGTGGGACGGCGTCACGCGCTTGGTGCGGCAGGATTCCGGGCGTGGTGAGGCGGACGTCCGCATCGGTGCGGCGAGGCCGGGGCACCGGTCGTTCACAAGCTGTTCCTGATGTGTGAAATATTCAGACATCAGGGACAGATTGACGCAAGTTTACCGCTCCGACAGGCTCCAGAGCCGTCCCCCATCCGGTCTGGAGGTCCCTGTGCTCCGACTAACTTCGTATCTGGCCTCGTTGGCGCTCGTCGCCGTGGTGCTCGTCGTCGGCGGCGGCACGGCACAAGCCGACGGCTGCTACACGTGGAACCGCTCGCTCTCCCAGGGCGCGTCCGGCGAGGACGTGCGGCAGCTGCAGATCCGCCTGTCCGGCTACCCGGGCTACGGCGCGGTGCTCGCCCTCGACGGCTCGTTCGGCCCGGCCACCCGGTCGGCCCTCATCCGCTTCCAGCAGGCGTACGGCCTGGCCGCGGACGGCGTCGCGGGTCCCGCGACCTACTCGCGGATCTACGCGTTGCAGGACGACGACTGCACGCCGATCAACTTCTCCTACGCCGAGTTGAACAACTGCAACTCCACCTGGTCGGGCGGAGCGGTCTCCGCGGCGACGGCGAAGGCCAACGCGCTGGTGTCGATGTGGAAGCTGCAGGCGATGCGGCACGCGCTGGGCGACCAGCCGATCCGGGTCACCAGCGGGTTCCGCAGCGTCGCGTGCAACAACGCGGCGGGCGGCGCGTCCAACTCCCGGCACCTCTACGGCGACGCGGTGGACCTGGGCGTGAGCCCGCACTCCCTGTGCCGCCTGGCCCAGCAGGCCCGCAACCACGGGTTCAACGGCATCCTCGGCCCGGGCTACCCCGACCACAACGACCACACCCACGTCGACCACCGGGGCAGCCGCTTCTGGTCGGCCCCGTCCTGCGGCATCTGACCGATCCGACAGGGCACACCCCCGGCGCGCGCGGGTCCACCCCTCCGCCCGCGGGCGTCGGTCCCCGGGTCCCGCGGGCACAACCCCTTCACCCCGCGGGACCCGTGAGAACCGCGGGCCGCGTGCGGGCCTCCACCCGCCGCGGCCCGCGGCCCGCGTGTCCAACCTCCAGAACGCGCGTGTCCTACCTCCAGAACGCGCGTGTCCTACGTTCGGAACGCGTGAGTCCAACGCTCAGGTCCCGTGAGTCCAACGCCCGGGACCCCCGAATTCAACGCCCGGGACGCCGCCAGTCCACAGTGGACGCCTCCTGAGCGGCGACCGGACGGCCGCCCACCGCTCCACCCGCGGGAACGCCCCGCCGCCACTACCATGGAGGCGTGATCTTCCTCAGCGTGGTGCTGACCCTCGTCGGGCTGAGCACGCTGCTGTGGCGCGACGACGACCTGATCGGCCTGCCGCCGGCCGTCGCCGGCTCCGGCCTGGTCGTGCTCGGCGTGGCCGCCGGCGTGCTCTGGGCGGTGCGCCGACGCCGCCGGTGGGAGCGCAAGGGCGAACCGCGCCCCGTCGGCAACGTCGTCGACCGCGCCAAGGCGCTGCCCCGGCTCCTGCGCGAGCGGAAGGCGTACGGCCTGCCCACCAGCACGCTCGCCACCTGGGCGTTCGCCGTGGTCTACCTGGTCTCGCCGATCGACCTGCTGCCGGAACTGCTGCCGGTGATCGGCGTCACCGACGACGCCGGCGTGGCGGTCTGGCTGCTGACCAGCGTGTCCACCGTCGCGGGCCAGTACCTGCGGTGGGAGCGCGAACGCGCGAAGACCCGCTGACCTCACCGGCCGCCGGGGTGGGGCAGCTCGCGCACCTCCGTCAGCAACGTCGTCACCGCGCCCATGATCCGCGCCGTCGCCTCGTCCAGCACGGCCTTGGTCGGCTCCAGCCCGTACAGGTCGGACAGGTCCACCTCGCGCCCCGCCACCACCGACACCTTCCGCCACGGCCGGGGCAGGAAGCTGCCCGGCGGCAGCAGCTCACGGGTGCCCCACTGGGCCACCGGCACGACGGGCGTGCGGGTCGTCAACGCCAGCCGGGCGACCCCGTTCTTGCCGCGCATGGGCCAGCCGTCCGGGTCGTTGGTGAACGTGCCCTCCGGGTAGACGATCACGCACTCCCCCGCGTCCAGCGACGTCCGCGCGCCGTCCAGCGCCCGCCCGGCGCGCACGCTGCCGCGGTCGACCGGGATGTGCCGACCGGACGACATCACCCATCCGATGACCGGTGCCCGCCACAGGCTCGCCTTGGCCAGGTAGCGGGGCACCCGGCCGGACGCCAGGGCGAACGCGGTCAGCGTCACCGGGTCGGCGAACGACAGGTGGTTGGACGCGAGCAGCACGGCACCCTCGCGCGGGATGTTGGTCCGGCCGGCCATCCGCATCCGGACGAACAGCACCACCAGCGGCCACAGCAGGTCGATCGCCACGGAGTACCAGAACCCGCGACCGCGCCGGGGCAGGCGGGTGGTCAACGCCACCATCTGGGAGAACGTCACGGCAGGATCTTCGGTCATGGCGACGGGGGCCGTCACCGCGGCCCACCCCACGCCACCGCGGCGACCCACCGGACCACCGTCGCCCCGGTCTGATCCAGTTCGACTAATCTCCTCCCCCGTGGCAGGGCTTCCCGCACCGCGGACCGCGGCCGATCGGATCAACGTGCTCCTCGTCGAAGACGACGAGGGCGACGCCGTGCTGGTCGAAGCCCTCCTGGACGAGGTCGAGGCGGACGTCGAGCTGCACCGCGCGCGGACCCTGCGGGAGGCCGAGGGCCTGCTGGCCAAGGCCGACTGCGTGCTGCTGGACCTGGGTCTGCCCGACACGACCGGCCTGGACGGCCTGACCCGGCTGCTCGCCCACCCGGCCCCGGTGGCGATCATCGTGCTCACCGGCCTGAACGACGAGCACCAGGGCACCAGGGCGGTGGCCGCGGGCGCGGAGGACTACCTGGTCAAGGGCCAGGTGGACGGCGTGGGCCTGGCCCGCAGCATCCGCTACGCGGTCGGCCGCAAGCAGGCCGAGGAGACCCAGCGGCAACTGCGCGACGAGCAGCTGCTGGCGGCGGAGAAGACCCGCCTGGAACGCGGCCTGCTGCCGTCGCCGATCATGCGCGGCGACGACATCGGCTGGCAGGTCCGCTACCGGCCGGGCGGCAGCCGGATGCTGCTGGGCGGTGACTTCTACGACGCCGTCCGCACCGCCGACGGCACGTTGCAGGTGCTGATCGGCGACGTGTGCGGGCACGGGCCGGACGAGGCCGCGATCGGCGTGTTCCTGCGCATCGCGTGGCGGGCGCTGGTGCTGGCCGACCAGGAGCCGTCACGGGTGCTGCGCACGCTGCACGAGATCCTGGAGCACGAGCGCCACCAGCCCGGCCTGTTCACCACGGCGTGCATGGTGACGATCTCGCCGGACCGCCGGTGGGCGCGGGTCTACCTGGCCGGGCACCCGGAGCCGATGCTGCTGGTCGGCGACCGCGTGGTGGAGCTGCCGCGCGACCGGGCCGGGCTGCCGCTGGGCGTGCTGCCGGACAGCACGTGGAGCGGCCTGGACGTGCCGCTGCCGCCGGGCTGGGCGATGCTGCTCTACACCGACGGCCTGGTCGAGGGCCGCGTGCACGGCGACACCGAACGGCTCGGCTCGGAGCGGCTGATCGACCTGATCGGCGAGATCACCCGGGAGCGGCCGGACTGGACGCGCACGCCGGCGACGCTGCTGGACGGCCTGATCAGCAGGGTGAAGGAACTCAACGGCGGGGAGCTGGACGACGACATGGCCGTGCTGCTGATCTCGGAACGCGACTGATGGACATCCGCACGCGCTGGCCGGCGAGCCGGCTGCTGATCGCCGCCGTGGTGGTGCTGATGGTGGTGTGCGCGGCCGCCATCGGCAGCCTCGTGGTCGCGCTGAGGGGCATGACCGCCGCCCGCGTCGAACTGCTCGACCGGATCGACCCGGCCCGGCGGCACGTGCTCCAGATCGAGACCGCGCTGGCCAACCAGGAGACCGGTGTGCGCGGGTACGTGCTCACCGCCAACCAGAACTTCCTGACCCCCTACACCGAGGGCCGGCAGGCCGAGCACGACGCGGTGGAGACGACCCGGTCGCTGTTGTCCGCGGCGCGGCGGGCCGACCTGGTCGCCGACCTCGACGCGGTCCAGCGGCTCGCGGACGACTGGCGGCAGAGCTACGCCGAGCCGCTGGTCGACCTGGTGTACGTGTCGGGGAACCCGCAGACCACGCTCGCCGACGCCGAGCGCGGCAAGGCGCTGTTCGACCGGGCCCGGACGGGGCTGGCGGCGTTGCAGACCAAGGTCGACCAGGCGTCGGTCGCCGCGAGAGCGGACCTGGACGAGGTGGCCAGGCAGTCGTTGTGGCTGGTCATCGGCCTGGGCCTGCTGCTGGTGCTGATCATCTCCGGGGTGGCGGTGATGCTGTACCGGATCGTGATCGCGCCGCTGACCGGGCTGGCCGACGACGTGCGGCAGGTGTCGTCGGGGGACTTCGAGCACAAGGTCGAGGCCGGCGGGCCGCGGGAGACGGTGATGCTCGGCCAGGACGTCGAGGCCATGCGGACCCGCATCCTCGCCGACGTGGAGGAGCTGCGGCGGTCCAACGGCGAGCTGGAGCAGTTCGCGTACGTGGCCTCGCACGACCTGCAGGAGCCGCTGCGGAAGGTGGCGAGCTTCTGCCAGCTGCTGGAACGGCGCTACTCCGGCCAGCTCGACGACCGCGGCGAGCAGTACCTCCGGTTCGCGGTGGACGGCGCGAAGCGGATGCAGGTGCTGATCAACGACCTGCTGGCGTTCTCGCGGGTGGGCAGGCTCACCCGCGAGCAGACGCTGGTCGACTGCGACGAGCTGGTCGCGCAGGTGCTGGACAACCACTCCGAGGTCATCGAGCGGACGAAGGCCACGGTCGAGGTCGCGGACCTGCCGACGGTGCGCGGCGAGGAGTCGCTGCTCGGCGGCGTGTTCGGCAACCTGATCAGCAACGCGTTGAAGTTCCACGGCGAGGAGCCGCCGCACGTGCGCGTCGACGTGGAGCGCACGGGCGCGTTCTGGACCTTCACGGTCAGCGACAACGGCATCGGGATCGACCCCGAGTACGCTGAGCGCATCTTCGTGATCTTCCAGCGCCTGCACCACAAGGACGACTACCCCGGCACCGGGATCGGCCTCGCCATGTGCCGGAAGATCATCGAGTACCACGGTGGCACGATCTGGTTGGACACCGAGAGCGCCACGGGCACCACCTTCAGGTTCACGCTGCCGGCAGTAGAGGACGACGAGCAATGAGCAACCCGCTGAACGTGATCGACGTCCTGCTGGTCGAGGACGACCCGGGCGACGCGTTGATGACGCAG
The DNA here is from genome assembly GCF_053601135.1 of Actinosynnema sp. NPDC004786. Classification (NCBI taxonomy): domain Bacteria; kingdom Bacillati; phylum Actinomycetota; class Actinomycetes; order Pseudonocardiales; family Pseudonocardiaceae; genus Actinosynnema; species Actinosynnema sp. NPDC004786. Next base: position 64,865 of record NZ_JBSGBG010000028.1, on the reverse strand, counting down.
GAGGCGTTCGAGCACCACAAGATCCGCAACCAGCTCCACGTGGTGCGCGACGGCGTCGAGGCGCTGGAGTTCCTGCGCCGCCAGGGCCCGTACGCGGACGCGCCGCGGCCGGGGCTGATCCTGCTGGACCTGAACCTGCCGAAGATGGACGGCCGCGAGGTGCTGGCCGAGATCAAGGCGGACGAGACGCTGCGCCCCATCCCCGTGGTGGTGCTCACCACGTCGGAGGCGGAGGAGGACATCCTGCGCAGCTACAACCTGCACGCCAACGCCTACGTCACCAAGCCGGTGGACTTCGACCGGTTCATCGAGGTCGTGCGGCAGATCGACGACTTCTTCGTGACCGTGGTGAAGCTGCCCCGCTAGGCGCGTGCCTCAGGCGACCGAGTAGCGCACCACGCCGCCGTCCTCGTCGGTGACGAGCAGGCCCCGGTGGACGAGCACGTCGAGGTGCGCGGCCGTCTCGCCGGTGGCGAGCACCTGGTTGAACAGGTCCAGCTCGTCGAACCGGCGGGCGCGCCGCGTCCAGCCGAGCGCGCGGGCCGTCTCGAAGGCGGTGCCGGTGCCGGCCCGGACGGCGTCCAGCGTGGCCGCCAGGCGGTCCTCGTGGTGGGCGAGCAGCTCGTCCACCCGGGCGTGGCTCGACTCGGTGACGGGCCCGTGGGCGGGCAGCAGGCGCAGGTCCGGGTGGTCGCGGACCAGGCGCAGCGAGTCGAGGTAGTCGCCGAGCGGCAGGGCCGGGCGGGCCGGTTCGAAGCCGAGCGACGGGGTGATGTGCGGCAGCACGTGGTCGCCGGCGAACAGCAGCGACGAGTCGAGGTCCAGGAACACCACGTGACCGCGGGTGTGGCCGGGGGTCGGCAGGACCCGCAGCACCCGCTTCTCCAGGGCCAGGTCGCCCGCGTGGAGCCACTCGTCGGGCTCCTCGTAGTCGCGCAGCTCGGCCTCGCCGACCGCCGCGACCACCGCGCGCCACCGCTCGGCCAGGTGCCGCGCGCCCCACGTGACCAGGCCGTGGAGCTGGCCGTCACGGCTGCGGGCGGTGATCCTGGCCAGCGACGGCTGCTCGCCCGCGCCCAGCGCGACCTTCGTGCCGAACCGGCGGCGCAGCGCCACGGCCATCGTGTAGTGGTCGCGGTGGACGTGGGTGACCAGGAAGCGGTGGACGTCCTCGAAGCCGTGCCCGAGCGCGCCCAGCGCCGCCTCCAACGCGGTCTCGCCCGCGTCGAGGGCCCAGCCCGAGTCGATCAGGACGACGCCGTCGCCGTCGTCGACCGCGTACACGTTGACGGTGTGCAGCCCGTCGTTGGGCAGCGGCAGCGGGATCCGGTGCACGCCGGGCGCGACCTCGAAGACTCCGGGTTGGGTCCACTCCATCCCCGGATACTACTTGTCGGTAACCTCGGCGAGTTCGGGGTGCTTCTCCAGGTAGCCGCGCACGAACGGGCACTGCGGCACCACGGCGAGGCCGCGGGCGCGGACGTCCTCCAGCGCGTACCGGACGAGGGTGCTGCCCAGCCCTTTGCCCTCGATGGCCACCTCGGTGTGGGTGAACGTCACCACGCCGTCCGCCGAGGTGTACTCGGCGAAGCCGCCCAGCTCGCCGTCCAGGCGGACCTCGTAGCGGGACTGGTCGGGGTTGTCGGTCACGGACACTGCGGTCACGGGCACGCTCCTGACGTCGGACCTGGGGCTTGACGCTGCCACCGTAGTCGCACGGGGCAAGATTGTCGGATGGACGTGTATCTGCTGATCCTGGGCGATCACCTGCCCAACCCGCGCACCGGTCGGGCGGTGACCGAGTGCGACCGGTTGCGGGCGATCGTCGAGCAGGCCGTCGTGGCCGAGGAGGCGGGGTTCGCCGGGGTGGCGATCGGCGAGCACCACTTCACCCGGTACATCGTGTCCGCGCCGGAGCTGCTGCTGGCCACGATCGCGGAGCGCACGTCGAGGTTGCGGCTGTCCACCGGCGTGACGCTGCTGGCGCACCACGACCCGGTGCGGGTGGCGGAGAACCTGGCCACGCTGGACGTGCTGTCGCGCGGGCGGGCGGAGCTGATCGTGGCACGGGGCGTGTCGCAGCGCACCGACGTGGCGTTCGGCGTGCAGGACGACCTGCGGGCGCGGTTCGACGAGAACCTGCGGCTGCTGCTGCGGCTGCTGGAGGAGCGGCACGTCACGTGGGAGGGCAGGTACCGCAGCCCGCTGGTGGACGTGACGACCCGGCCGCGGCCCGTGCAGCAGCCGAGGCCGTCGGTGTGGATCGGCAGCGCGTCGGCGGTGTCGGCGGACCTGGCGGTGGAGCTGGGGCTGCCGTTGATGCTGCCCAGCACGTTGCGCGACCCGAGCACGCACCGGTCGGTGGTGCGGCGTTACCGGGAGGCGATGGGCGGGGGCGGGCGGGTGGCGTTGCCGAGCCACGTGTTCGTGGCGCCGACGGCGGCCGAGGCGCGGGCCACGTGGCGACCGCACCTGACCGCGTACGCCGAGTTCGCCGACCCGTGGCGGGGTGACGGCGCGGTGGACGTCGACGCGTTGATGGAGGGCGCGGCGGTGTGCGGCGACCCGGCGGAGGTGACCGAGCGGCTGAACCGGCTGACCGAGCTGCTGTGCCTGGACGCGCAGCTCGTGATGGTCGACATCGGCGGGCTGCCGCACCAGGCCGTGCTGGACACGATCCGGCTGTTCGGCGACCAGGTCCTGCCGAACCTCTCCCCCGCCCCGCGTGACGCGATGGACCCGACGACCGCGTCCTGAGCGTTGAATTCAGGGGTCCTGGACGTAGGACTCACGCGTTCTGAACGTAGGACACGCGCGTTCTGAACGTAGGACACGCGGGAGTGGGGGCGGGGGAAGGTGGGTAGTCGGGTGGGGAAGGAGGTCGCCATGGTCCAGCCCCAGCCGCCCGAGCCGCGGCCCGTGCCGGTGCCCGAGCCCGTGCCCCAGCCCCCGGCGGAGCCCAGTCCGGGCACCGAGCCGCCCGTGCCGCCCACGCCGGAGCCGCCCACGCCGACGTGAGCCGGCCCGCGGGCGGTCAGGTCGGGCGGTCGGCGCGGCGGTGGCGTTCCCAGAGCAGCAGGGTCGTGGTGAGCAGGGAGAAGCCGAACAGGTAGTCCTCGACCGGGATGTCCCAGGGGACGCGCAGGCCGCTGATGGCGGCCGGGGCGTAGAGGACGATCGGGTCGCTCAGCTTGGTCAGCCACCCGTCGACCGGCACCTGGAAGGCGAACAGGACGGCCATGGTGAGCCAGTAGGCCCGGCGGCGGAACAGGCCGGTGCGCAGCACGAGCAATTCGGCGACGACCGTCAGCACCACCGACGCCACGGCCGCGATCAGGTACTCCGGACCCACCGCGCGTCCTCCGGTCGTGGCGCCGAGACGACCCGCACCGCCTCGTAGGTCAGCAGCGCGCACAGCGGGATCACCAGGAAGAACAGCAGCTCCTCCACCGGCATCCCGCCCGGCAGCACCAGCCCCAGGGTGAACTTCGCGCTGAACGTCCAGTGGCCGCGCGCGATGGCCACGAGGTCCCACGCGCCGAACACCGCGACCACGGGCAGCAGCGTCCGGGCCACCGCGTCGAGCCGCCGGTACACGCCCGCGCCCAGGCGCTCCAGCGGCGCGGTCAGCAGCAGGCAGGCGATGAGCACCGCCAGGTAGTGCCACCGATCATCCATGCGATTCACCGTAGGGCGGGCCGTGGAGGGCCGCATGACGGCGAACGCGGCGGCGTAAGGGGCCGGCGAGGACGAGGGCGGAGCTGTGGGCGGCGGGCCGGGACAGCGTGCGCGGCGGCGGTGGGGCGGGACGGTCAGGCGGCGGTGGGGTCGAATTCCGACGCGCCGTGCAGGCGGCCCCGTTCGAAGGACGCGGTGAACGCGTCGTCGCCCAGGGCGGCGCGGATGGCGGTGGTGATCCGGTCCACGTCGCCGCGCTCGCCGGCCGGCAGCGGCGCGCCGGCCCGTTCCCGCAGGGCGGCGGCCGCGCCGAGCAGCCGGGCCGCCTGCTCGTGGTCGCCGCACAGGGCGTGCGACCCGGAGAGCCCTTCGAACGCCAGCGCCACCGCGCGCGGGTCGCCCGCCTTGCGCGCCGTCGCCAGCCCTTCGCGGTGCAGGGCGCAGGCGGCCTCGGCGTCGCCGCGCAGCTCGGCGATGAACCCCAGCTCGGCGATGATGAGCGCGACCGCGATGTGGGACTCCAGCCGCTGGTCGTGCACCAGCCACTTGCGCAGCAGCGCCTCGGCCTCGTCGAACCGCCCCTGCCGCCGCGCGCCCAGCGCCAGGCCCAGCTCGGCGAACTCCTCGCCGATCGTGTAGCCCTGCGCGACGGCCTGCGCGCGGGCGCACTCGTGCAGCTCGTCGGCCTGCTCGTGGTCGCCGGTGAGCAGCGCGATCCGGCCGAGGGAGGACAGCTTGTCGGACACCTCGGTGCTCAGGCCCAGCTCCTCGGCGATCCGCAGGCCGTCGCGGTGCAGTTCGGCGGCGCGCTCGTAGTCGCCGACGACCTCGGCGTGCGTGCCCAGGCCGAACGTCACGTGCAGCTGCCCCCACCGGTCGCCCACCTCGGTGAACAGGGCCATGCCGACCTCGCCGTGCCGGGCCATCGCGTCCAGGTCGCTGCGCGCCAGCGCGTAGCGGGTGAGCGTGCCGTGGGCGGCGGCCTCGCCCCACCGGTCGCCGTGGTCCTCGAACACGGCCAGCGCCCCGGCGACGAGGTCGTGGCCGATGCTCAGCTCGCCGATGCCCAGGCCGATGAACCCGAGGAACCACTCGGCCCGCGCCCGCCGGACCGCGGCGGCCGGGTCGGTGGGCCGGGTCGCGGGCGGCGGCGCGACCCGCGAGGCGACGCCCATGAGCAGGTTGAACGCGGTCTGCCACACCCGGACCGTGCCCGCGACGTCCGCCGGGCCGCCGCCGGCCAGCGCCGCGGTCAGCGCCCGCCGCCCCTCGCCGAGCCGGCCGCGCAGCACCCAGTACCAGGCCAGCGACTCGACCAGCGGCAACGCCTCGCCGTGGTGGACGGCGTGGTCGATCGCGGCCCGCAGGTTGGCGGCCTCGGCGTCGAGCAGGCGCAGCCACCGCCGCTGCCCCGGTCCGCGCAGGTGCGGGTCGGCGGTCGCGGCCAGCCGCGCGTAGTGCTCCCGGTGCCGCAGCCCGATCACGGCGACCTCGCCCGCCTCGCGCAGCTTCGCCGAGGAGTACTCGGCGACCGACTCCAGCAGCCGGTACCGGGGCGGGTCGGTGGGGGTGACGGTGACCAGCGAGCGGTCGACGAGCCGGGCCAGCACGTCCGGCACGTCGAGGTCGTCGCCGCCGGCCACGTCCTCGGCCGCGCTCAACGTCCACCCGTCCACGTGCACGGACAGCCGGCGCAGCACGGTCCGCTCGGCGTCGGTGAGCAGCTCCCAGCTCCAGTCGAGCACCGCCCGCAGGGTCCGCTGCCGGGCGGGCGCGCCGCTGTGCCCGGCGGTGAGCACGCGGAACCGGTCGTCCAGCCGGGCCAGGACCTCGTGCACGCCCCACGCGCGGACCCGGGTCGCGGCGAGTTCCAGGGCCAGCGGGATGCCGTCGAGCCGGCGGCAGAGGGCCGCGACGGCGTCGGCGTTGTCCGCGTCGAGGGCGAAGCCCGGCGTGCCGGCCGCCGCGCGGGCCACGAACAGCTCGACGGCGCTGGGCTGGGCCAGGGTGGGCACCGCCCACAGCAGCTCGCCGGCGACGCCCAGCGGGCGTTGGCTGGTGGCCAGCACCCGCAGGTCGGGCGCGGCGCGCAGCAGCCCGGCGGCCAGCTCGGCCGCGGCGGGCGCGAGGTGTTCGCAGTTGTCGAGCACGAGCAGCATCCGCTTGGCGCGCAACGCCTCGGCGAGCCGGCCCGCCAGGTCCGTGACCACGCCGTCGCGGATGCCGACGCTCGCCGCGACCAGCGCGGCCACCTCGTCCGGCGACGCGCCCGCGGGTAACGCGGCCAGCTCGACCAGCCACGTGCCGTCCCGGAACCCGCCGACGAGCTGCCGGGCCACGGCCAGCGCCAGCCGGGTCTTGCCCACCCCGCCCGGACCGGTGAGGGTGACGAGCCGGTCCGCCGCGAGCAGCCGCCGCACCTCGTCCACGTCGGCGTCCCGGCCGACCAGGTCGCCGAGCAGGTGCGGCAGGTTCGTGGGCGGCTCCACCGCGCCGGCGAGCGACGGGTCCTGCTCCAGCATCGCCCGGTGCAGCGCGACCAGCCGCGGCCCCGGTTCGACACCCAGCTCCGCGACCAGCCGGGCCCGCAGGTCGCGGTAGCCCGCCAGCGCCTCGCCCTGCCGCCCCGCCTGGTAGAGGGCGCGCAGGTGGGCGGCGCGGAGGCGTTCGCGCAGCGGGTGGCGGGCCACCAGGTCGCCCAGCTCGTCGGCCAGCACGCCCGGCTCGCCGAACTCCAGCCGGGCCTCGGCCCGCTGCTCCCACGCGGTGAGGCGCAGCTCGACCAGCCGGGCCGTGACCTCCCGGGCGAACTCCTCGTCGGCGAAGTCGGCGAGCACCGGGCCGCGCCACAGCGCCAGGGCGTCCTCCAGCACGGCCACCCGGGTCCGCGGGTCGCCGGCCGCGGCGGCCTGCGCCAGCAGCGCCTCGAACCGCCCGGCGTCCACCGCGTCCGGCGGCACGTCGAGCACGTAGCCGGGCGGGCGGGAGACGACGAGCCGCCGCGCGCCGGGCTCGGCCTCGTCCAGCGCGGCGCGGAGCTGGGACACCCGGGTCTGCAACGCGCCGGAGGGGTTCGCGGGCAGCCGGCCGTCCCACAGGCGGTCGATCAGCCGGTCGGCGGGCACCACCCGGCCCGCGTCGACGGCCAGCTGCGCGAGCAGCGACCTGACCTTGAGCTCGGGAACGCGGACGGGGCGGTCGTCGGACGTCCACGCCATGAGCGGCCCCAGCACCCCGAAACGCACGGTCAAACCGTACCCGAAAGCGACCCGAAGTCGATCTGGACCGTTCCTGGAGCGGCTCCCGACACCGTGGGATTCCGAATGGGCGGATCACCGCCAGAGCGGTCACGCCCGAGCGGCTGCCGCCCGCGCGGTTCGAGCAAGGGGAAAGAAACACCATGTCTGTCGAAGTCGGTGACCGGGCCGGGACCAGGGAATGGCTCGGACTCATAGTCCTGCTGCTGCCGACCGCTCTGCTGTTCGTGGCCCAGACCGTGCTGTTCCTGGCGACTCCGCACATCGCTGCCGACCTGCGCCCGAGCAGTGACCAGCTCCTGTGGGTCAACGACGTGTACGGGTTCGCCATGGCCGGGCTCCTGGTGGCCATGGGCACCATCGGCGACCGGGTCGGCCGCCGGAAGATCCTGCTGCTCGGCGCGGTCCTGTTCGGCATCGGCTCGGTGATCGCGGCGTTCGCGCCGAACATCGGGCTGCTGATCGCCGCGCGGGCGTTCATGGGCGTCGGCGCGGCGGCCGTGATGCCGTCGACGTTGTCGCTCGTGCCCAACATGTTCCGCGACCCGCGGCAGCGGGCCACGGCGGTCGGCATGTGGGCCGCCTCGGTGTCGGTCGGCGTCGCGGTCGGCCCGCTGCTCGGCGGTCTGCTGCTGGAGGCGTTCTGGTGGGGCGCGGCGCTGCTGATCGGCGTGCCGGTCATGGCGCTGGTCATCATCCTGGCGCCGCTGCTGGTGCCGGAGTACAAGGCCCCGAACGCGTCCGGGCAGCGGATGCCCGACATGCTCAGCGTGCTGCTGTCCATGCTCGCGCTGGTGCCGTTCGTGTACGGCGTCAAGGACTACGCCAAGTCGGGCCTGACCGTGCCCGCGGTGGTGACGACGATCGTCGGCATCGTCTTCGGCGTCATCTTCGTCCGCCGGCAGCTCAGCCTGGACACGCCGCTGCTGGACATGCGGCTGTTCCGCAACCGCTCGTTCAGCGGCGCGCTGGGCGTGTGGCTGCTGTCGGCCATCGCGCTCGGCGGCATCTACCTGCTGTTCACCCAGTACCTCCAGCAGGTGGCCGGGTTGTCGCCGCTGGCGGCCGGCCTGTGGATCCTGCCCGCGGCGCTGATGCTGGTGGTGGTGTCCACGATCTCGCCGATCGTGGCGCGCAAGGTGCGGCCGGCGTACGTGGTGGCGGTCGGCGCGTTGTTCTCGCTGGCCGGCTACATCGTGCTGACCCAGGTCGAGAGCGTGGCCGGGCTGCCGATGCTGATCACCGGGTTCTACCTGCTGTACCCGGGCATCGCGCCGACGATGGCGTTGACCACCGACCTGGTGATGTCGGCCACGCCGCCGGAGAAGCAGGGGGCGGCGTCGGCGGTCAGCTCGACGTCCATCGACCTGGGCGTCTCGCTCGGCATCGCGGTGATGGGCAGCATCGGCACGGCCGTCTACCACGCCACGATCCCGTCCGGGCTGCCCGCCCAGGCGGCGGACTCGCTGTCGGGCGCGCTGAACGAGGCCGCGGACATGTCCGGCGCCGCGGCGGAGTCGTTGATCGCCACGGCGCGGGAGTCGTTCACCAGCGGCCTCAACGTCGCCGGCATCGTGGCGGCGGTGCTGGTGGCCGGGGCGGGTCTGCTCGCGCTCACCCTGCTGCGGCACGTGCCGCCGGCCAAGGTGCCCGAGGCGCAGCCCGACGACGCGGCGGCCGTGAGCGCCGCCTGACCCACCCGACTCGTGCCGGGGACGCGGACCGCCGCGTCCCCGGCACGGTGCGTTTCAGGCGCGGTCCGTCCCCGGCACGGTGCTTTTCAGGCGCGGTCCGCTACAGGCGCGGTGCGTTCCAGGTGCGCAGGACGATCAGTCGCCGGGTGGCGCGGGTCAGGGCGACGTACCGCTCGGCGGGCGTCATCCGCTCCGGGTCGACCACGACGACCACGTCGAACTCCAGGCCCTTGGCCGCGCGGGGCGTGAGCGGGCCGGTGGGGCCGATGACGGCGAACGTGCCGGCGGCCGGGCGGAACGACTCCGCGTCGACGCCGGCGACCTCCAGGGGCGGTTCGCCGTGCCGGACCGGCGTCGGCGGCACGGCGGTCGGGTCCACCTCGGCGAGCGCGGCGGCGGCGTAGGCCATGATCTCGGCGGGCGTGCGGTAGTTGACCGTGAGCCGGCGGTACTCCCAGCGGTCGCCGACGAGCGGCGCGAGCACCCGCCGCCAGTCGCGGGCGCCGGCCTCGGCCTGGCGCTGGGCCAGGTCGCCGACGATCGTCATGGACCGGTTCGGGCCGCGCCGGGCCAGCAGCCGCCAGTCCATCTCCGACAGCTCCTGCGCCTCGTCCACCACGATGTGGCCGTAGGTCCACTCGCGGTCGGCGGCGGCGCGCTCGGCGAGCACCCGGTGGTCGGGCGCGGTGTGGCGGTCGGCCAGCCACTCGGCGTCGACCAGGTCCACCCCGCGCAGCTCCTCCTCGTGCATCTCCGGGTCGGTGTCGATGACGTGCAGGACGCCCTGCGCGTACTCGACGGCCTCCCGGCGCGCGGCGGCCGCCCGCCGTTCGGCCGCGCCGTCGGAGCCGAGCAGTTCGGCGGCCTCGTCCAGCAGCGGCACGTCGGAGACCGTCCACGCGTCCGGTTCGTCGCGGCACAGCTCCGGGTGCCCGAGCGCGCGGCAGCGGCCCGCGTAGAAGTCCGCCAGGAGGGTCTGCGGGGTCAGGGCGGGCCACAGCGCGTCGACCGCCCGCCGCACGTCCGGGTGACCGGTCAGCTCGCGGCGCACGTCGGCGGCCAGTTCCGGCCAGTCCACGCCGATGAGGTCCAGGGCGGGCTCGACCAGCGCGTCCACCAGCGCCCGGTGGAACACGGGCCGGGCCGCGTTGTGCGGCAGCCCCGCCTCGCGCGCCCGTCGCCGGGCCCGGTCGGCGATGCCGGCGGTCAGCGGCACGGTGACGTCCTCCAGCTCGATCGGGATCGGCTCGGCGGGCAGCTCCTGCCGGTCGGCGACGGCCGCCGCCACCAGGTCCACGGCCGACCGCGACCCCTTGAGGGCCTGCACGGGGGGCGGGTCCTCGCGGTCGGTGCGGACGCCGGGGAACAGCTCGCCGGGCGTGGCGAACACGACGTCGGTCTCCCCCAGGGACGGCAGCACCTCGCCGATGTAGCGCAGGAAACCCGGGTTCGGGCCGACCACGAGCACGCCCTGGCGGGACAGGCGCTCGCGCTGCGTGTAGAGCAGGTAGGCGACGCGGTGCAGGGCCACCGCGGTCTTGCCGGTGCCCGGACCGCCCTCGATCACCAGCACGCCCCGGTGCGGGAGCCGGATCACCTCGTCCTGCTCGGCCTGGATCGTGGCCACGATGTCGCGCATCGCCGCCGAACGGGGCGCGTCCAGCGCGTCGAGGAGCGCTTTCGAGGTGAGCTGCAACTCGTCGTCGTGGAAGCTCTCCAGGTGCCGGCCCCTGGTCCGGAAATGGCGGCGCAACGTCACCCCCTCGGGGTTGGCGGCGGTCGCGGTGTAAAAGGGGCGGGCGGCCGGCGCGCGCCAGTCGGTCAGCAGCGGCTCGTAGTCGCGGTCCGGGTCGAACAGCCCGACCCGGCCGACGTACACCCGCTCGTCGGCGGTGTCGATGCGGCCGAAGCAGAGGTTCCCGTCCGCCGCTTCCAGGCGGCTGACCTGCCCCGACAGTGTGCGGACGGCGACCTCCCGGTGCCAGCGGCGCTCCTCGCCGTCCTTCAGCGCGGCGTCGAGCGCGGCCCGCGCGGCGGCCCGCTCCACCGCCAACCGGTCGTGCAGGAACGCGATCCGCGCCCGTTCGGCGGCCAATTCCCCGGTGTTCACGCTTGCCCCCTGTGATATACTGACATTGTCGTCGCCCCATCATTTGCCGGCGAAATCAACCTTCATTTCTAGCACGATTCCGCGCGCGTTTCACCGGGCATCGCCCCCGGGCGTGGAATGGTCCGGCGCGGGACATCGGACGAGCCGGGGCAGCGGGGGGCGCGCCGGACGGCAACGCCGTGACCGGGCACGGGCCGGGGAGACGGGCCGTCGCGCGCGGTGGCAGGTCCGACGCGCGCCCGACCGCCAACCCCCCGGCCGGGACGGCTGGGCCGCGCCGGTGGACGAACCCGGCCGGGACGGCTGGGCCGTGCCCGTGGACGAACCCGGCCGGAACGACCGGCCGACCGCCGAATCGCCGGCCGCGCGAGCCGACGGGTCCGGCCGCGCCCGACCGCCGATCCCCGGAGTGGCCCGCGCCTAGAGGGCGCGCAGCGCCGCCGCGGTCTCGACGATCAGGGCGGCCAGGTCCGTCGCGTCCCCGTCCGCCACCCAGCGCGCGAACGCGACCTGGAAGACGGTCACGGCGCTGTGGCCGGCCAGGGCCGCCGTCGCGTCGGCGACACCCCTGGCGCGCAGCGCGCCGGCCGCCGCGTCCGCCAGCGCCGCGAGCTTGAGCAGTTCCCGCTCCCGCAGGGCCGCGTGGGTCTCCACGATCCGGGACCGCCGCACGGCGTGCTCCCGGCGGTCCGCCAGCAGACCGCCGGCGGCGAGCACGCCCGCCAGCGCGGCGTCCAGCGGCCCGGTGTCGGGCGGTGCGGCGAGGATCGCCTCGGCGGCCGCGTGCTCCATGGTCTTCGAGCCGTCGAAGAGGACCTCGCGCTTGTCCGCGAAGTGGCGGAAGAACGTCCGCTCGGTCACGCCGGCGCGTTCGGCGATGTCGCCCGCGGTGGTCTGCTCGAAGCCCCGCTCCGCGAACAGGTCCATCGCGGCGCGGGTCATCCGCCCGCGGGCGTCCGGCTCCCAGCGACCCATGCCGGAAGTGTAGTGATGACAGTCGCTGACATCCCGTGCTACGGTCGATGTCAGTCACTGACATCCCCTGGGAAGGACCCTCGCGTCATGCGCGTCTTCGTCACCGGCGCCTCGGGCTGGATCGGCTCGGCCGTCACCGATGAGCTGCTCGCCCACTCCCACGAGGTCGTCGGCCTCGCCCGCTCCGACGAGGCCGCCGCCGCCCTGGAGGCCAAGGGCGCCACCGCCCTGCGCGGCGGCCTGGACGACCCGGACGGCCTGGCCGCGGCCGCCGCGGCGGCGGACGGCGTCGTCCACCTCGCCTTCAAGCACGACTTCACCGACTACGCGGGCGCGGGGCGCACCGAGCACACCGCCGTGCGGCACATGCTGGACGCGCTGGAGGGCAGCGGACGGCCGTTCCTGCTCGCCTCGGGACTGGCCTCGATCGTCGCCGGGCGGACGGTGACGGAGGACGACCCGTCGCCGCACCACGGCCCGGACTCGCCGCGCGGCGGCAGCGAGAACCTGGCCCTGTCCTACGCCGACCGCGGCGTCCGGGCGGTGGCGCTGCGCTTCGCCCCGTCCGTGCACGGCACGGGCGACCACGGGTTCGTCTCGACCCTCACGGCCGTCGCCCGCGAACGCGGCGTGGCGGGCTACCTCGGCGACGGCGCGAACCGCTGGCCCGCCGTGCACCGCTCGGACGCCGCCCGGCTCGTCCGGCTCGCGCTGGACCGGGCCCTGGCCGGGTCGCGGCCGCACGTCGTGGCCGAGGAGGGGGTGCCCACCCGCGACATCGCCGCCGCGATCGGCGACCACCTGGGCCTGCCGACCGCGTCGGTGCCCCCGGCGGACGCCGAACGGCACTTCGGCTGGATCGCGCGCTTCTACGGCATGGACGCCCCGGCGTCGAGCGCCCGCACCCGGGACCTGCTCCGCTGGACGCCCACCGGCCCGACGCTGCTCGCCGACATCGCCGCCGGCGCCTACGCCGCGCCGGAGGCGACCGCTACGCGGTGACGCGCTGCCGGCGCAGCGGCACGATCAGCGGCGTCTCGGTCTCCGGGTCGTCGATCACCCGGCACGGCAGGCCGAACACGTCCTCCACCAGCTCCGCCGTGACGATGTCGACCGGCCTGCCCTGCGCCACCACGCCCTCGCCCGGCTTCATGGCGATCAGGTGGGTGGCGTAGCGGCACGCCTGGTTGAGGTCGTGCAGGACGGCGACGAGCGTGTGCCGGCCGTCCTCGTGCAGGGCGGCGCACAGGTCGAGCACCTCGATCTGGTGCGCGATGTCGAGGAACGTGGTCGGCTCGTCCAGCAGCAGGATCGACGTCTGCTGCGCCAGCACCATCGCGAGCCACACCCGCTGCCGCTGGCCGCCGGACAGCTCGTCCACCAGCCGGTCGGCCAGGTCGTGCACGCCGGTCAGCCGCATCGCCTCCGCGGTCACCGCCTCGTCCTCGGCCGACCACTGGCGCAGCAGCCGCTGGTGCGGGTAGCGGCCCCGCGCGACCAGCTCGCCGACCGTGATCCCGCCGGGCGCGATCGACGACTGCGGCAGCAGGCCGAGCCGGCGCGCGACCTCCTTCGAGCGGTACGTCGAGATCGCCTGGCCGTCCAGGTAGACGGCGCCGGCGCGCGGCTTGAGCATGCGCGCCAACGCCTTGAGCACGGTGGACTTGCCGCAGGCGTTCGGGCCCACGATCACGGTGAAGGAGCCGTCCGGGATCTCCACGTCCAGCCCGGACGCCACCACGCGCTCGTCGTAGGACAGCGTCAGGTCCGCGCCGCGCAGCCGTCCGGTCGTCGGCAGCGTCATGTCCTGCTCCCCTTCCGCCACTCGTGGGCCAGCAACCACATCAGGTAGAGCCCGCCGATCGCGCCGGTCGCGATGCCGACCGGCAGCTGGCTCGTCGGGAACAGCCGTTGCACCGCCAGGTCGCCGACGACCAGCAGCAGGCCGCCCATCAGCGCCGACGCGGCCAGGCCGGGACCCGACCCGCCGGTGAGCCGCCGGGCGAGCTGCGGCGCGGCCAGCGCGACGAAGCTGATCGGCCCGGCGGCGGCCGTGGCCACGGCGGCCAGGCCCACGCTCACCGCGAGCAGCGCCAACCGGGTGCGCTCGGCGGGCACGCCGAGCCCCGTCGCGGCGCTGTCGCCCATCTCCAGCAACGCCAACCGGCGTCCAAGCCCCCACGCGCACGGCAGCAGCGCGGCCAGCACGACCGCGACCACCTGCGCCTGGTCCCAGCCCCGGTTGTTCAGACCGCCGACCAGCCACGTCTGCGCGGCCACCGCGCTCTCCAGCGTGGCCCGGGTGATCAGGTAGGAGTTCACCGAGAGCACCATGGCGCTCACGCCGATGCCGACGAGCACCAGCCGGAACCCCTGCACGCCCTGCTTGAGCGCGAGCAGGTACACGGCGGTGGACGCGAGCAGGCCGCCCGCGGTCGCGCCGAGCGCGGTGGCCGCCATACTGCCCTGCGCCAGCACGATGACCGCGATCGCGCCGGTCGCCGCGCCCTGGGTGAAGCCGATGATGTCGGGGCTGGCCAACGGGTTGCGGGACAGGCTCTGCAGGATCGCGCCGCTGAGCGCGAGCGCCGCGCCGACCAGCAGCCCGGTGATCAGCCGGGGCAGGCGAAGCGTGAACACCACGAAGTCGGCGTAGCCGTCGCCCTGCCCGGTGACGGTGGCCAGCACCTCGCCCACGGTGAGCGGGAAGTCGCCGGTGACCATGGTGACGACGGCCGCGACCACGATCGCCAGGACGAGGGCCGCGCCGACGGCCAGGGCGCGTTCGCTGACCCGCAGGGAGACGGCGGGCGTGCGGATGGTCCTCACAGCGCGGCCAACTTCCGCCGGCGGCACAGCGCGATGAACACGGGCGCGCCGATGAACGCGGTGATGATCCCGACCTCCATCTCCTGTGGCGCGATGACCACGCGGCCGACGACGTCCGAGCCCAGCAGCAGGATCGGCGAGAGCACCGCGGAGTACGCCAGCACCCAGCGCTGGTCGCCGCCGCCGATCATGCGCGCCACGTGCGGCACGGTGAGGCCGACGAACGCGATGGGCCCGGCGGCGGCGGTCGCGGCGCCCGCCATGAGCGTGACCGCCAGGACCCCGAACGCGCGGGTGCGGGTGACGTTCGCGCCCAGCGCCCGGCCGGTGTGGTCGCCCAGCGCGAGCACGTTGAGGCTGCGGCCGAGCAGGAACGCGATCAGGACGCCCGGCAGCACGAACGGCGAGATCCGGCCGATCAGCTCGAAGTCGCGGCCGGCGAGCGAGCCGACGTTCCAGAACCGGAACGAGTCGAACGTGTGCGTGAACAGCAGCAGGATCGCCGAGACGTAGGCGTACAGCACGGCGGTCAGCGCCGCGCCGCCGAGCACCAGCCGGTCCGGGGTGGGCGTGCCGCGACCGGCCGCGCCGAGGACGTAGACGACGGTCGCCGTGCCCGCCGCGCCGGCCAGCGCGAACCACACGTACCCGGCGGGGCTGGTGATGCCGAAGAACGCGATGGCGGACACGATCGCCGCGGCCGCGCCCATGTTCACGCCGAGCAGGCCGGGGTCGGCGAGCGGGTTGCGGGTCAGCGCCTGCATCACCGCGCCGGACAGGCCCAGCGCCGCGCCGACCAGCAGGCCCAGGACGGCGCGCGGCACGCGCACGTCGCGCACGATCGCGGCGTCGCCCGTGCCGTCGTCGCGGAGCAGCAGGGCGAAGGTGTCGGCGAACGGGATGCTCTTGGTGCCGATCCACAGGCTGAGCAGCACGACCAGGCCCAGCACGCCGATCGACACCAGCAGGCCGACCCCTCGCACCGCTGCGCGCGACACCCGCACCTCCCGGAAGTTTAGGTAAGGCTAACCGACACGGCGGCCGTGTCGATCGTCCGGGCAGCGGGTCGCGGGCTTCGTCGGGCGGCGCCGGCGCGACGACCGCGCGGTGATGCCGTGCCGCCGGACGACCTCCGACCACCGGGAGGGGCGCACCGCGCGCCGCCGCGCGCCGGGTGGTCCACACTCGGCCGCCGGGGCGGCGGGTCGTCCCCGGGCGTTTCCGGAGGGAAGAACGTGAAAGCCGTTGTGCTGAGCCGGTTCGGCGGGCCGGAGGAGCTGCGCCCGGCCGAGGTGGACGTGCCCGGGCCCGGTCCCGGGCAGGTCCGGGTCCGGGTGCGGGACGTCGGGGTGAACCCGTTCGACGTGAAGGTGCGCTCCGGCGCGATGGAGGCCGTCTTCCGCACGCCGCTGCCGACCGTGCTGGGTTCCGAGGTGGCGGGCGTGGTCGACGCGGTCGGGCCGGGCGTCACCGGTCCGGCGGTCGGCGACGAGGTGTTCGGCTGGTCCGACACCGGCGCGTACGCGGAGTACGCGCCGGCGAGCACGGTCGCGCGCAAGCCGGAGGGCCTGCCGTGGGAGCACGCCGTCGCGCTGCCCGTGGCGGCCGAGACCACCGACCGCGTGCTCGGCCTGCTCGGCGTCCGCCCCGGCGAGACGCTGCTGGTGCACGGCGCGGCCGGCGGCGTGGGCACGGTCGCCGTGCAGCTCGCCGTGGCGGCGGGCCTGCGGGTCATCGGCACGGCGGGCCCGGACAACCAGGCGCACGTCGCCGCGCTCGGCGCCACGCCCACCACGTACGGCGAGGGCCTGGTGGAGCGGGTGCGGGCGTTGGCGCCCGAGGGGGTGGACGCGGTGTTCGACGTGGCGGGCAAGGGCGCGTTGCCGGACTCGATCGAGCTGCGCGGCGGCACGGACCGCATCGTCACCATCGCCGACGGCGCCGCCGCCGAGCTGGGCGTGGTGTTCACCGGCGGCCCGGCGCGGCGGTCGGCCGAACGCCTCGCCGAACTGGCGGACATGGCCGCCCGGGGCGCGTTGACGACCGTCGTGGCGGCCACGTTCCCGCTGGTGGACGCGGCCGAGGCGCACCGGGTGAGCGCCGCCGGCCACGCGCGCGGGAAGCTCGTGCTGACCGTGCCCTGACCCGAACCACCTCTGGACACTTGCTCACACCTGCCTGTAACACATGGTTAACAAGTACCGGCAGGAGTCCGAGGAGGTCCGATGGCGGCACGGGACATGGATCGACGCGCGCTGCTGCGCCACGCCGGGGCGGCGGGCGCGGTCGGTGCGTTCGCCACGCTCTTCGGTAACGTGCCCGCGATGGGTCAACCGTCCACGACTCCGTTCGACCTGCACTTCGCGGTGTCGCACAAGTACCGCCCGTTCGACCTGATCGCGCCGCGGTTCGTGCAGTACGACAGCGCGCTCACCCCGCCGCCGGCCGCCCCCGGCGCGATCGTCGGCACCGGGGTGCGGCCCCGCGCGCCGTTCGGGTCGGTGCTGGTGGAGGTGCGCCGCGCCGAGGGCGTGGTGGTGGCCGGGTTGTCGGGCGAGGGCACGTCGGTGCTCGGCACGCTCGACCCCGTCGCCGGCAAGGCCGCGATCGAAGTGACGGTGGGCGGCACGACGACCGTGGTCAAGTCCGCCGACGTGCGGGTGGGCGGCGCGTTCCGGTTCGCCGTGGTGGTCAACGAGAACGCGGTCACGGTCCTGGTCGACACCACCGGCACGGGCGCGGGCTGGCAGCCCGTGCTGACCGAGCGCGACGGCGTGCGGGCGCTGGTCGACCTGCGGGTCCCCGCGGTGCTGGGCTCGCTGGAGTACGCCTACGGCGGGCGTGGCGGCGACGTGCGGCTGGGCCGGGTGCGGGCCGGCTACTTCGGGCAGGCCGGGGTGCGGGACCCGCACGTCGTGCAGCACGCCGACGGCCGGCCGTTCATCCGCTCCGGCAAGCTCTACCTCACCATGACCAACGCCGGGCTGGGCTTCTTCCAGCAGGCGCACTGGGCGGTGTGGACGATCGACCTGGCCGACCCGTCCCGGCTGGAGCAGGTCGCGGTCCTGTTCTTCGAGCGCGACGGCGTCGTGCTCGGCGACCACGCCGGCCAGATCGTCTACGACGACCGGACCGGCCGGTTCATCGTGCTGATGAGCTCGTGGGGCGACTTCGCGTTCCGCGGCGTGCACATCCGCCACCTCACGACGACCGCGAACGTGCTCAGCGGCGTGCACGTCCTGCGCAGCGAACGGCTGCCGCTGCCGACCGCGGTCAGCTCGTGGGACCCCGCCCTGACCAGGATCGACAACCGCTGGCACCTGGCGTTCGTGGAGAGCGAGGCGCAGCAGCCCGCGTTCGTGTTCCACCCGGCGCTCGCCGTCGCCGCCCCCGGCGCGGACTACACCGCGACGCGGCTGGTCGGCGCGGACACCTCGGTGGACCAGACCGAGGGCACGATCATCCAGCGGGTCGGCCGCGAGTGGTACGTCTTCGCCGGCGACGGCGACGCCCGGCGCTACCCGGTGTACGACCGGGCGATGCGCGAGCTGGGGACGCTGGACGCGCCGTTCGGCACGAACATCCCGCACCCGATGCTGCTGCCGGTCGGCCGCGAGTGGTGGCTGATCACGTTCGACGGCACGCAGTACGCCGAGGACGTGCTGGGGTACGGCGGCCACGGCGACCTGATCGTCATGCGCAGCCCCGCACCCGGCCGCGGGTAGCCCGGCCCCGGTCTTTGGCATGCTCGCACCGTGACGGGCGACGAGATCGACATCGCGTTGGAGGCCCTGGCCGAGGGCGACCTCGACCGGGCGCGGGACGCGGTCCGCGGCCGGGGCACGCCGCTGGCCGCGGCGCTGGCCGAGCACCTGGCGGCGGTGCGGGAGGGGTCGGTGTACGACCGGCCCGACGCGTTCGGGGCGTTCATCGACGGCGGCGGCAACGTGGGGCTGTACCGGGCGGTGACCGCGGCGCTGGGCCGGCTCTACGCCGAGGTCGCGCCGTCGAGCCTGCTGGACGTGGGCTGCGGCGACGGGCGGGCGCTGCGGCCCGCGCCGGCCTCGCCGCACGCGCCGGCGTCGGTGACGCTGGTCGAGCCGTCGGCGGCGTTGCTGGCCGCGGCGGTGCGGGCGTTGGCCGGGTTCGACGTGGACGCCCGGCACACCCGGGTGGAGCCGTTCGCCGCCGGGCTGGCCCCCGACGCGGTCTACGACCTGGCCCAGTCGACGTTCGCGCTGCACGCGCTGCCGCACGGGGTGCGCGACCGGGTGCTGGCCGACCTGGTCGGGCACGTCGGCGTGCTGGCCGTGGTCGAGTTCGACGTGCCGGACCTGCCGCACGCCGGCCCCGACCACCGCCGGTTCCTGGCCGACGCCTACGAGCGCGGGCTGGCCGAGTACGACGCCGACCGCGACCTGGTGGCGCGGGGGTTCCTGATGCCGGTGCTGACCGGGCAGCTCGTGCCGGGCGCGACCCGGGCGACGTGGGAGCAGCCCGCGGCGCGGTGGGCCGAGCAGGTCGAGCGGGCCGGGTTCACCGACGTGCGGGTCACCCGGCTGCACGACTACTGGTGGTCCCCCGCGTTCCTGCTCACCGCTTCCGGGTCTCCCACAGCAGCGACGCGGCGGTGAGGAGCACCAGCACGGCCGCCGAGCCGTGCACGGCCAGCGCGTAGGCCACCGTGCCGCCGTTGGTGACCACCGCGACGCAGTCGCCGACGGGGATGACCGCGTCGGCCAGCACCACCCAGCCCAGGGCGCGGCGCTGCTTCAGCAGCAGCAGGACGAGCGCGGTCAGCCCGTAGGCGAGGTCGCGGACGCCCTTGACCACGAAGTACCCGTTGCCCTCCGGCCACGGGTCGATGCCGAAGCCCGCCGCCGAGCCCTGCGGGTCGAGGAGGAAGCCGAGGCCGAAGGAGAAGCCCGCGAGGACGACGAGCGCGGCGAGGACCGTGTTGATCCGGTGGTGGGTCATGACCCGACTCCAGGTGCTAGCAGTGCTAGGTACGAGAGCGACACTATCTTCAATCGCGCTCGAATGTCTAGCACTGCTAGAATCGGTGCGTGTCCATCCAGGAGCGCCGCGAACGCGAACGCGCCGAACGCCACCGGCTGATCGTCGACGCGGCCCGCGAGCTGGCCGAGGCGGAGGGGTGGGACGCGGTCACCACCCGCCGCCTCGCCGACCGGGTCGAGTACAGCCAGCCGGTCCTCTACAGCCACTTCAAGGGCAAGGATGCGATCGTGCGGGCCGTGGCCGTGCAGGGCTTCCGCGACCTGACCGAACGGATGCGCGCCGCGCGGGCCTCGGGCGGCACGCCGGCGGCGTCGCTGCGGGCGGCGGCGGAGGCGTACCTCGACTTCGCCGCGACCCGGCCCGCCCTGTACGACGCCATGTTCGTGCGGGAGGTCGACCTCTCGTTCGGCACCGCCGAGACGCCGCCCGAGCTGCGGGAGGCGTTCGGCGAGTTCGTGGCCGTCGTGACGCCGGTCGCCGGGGACGACGACGTGGAGACGCTCGTCGAGGTGCTCTGGGGCGCGCTGCACGGCCAGGCCACCCTCGACCACGGCCACCGCCTGCGCCCCGACCACCGCCGGGCCCGCCTGGACCTGCTGCTGAGCCGGTTCTCCTGAGCGGCTGTCACGAACGGCGCCGTGGTGACCCCGGACGGCGGCCGCCGGTGATCCCGGGGCTGTTGCGCCAGGCGTGGCTCGGCCGCCGACACGCCGCCCTCGGCAACAAGGGCTACGCGTGGCTCAGGGTGTCGTCCCACTCGATCCGGTGGTCGAACTGCCAGGTGAACTTCGCCGGGTCGGCGAACCGGAACACCAGCGGCAGCAGGGCGTCGCGGACCAGGCGGCCGACCGGGCCGGCGGCCTTGTCCCGGTTCGTCCGCGCGGCCTGGGCGATGATCCGCTCGACCCGGTCCCGGCGCAGCCGCTCGTAGGCCCGGAACGCCTCCTCGTGCGGCAGGTCGCGCAGGCAGCGGGCCAGCTGGACGGCGCTCTCGAACGCCAGCGACGCGCCCTGGCCCGAACTCGGCGACGTGGCGTGCGCGGCGTCGCCGACCAGCACCATCCTGCCCCGGCTCCACCGCGGCACGCGCGGCACGTCCTCCAGCGCGCCGGTGACCACGAGGTCGGCCGGGTCGGTGGCGGCGACCAGCCGCGCGGCCGGGGTGCGGTCGGCGGCGAACGCCTCGCCCAGCACCTCCAGCCACCGCCCCGGGTCCGTGGCCCGCGCCTCGGCCGTGGTCAGCGGGGTCTTGCGGGGCAGGTTCGCGAACCAGCCGCCGGAGCCGTCGGCGTGCACCTGGTAGCCGAAGAACGCGCGCTTGCCCGACACGAGCCGCATCGCGCCGCCGGTCGGCGGTTCGCCGGTGCGCGCCAGCCGCGCGCCGAAGCCGAGCAGGCCGGCGTAGCGCGGTCCGGGCGCGGCCGGGTCGATGATCCGGCGCACGGTCGACCGGATGCCGTCCGCGCCGACCAGCAGGTCCGAGGCCGCCTCCGTGCCGTCGGCGAAGCGCGCGGTGACGTGGGTGCCGCGGTCCGCGGCGTCGACCAGCTCCTTGCCGTGCTCGACGGCGATGCCGCGCCGGGCGGCCTCGTCGCGCAGCACGCGGTACAGGTCCGAGCGCCACACCAGCAGCTGGGGCGGTTCGCCGCCGAACCGGCCGAGCGTGCGGCCGGTCCAGCTCTGCAGCTCCATCGCGGTCATCGGCGTGCCGACCTCGCGCACGGCGTCGGCCAGGCCCAGCACCTCCAACGCCTGCAGCCCGTTGGGCGCGATGCTCAACGCGCCGCCGGAACCGTCGGCCGTGCGGTCGTACCGCTCGTGGACGCTCACCTCGATCCCGGCCTTGCGCAGTGCCATCGCGGCGACGGGCCCGCCGATGCCGCCGCCGATCACGGTCGCCTTCATCTCTCCCCCTCGTGGAAGCCCGCCCACAGCGGGCGCCAGTCCTCGATCCGCGCCAGGAAGTGCCGGACGAACGCCATTTCGGCGGTCAGCAGGGCGACCCGGTACTCCTCCTCCACGAGGAACAGCGGGTGCGCGTCGGCGCCGGCGATGATCGCCTCGGCCTCCGCCGCCTGCCGGCGCAACCCCTCCAGCCGGTCGCGCAGGAGTGCGGCGACCTCGTCCGGGTGCAGCGCCGCGATCAGCGACAGCGCCGCGACGAACCGCGGGTGCTCGTGCGCCGGCTCGGCCACCAGCTCGCGCATCCAGTCCCGCAGCTCCGCGCGGCCGGCATCGGTCAGCGCGTAGACCGTCCGCTCCGGCCGCTGCCCTTCGCGGGACGTCTCGTGCGCCACGATGAACCCGGCCTTCGCGAGCTGGCCGAACACCATGTAGAGCGAGCCGTGGGTGAACTTGATGCTGCGGTCGTCCCCGTGCGCCCGCATGAGCCGGCTCAGCTCGTACGGGTGCATCGGTCCGCGCACCAGGTAGCCGAGCACCGCCAACCCGAGCAGGTTGCCCACCTTCCGCTTGGACGCCACGCCCACCTCCTAGTCAGTCCTGACTATCCAACACCGGATAGTCAGAGTCAACTATTCGAGTGGGCGCGAAAGAGGCCCGGCGGGCACCGGGCCTCTTCGGTCACGCGGTTCGGCGACGTCCCGCTGTTCGCGCGCCGACGCCGGCGGCCAGCAGCAGCAGGGCCGCCAGGCCGAGCCCGGCCACGCCCGCGCCGGTGTCGGCCAGGCGGTCGGACCCGGTGGCGGCGCCACCGCCCGTCGGGCCGTCACCGGACGGACCGCCGGCGGGCGGGCCGGGATCGGGGTCGCCGGGTCCGGTCGGCGGCGCTTCCGGGTCGGGCACCTGGGGGCCGGGCACGAAGTAGAGGTCCAGCGGGCGCGCGTGGCCGCGCCGCACCGGGAGGTACGGGATCCCGCCTCCGACCGATTCGAACCGCCACGGACCGACCAGCACCGGCGTGTAGTGGCCGACCGGGAGATCGCGGAACACGTAGTCGCCCCGGGGACCGGTGACCGTGCGCGCCACCGGCTTCCCGGTGATCCAGTCGAGCAACACCAGCTCCACGCCGGGGATACCCGGCGGCCAGGTCCCGCCGCCGGTGACCGCGCGACCGAACACCACCCACGTCACACCGGGCACCCGCGCCACCGCGAAGGCCGACGGCAGGCCGACCCGGTACTCCGGGCCGAAACTGCACCCGACGCTGAACAGGCCGTTGTCGTCCGCCCGTCGGGGCACCGAATCGTGGACGGTGACCACCCGGGTCTCACCCGGCGCGACCTCGACACCGGGCCCGCCGTCGGCGAGCGGCCCCCAGGCCGGCCCGTTGTGGATCGCCGGGGAAATCCCGCCGTAGCAGAACGCCTTGGCCAGGACCGGCGCGTCACCCGAGTTCGACAGCGTGATCGTGATCCGCACCGGGTCGTTCATGGCGTAGGTCTCCCGGTCGAACGCCGCGGAGGCGTGCAGCCGGTCCGACAACGGCCGTTCCATGCGGAAGTACGCGGTCGTCTCCCGGTCGCCGGTCACGACCAGTTCGGTCGCGACATGGCTGACCCACCCGGTGTGCTCGTCGGTGGTCCGCACCGCGTAGACGCCCGCGGGCGCGTCCTCCAGCCGGTACGTGCCGTCGGGGCCGGTCACGCCGGTGACCGACCGGGGCGGGAGGCCGCCCTCGAACGTGATCGTCACGTTCGGCAGCGCCTCGCCGGCGTCGAACGCGCCGTCGCCGTCGCGGTCGCCGTAGACGACGGCGACCACGTCCCCGGTCCGGTGGGTCACCGCGGCGCTGAGGTCGAACGCGTTGTCGGTGGGGTCGGCGTCGTTGACGACGGCGATCCGCCCCTTCATCCGCACGACCCCGTCCCGCGTCGAGCGCGCGTTGCCGACGAGGGTGACGGTGCGCTCCTCGCCGGGTTCGAGGTAGTCGCCGAGGCCCGCGCCCAGGTCGCCCCAGTGCGCGGGGTCGTAGGCGAACCCGTTCTCGACCCACTCCGATTCGAGCCGCGCGTACGCGGCGACGGCGCCGGCGTTGACGAGCGTGATGGTGGCCGTGACCGGGTCCTCGATGTCGTAGGACGACCGGTCGAACGACGCGGTCACCCGCACGTCCGGCGCGAACGCCGGCGGCTCCACGACCGGTCCGTCGACCACCGCGAGGACCGAGGACGTCGGAGCGCCCGCGACCACCGGCACGCGGAAGCGGTCGCCGCCGTCGCGGGTGCGGTACGGGCCCGGCACCAGCACGTCGTACTCGCCCACCGGCAGGTTGGCGAACCGCCACGCGCCGTCCGAGCCCGACACCCACTCGGCGACCACGTTGCCCCGCGAGTCGAGCGCGAGCAGTCGGACGCCGGCCAGCGGTCGTCCCGGGTACTCCTCCGAGTAGTGGAGCAGGACGCCCGTGGCGGTGCCGCGGTCGACTGCCTCCGCCGTTGTGTCACCGACGTGCTCGACGGCGTCGCGGGCCGGGGGTGCGGCGGCGGGAGGGCTCGTGGGCGCGGCGGGCTCTGCCGGGGCCGGGGTCTGCGCGGTGTCGCCGGGCTCGGCGGGGTTCCCGGCGGGGTTCTCGACGGGGTTCTCGGCGGGCGGTGCGGCGGGCTGCTCGGCGGGCGGTGCGGTGGACGGTTCTGCGGGCGGTTCGGTCGGCGTTTCCGGTGTGGCGGCGGCGGTTTCGGTCGGTGGGGTCGCGGGGGCGTCCTGCGCCCGGGCGGGTGTGCCGCCGAACGCGGTGGCGGCCGCCAGCACGGTGGCCGCCACGGTTCTCAGCAGGCGTCCGCGGACCGCGCGCGGTCTCGCGGGATCGTCGACGGGCATGGTGTTCCCCTTCGTCGCCCCTCGACGTCCCGGGCCGCGGTCGACGGTGCCCCGACGCGTCGTGGGCGGGGTCGGCGGTGGATCGTGCGCCGAGGCTACTGGCCGCCCCTGCCGCCCGCAGCGGCTGTTCGGGTCATCGCGCACCGGCGCGGCGCGCCGAACAACCCTACGTATGGCGCTGGTGACGACCGGCCACGGCTGGTTCGTTGGGTGACGGGGAACCACCCCTGTCACGCGGTTCCCTTCCCTGTACCCCAAGGAGACCACCATGCTCGTACGAAAGGCCGTCGGCGTCCTGGTCGGCGTGCTGGGCCTGATGCTGCCGCTGGTCGCGGTGGCCGCGCCCGCCGCGTCGGCGGAGCCGCAGGCCCTCGCGCGCACCCTGTACTACGACGTGAGCCAGGCCCAGGAGTTCGCCGCGGACTGGGACCGCGCCGCGACGAACTGGAACAACTCGGTGTCCAACGTCAAGCTGGCCCGGCGCACCTCCACCTCGGGGGTCAACATCCGGATCCTGGCGGACAACGGCTGGCCCCGGGCCTACGTGACGTCGCTCGGCAACGGCACCGTCTACATGGGACGGCAGGCCGTGCAGCAGGGCTACTACCGGCCCCGGATCTCCACGCACGAGATCGGGCACATCCTGGGTCTGCCGGACCGGCGCACCGGCCTGTGCTCCGACCTGATGTCGGGCTCCAGCGCCCCGGTGTCGTGCACCAACGACCTGCCGAACGCGGCCGAGCGCGCCGAGGTCGAGCGCCGGTTCGCCGGCACGCGGGTCGCGGCCGACGTGCGCGCGGCGGGTTTCACGGGCAGCAGCACGGAGTGCTACGTGTACTGACGCGCACGTGACGGGCGGCCCCGCGACCGGCGCGGGGCCGCCCCGGAACCCCGGCGGCCCCGGATTCGTTCGGGTGACGTGGACGCGGTGGAGACGGTGTTGGCGTGGAGCATCCCCGGCGGGACGTTGTCCGTGGTGGGCGTCGCGGTCTACGAGCTGCTGCGCCAACGCGGCCGCAAGCGCAAGGGCACGCCGTTGGCCACGACGACCGTCAACGAGATCACCGCGATGTTCTACGGGTCCAAGCGGATGGAGCTGGACCACCGCGACTCCGTGGCGGTGATGCGCGAGGAGGACGCCCAAGGCGCTCCCCCGCCGCACCTCGACCTCGACCGTGGTGTGGCGGTGCTCCGCCCGAACCCGGACCCCCGGATGCCCGGACGGGGAACCCGGGGGTCCTGAGCGTTCGACACGGTGGGCGCGGAGGTTCGACTCACGCGGGTCCGCGCAGGCTCAGCGGGCGCAGGTCGGTCCAGTGCTCCTCCACGTAGGCGACGCACGCGTCGCGGGTGTCGGGGCCGAACGCGGACGTCCAGCCGGCCGGGACGTCGGCGAACGACGGCCACAGCGAGTGCTGGCCCTCGTCGTTGACCAGGACGTGGAAGCGGCCTTCGGGGTCGTCGAACGGGTTCGTCACGGCTGGATCCTCCGGTCGGGGTCGGTCGTCGCGCGGTGCAGGTGCTCCAGCACCGAGTCGGCGAGGCGTCGGGCGGTGTCGCGGGTGAACAGGTCGGTGGCGTAGACCAGGTAGCACGGCACGGGGCCGTCGTCGCGCGGTTCGTAGAAGCTGACGGTCAGCTCGGCCGGCGTGGTGCCGGTCGGCACGGCTTCCAGCGTGCCCGCGTCGCCTTCCAGGGCCGCCAGGTCCGCCTTCTCGTGGTGCACGATCAGGACCTGCGGCGTCACGGGCACCGGCACGTCGGCGTGCTCGAAGGCGGCCAGGTCGGCGGCCCGGATCCGGGCCAGCAGCTCGGTGTAGCCGGGGTCGCCCGCGGTGTCGGTGCGCAGCACGACCCGGTTGAAGAACCCGCCGACCAGGTCGGCCAGCGCCTCCTCGGTCCGCCCGGCCACCAGCGCGCCGATCGGCAGGTCCGTGCCGTACGGCGTCAGCGCGGCGGCCACGGCCGCCTGCACCACCATGAACATGCTGGTGCCGGTGCGGGCCGCCAACCGGTCGACGGCCGCGTGCAGCGACGCCGGCAGCTCGAACGGGACCACGTCGGCGGGGTGGCGGTCGGCGGCGACCCGGTCGCCCCGGTAGGGCAGGTCGAGGACGGGCAGGTCGCGCAGCGCGTCGCGCCAGAACGCGCGCTGCTCCTCCCCCACCGCCTCCACGACCTCCAGGGACCACAGGGTGTAGTCGGCGTAGGTGACCGGCAGGTCGTCCCACGTCGGGGCCTCGCCGCGCCGCCGCGCGGCGTAGGCGTGTCGGAGGTCGCGGAACAGCGGCACGACCGACCACTCGTCCACCGCGAGGTAGCCCATGGTGAGCAGCAGCGCCTGCGCGCCGTCGCGGTCGTCCACCAGCAGCCTGCCGCGGAACGGCGGCCGGTCGGCCGGCACGGGTTCGGCGGCGAACGCGCGCAGCGCCTCGTCCAGCGCCGCCACCGGCACGACCTCCAGCGGCGCGGCGGGCACGGCGCGTTGCACGTCCCCGTCGGGCACCGTGCGCAGCGGCTCGTGCCGCTCGACCACGTCCGCGTAGGCCGCGGTCAGCGCCGGCACGTCGAACGGGGTGCGGGCGCGCAACGCCAGCGCGTGGTCCCACACCGGGGTCGTCCGGCCCCGCTGCACGGGCGCGAGCGGCAGGTCCACCGGCCGGTCGAACCGGCGCAGCGGCGGCCGGGCCGAACTCGCCCCGGTGAGCCGCCCCGCCAGCCCGGCCACGGTGGGCGAGTCGAACACGTCGCGCAGCGCGAGGTCCACGCCGAACACCGACCGGATGCGGCCCACCAGCCGCATGGACGCCATCGAGTGCCCGCCCAGGGCGAAGAAGTTGTCGTGGATGCCCGGCGACACGCCCAGCAGCTCGGCGAACAGCTCCGCGATCGCCTTCTGCTCGGGCGTCACCGGCCGGTCGTCGCCGGTCAGCGCGGACCAGTCGGGGCGCGGCAGGGCGCGGCGGTCGAGCTTGCCGTTCGGGGTGAGCGGCAGCGGCCCGTCCAGGAACACCACCGTCGCCGGGACCATGTACTCGGGGAGCCGTTCGGCGACGAACGCCCGCAGGTCGTCGTCCGTGCGGCCCACCACGTACGCCACGAGCCTGGTCACGTCCGCCGTGCGGTCCACGACCACGGCCGCCTGCGCGACGGCCGGGTGCCGGGCCAGGGCGGCCTCGATCTCGCCCGGCTCGATCCGGAAGCCCCGGATCTTGACCTGCGTGTCGACGCGGCCGAGGA
The DNA here is from genome assembly GCF_053601135.1 of Actinosynnema sp. NPDC004786. Classification (NCBI taxonomy): domain Bacteria; kingdom Bacillati; phylum Actinomycetota; class Actinomycetes; order Pseudonocardiales; family Pseudonocardiaceae; genus Actinosynnema; species Actinosynnema sp. NPDC004786. The sequence goes on along the minus strand of NZ_JBSGBG010000028.1, from coordinate 37,284 downwards.
AGTCCAGGTTGCCGTCGGCGCGCCACCGGGCCCGGTCGCCGGTGCGGTACATGCGCGCGCCGGGCGGCCCGAACGGCGAGGCGACGAACCGCGACGCGGTCAGCGCGGGTTGGCCGACGTACCCGCGGGCCAGGCCCCGGCCGGACACGTACAGCTCGCCGACCACGCCGGGCGGCACCGGCCGCAGCCGGTCTTCCAGCACGTACACGGTCGTGTTCGGGTCGGGGACGCCGATGGGCACCGCGGTGTCCCACCCCGGCACGGCCCGCCACAGGGTCGAGTTGACCGTGGCCTCGGTGAGGCCGTACGCGGCGTGCAGGCGCAGCCGGCCCGCCCAGCGGCCGATCACGTCCGGCGGCACGGTCTCGGTGCCGACGAGGACGGTCGAGCCCGGCGGCAGCTCGCAGTCGGCGGGCAGCGCCGACACCAGCGACGGCGGCAGGATCATGTGGGTGATCCGGCGGTCGCGCAGGAAATCGGTCAGCGCCGGGCCGGCGACGCGCGCCTCGTCCGGGGCGAACACCAGCCGCCCGCCCACGCACAGCGCCATGGTCAGCTCGAACACCGCCACGTCGAAGCCGACCGAGGCGAACTGGAGCACGCGGCTCTCGGCGGTCAGGTCCATCCGGTCCAGCGCGGTGGCGGCCAGGCTCGCGATGCCCTCGTGCGGCACCACCACGCCCTTGGGGCGGCCCGTCGAGCCCGACGTGTAGATGACGTACATCGCCGAGTCGAGCGAGCGCGGTCCGCGGTGCGCGTACGGCCCGTCCGCGGCCGCGAGTTCGTCGCGCGCGGCGTCCGAGTCCAGCAGCAGGACCGGGGCGACGTCGGGGACGGGCGCGGCCTGCGTCGTCACCACGAGCCTGGCGGCGGAGTCGCGGATCATGTAGGCGATCCGGTCGGCCGGGTGGGACAGGTCGAGCGGGAGGTAGGCCGCGCCGAGCTTGAGGACGGCCAGCACGGTGGCGACCATGTCCGCCGACTTGGGCACGGCGACGCCGACCACCGACTCGGGGCCGACGCCGCGGTCCGCGAGCAGCCGGGCGATGCGGTCGGACCGGGCGTCGAGCCACGCGTAGTCGACCGACCGGGCGCGGTCCACCACGGCGACCGCGTGGGGCCGCTCGGCCACGCACCGGGCGAACAGCCCGGTGAACGTCTCCTCCGGCACGTCCCGCGCGGTCCGGTTGAACTCGTCCACCACGCGCCGGCGCTCGTCGGGCGCGAGCAGGTCCACCGCGCCCACCGGCGCGGACGGGGCGGCCGTCACGGCGTCCGCCAGCGCGGCCAGCCGCGCGCCGAGGCGTTCGGCGGTCACCCGGTCGAACAGGTCGGTGGCGTACTCGAGCCGGCACGTCACCGGCCCGTCGACGACCTCGGTGAAGCTGAACACCAGGTCGAACTTCGCGGTGGTGGTCTCGTGGCCGACCCACGTCACCGGCAGGCCGTCGAACGCCGCCGCGTCGCCGCCCCGGGCGTGGTAGCCGACCATCACCTGGAACAGCGGGTTGCGCGCCGCCGACCGGGCCGGGTTGAGCCGGTCCACCACCGCCTCGAACGGCACGTCCTGGTGCGAGAACGCGGCCAGCGACGTCTCCTTCACCCGCGCCACCAGTTCGGCGAACGTCGGGTCGCCGGACAGGTCGGCCCGCAGCACCAGGGTGTTGACGAAGAAGCCGACCAGGTCGTCCAGCGCCTCGTCGGTGCGGCCCGCGATCGGCGCGCCCAGCGGGATGTCCTCGCCCGCGCCGAGCCGGCCCAGCAGCGCCGCGACCGCGGCCTGCAACACCATGAACATCGACGCGCCGGACGCCTGCGCCAGCGCCCGCAGCGCGGCGACGGTCTCCGGCCGGAACGCCACCTCCAGGTCCGCGCCGCGGAACGTGGGCCGGGCCGGGCGCGGCCGGTCCACCGGCAGCTCCAGCTCCTCCGGCACGCCGGCCAGCGCCGTCTCCCAGAACGCCAGCTGCTCCTCGCCGACGACGTCCAGCACGTCGCGCTGCCACACGGTGTAGTCCGCGTACTGCACGGGCAGCGGCGTCCACGCCGGCGCGGCACCGGCCCGCCGCGCCCGGTACGCGGTCGCCAGGTCGCGCAGGAACGGCCGGTCGGACCACTCGTCGGTGGTGATGTGGTGCAGCAGGACGACGATCAGGTGCTCGTCCGGCGACAGGGCCGCGACCGTGACCCGCAGCGGCAGCTCGGCGCGCAGGTCGAACGGCCGCCCGACCTCGTCGCGCACGATGCCGGGCACGTCGTCCGGGGTCGCGTCGCGCACCACCACCACGGGCGTCACGTCGTGCAGCACCCGCTGGAACGGCACGCCCTCGTGCTCGCCGAACACGGTCCGCAGCGCCTCGTGCCGGTCCACCACGTCGCCGACGGCGGCGGTGAACGCGGGCACGTCCAGGGGGCCGTGCAGGGTGAACACCAGGGGGAAGTTGTACGCGGCGGACGCGCCCTCCATCTGCTGGATCAGCCACAGCCGCTGCTGCGCGGACGACAGCGGCAGCTCGGCCGGCCGGTCCACGCGGACCAGCGGCGGCCGGACCGTCCCGCCGCCCGCCCGCGACGCCAGCCCGGCGACGGTCGGCGCGTCGAACAGGTCGCGGATCGCGAGGTCGACGCCGAGCGCCGACCGGGCCCGGCTGATCAGCCGGGTGGCGAGCAGCGAGTGGCCGCCGAGGTCGAAGAAGTCGTCGTCCACGCCCACCGACGGCACGCCCAGCACGTCGGCGAACAGCCCGCACAGGACCTCCTCCTCGCGGGTCGCGGCGGCCCGCGAGGACGCGGCGGCGGTGATCGCGGGCGCGGGCAGGGCGCGCACGTCGAGCTTGCCGTTCACGGTGAGCGGCACCGCGTCCACCGGCACGATCGCGGCGGGCACCATGTAGTCGGGCAGGCGGGTCTTCAGCTCGTCCCGCAGCACCGCCGGGTCGACGTCGGACACCACGTACGCGATCAGCCGCTTCACGCCGCCGGGGCCCGCGTCCACGACGACCGCCGCGTGCGTCACGCCCGGCCGGGCGGCCAGCGCGTTCTCCACCTCGCCCGGCTCGACCCGGTAGCCGCGGATCTTGACCTGGTCGTCGGTGCGGCCGAGGAAGTCGAGGTTGCCGTCCGGCCGCGCCCGCACCAGGTCGCCCGTGCGGTACATGCGGCCGCCGGGCGGGCCGTACGGGTCGGCGACGAACCGCTCGGCGGTCAGCCCGAACCGGTCGTGGTAGCCGCGGGCCAGGCCGACGCCCGCGATGTACAGCTCGCCCGGCGCGCCGGGCGGCGCCGGCCGCAGGTGCGCGTCCAGCACGTACGCCCGCGTGTTCCGGATGGCCTTGCCCACGGTCGCCGTGCCGCTGTCCCCGGTGGACGCGCCGAGCGTGTTGATCGTGTACTCGGTCGGCCCGTAGAGGTTGTAGCCGTACGTGCCGGGCGTCTCGCGCAGCCGCTGCCACACCGACTCGGGCACGGCCTCGCCGCCGAGCAGCACCAGCGCGGGCACGTGGCCCTCCAGCAGTCCCTCCTCGATGAGGAGCTGCGCGTAGGTCGGGGTCACGTTGACCACGTCGATCAGGTGCTCGTCGCAGTACGCCACCAGGGCGGCCGCGTCGCGGCGCAGCTCCTCGTCGCACACGTGCACCTCGTGGCCCTCGACCAGCCACAGCAGCTCTTCCCAGGACATGTCGAACGCGAACGACACGGTGTGCGCGATGCGCAGCCGCCGCCCGCCCGCCGCGGCGATGGCGGGCTCGAAGATCGCCTGCTGGTGGTTGAGCTGCATGTTGGTCAGGCCGCGGTACGGCGTGACGACGCCCTTGGGCCGGCCGGTGGAGCCGGAGGTGTAGATGACGTACGCGGGGTGCTCCAAGGAGAACCGCGGCCACTCGCCGATGTCCGGCGTGCGCTCCAGGTCCAGCTCGTCCAGGCACAGCGCGTCCGGCACCAGCCCCACCGCCGTGGTGGACAGCACGCACAGCGGCTCGGCGTCGGAGATCATGCCCAGCAGCCGGTCGGCCGGGTGGTCGAGGTCCAGCGGCAGGTAGGCGGCCCCGGTGCGCAGGACCGCGAACAACGCCACCACCATCTCGGTGGTGCGCGGCAACGCCAGCGCGACCACCCGTTCCGGTCCCGCGCCGCGGTCGATCAGCAGCCGCGCCAGGGCGTCGATCCGGCCCTGCAGCTCGGCGTAGGTGAGCCGCCGGTCGCCGAACACGAGCGCGGTCGCGTCGGGGGTGCGGCGGGCCTGGGCGGCGAGCAGGTCGGCGATGGTGTCCTCGACCATCGGGGCGGCGCTCGCGTCCCACCCGGCCGCCAACGCCCGCCGTTCGTGGTCGGGCAGCACGTCGATCGTGCCGACGAGCGCGTCCGGCGCGTCGACCAGCCGGCGCAGCACGGTGGTGTAGCGGGCGAGCAGGGCCTCGGCGGCGTCGGCGGTGAAGACGTCCGGCCGGGACGCGAGCGTGACGCGGGTGCGCGCGCCCGGCGTGACGATCAGCGTCAGCGGGAAGTGCGTGCCGTCCACGTTGGACACGTCCAGCACGCCGTGCCGTTCGGCCAGCTCGCCCTGGCGGTCGTCGCCGTCGCCGGTGCGCAGCACGAACAGCGTGTCGAACAGCTGCCGGTGCCCGGCCTCCCGCTGGAGTTCGCCGAGGCCGACGTGCTCGTAGGACATGAGCGCGGTCCGCTCGGCCTGCACGCGCCGCAGCAGGTCCAGCACGGTCTCGCGGGGGTCGAGCGCGATCCGGGTGGGGATGGTGTTGAGGAACATGCCGATGACGTGCTCCACGCCGGCCACCTCGACCGGGCGGCCCGCGACGGCGGTGCCGAACACCACGTCGTCGCGGCCGACCTGGCCCGCCAGCACCATCGCCCAGGCGGCGGTGAACACGGCGTTGGCGGTCAGCCCGTGCCGCCGGGCCCGCTCGCGGAGCCGGTCGGTCAGCTCCCCGGTCAGCTCGTGGTGCAGCTCGGCCGGGATGACCGGCTCCCGCGACCGGTCTGCGGGCGCGACCAGGGTCGGCTCGCGCAGGCCGGACAGGGCGGTGCGCCACGCCCGCAGCGCGGCGTCGTGGTCCTGCCGCGCCAGCCACGCCAGGTAGTCGCGGTAGGAGCCGGGCGGCGGCAGCTCGACGTCCGGGTCGCGGTACAGCTCCAGCAGCTGCTCCAGGAACAGCCACGCCGACCAGCCGTCCCACAGGATGAGGTGGTGGGTGACGACGAGCCGGTCGCGGCCGTCGGGCAGCCGCAGCAGCAGGAACCGGCACAGCGGCGGCACGGCCAGGTCGAACCGCTCGCGCCGGTCGGCGGCCAGCAGCGCGGGCACGTCGGCGTCGTCGGCGTCGACCACGCGCAGCGGGATCTCCGCGGCCGGGGCGATGAACTGCACCGGCGCGGGCACGCCGTCGCCGGTGAACCCGGCGCGCAGGCTGGGGTTGCGGGCCAGGAGCGCGGCCCCGGCGCGGCGCAGCCGGTCCACGTCGAGCCGGCCCGCGAAGTCCATCGTCTCCTGGGAGAGGTAGACGTCGAGCGCGCCGGTGTCGTAGCTGGAGTGGAAGTACAGGCCCTCCTGCAACGGCGAGAGCGGCCACACGTCCTCCGCCTCGGGCAGCGCGCGGCGCTGCTCGTCGGTCAGCACCAGCAGCGGCGCGTCGTCGGCGGTGTCGTCGGCGTCCTCGACGGCGGCGAGCGCGGCGACCGTGCGGTGCTCGAACACGTCTCGGGGGCTGATCCCGATGCCCAGCCGGCGGGCCCGGGTCGACACCGCGATCGAGGTGATGCTGTCGCCGCCGAGCACGAAGAAGTCGTCGTCCACGCCGAGGTCCGCCAAGCCGAGGACGTCGGCGATCACCCGGCACAGCAGGCGTTCCCGGTCGTTGCGGGGCGCGCGGCGGGCGGTCGTGCGGACGGTCGGCGCGGGCAGCGCGTCGTGGTCGAGCTTGCCGCTGGGGGTGAGCGGGAAGTCGGCCAGCGCGACCAGGGCGTGCGGCGTCATCGCGGCGGGCAGCGCGTCGGCGATCCCGGCGCGCACCGCGTCGAGGTCGACGTCGGCCGGCGTCACGTAGGCGAGGAGCTGGTCGTCCCGGGCGATGACCGCGGCCCGTGCCACGCCGGGCAGCCGGACGAGCGCGGACTCGATCTCGCCCGGCTCGATCCGGTTGCCGCGCACCTTGACCTGCCGGTCGGTGCGGCCGAGGTAGACGAGCGCGCCGTCGGGGCGGCGCACGACCAGGTCGCCGGTGCGGTACATGCGGGCGCCGGGCGGGCCGAACGGGTCGGCCACGAACCGCTCCGCGGTGAGCGCGAACCGGCCGTGGTAGCCCAGCGCGAGCTGCGCGCCCGCGAGGTACAGCTCGCCGGGCACGTTCGCCGGGACGGGCCGCAGGAACGGGTCCAGCACGTGCAGCCGGGTGTTCCACACCGGGCGGCCGATGGGCACGGCCGGGTCCGGCGCGCCGTCGTACTCGAAGTACGTGACGTCCACGGCGGCCTCGGTGGGGCCGTACAGGTTGTGCAGCGGCACGCCGGTGAGGTCGCGCCAGCGGGCCGCGACGTCGCCGGTCAACGCCTCGCCGCTGCTGAACGCACGGCGCAGGCTCGCCGCCCACGCGGGGTCCTCGCGCACCTCCGGGACGGTGAGGAACGCGGCCAGCATGGACGGCACGAAGTGCAGCGTGGTGATCCGCTCGCGGCGGACCAGGTCGGCGAGGTAGGCGGGGTCGCGGTGGCCGTCGGGCCGGGCGAGGACGACGGCGGCGCCCTCGCACAGCGCCCAGAAGAACTCCCAGACGGAGACGTCGAAGCTGGACGGGGTCTTCTGCAGCACGCGGTCGTCGGCGGTGAGGCGGTACTCGTGCTGCATCCACGCCAGCCGGTTGACGATCGCGCGGTGCGTCACCAGGACGCCCTTGGGTCGCCCGGTGGAGCCGGACGTGTAGATCAGGTAGGCCGGGCGGTCCGGGTGCGGCGCGGGCAGCTCAACGTCGGGCGCGTCGTCGTCCCGGCAGTCCTCGGGCCGCACGACGGCCGTCGCGCCCGAGTCGGCGAGCATGAAGTCGATGCGCTCGGCCGGGTAGTCGAGGTCGAGCGGCAGGTAGGCCGCGCCGGCCTTGAGCACGCCCAGCAGCGCCACCATCAGCTCGGCGGAGCGCGGCACGGCGACCGCGACCACGTCGTGGCCGCGCAGCCGGCGGGCCAGCGCGGTGGCGCGCCGGTCGAGTTCGGCGTAGGTGAGGGTGACGTCGTCGTGGACGACGGCGACGGCGTCCGGGGTGCGCGCGGTCTGCTCGGCGATCCGGCTGACGAGCGTGCCCTCCGGCACGTCGGCGGCGGTGGCGTTCAGCGCGGCGAGCCAGTCCGCTTCGGCCGGGGAGACGAGGTCGAGGCTCGCGACCGGCCGGTCGGGGGTGGTGGCGAACGCGGTCAGCAGCGCGACCAGCCGTTCCGCGAGGCCGGCCACGTCGGCGTCGGGGAGGCGGTGCTTGAGGCGCAGTTCGAGGCGCTCGCCGGGCAGCACGACGAGGGCCAGCGGGTAGTGGACCCGGTCGCGGATCTCGACGTCGTCCACCAGGTCGGGGAAGTTCTCGACCACCACGAGCGTGTCGAACAGCTCGCCGTGGCCGGTGACGCGCTGGATCTCGGCGAGGCCGAGGTGCTGGTGGTCCAGCAGCCGGGCCTGCTCGCGCTGGAGGTCGGCGAAGACGGTGGCGAGGGTGTCCGCGCCGCGCCAGCGCTGGCGCACCGGCACGGTGTTGATGAACAGGCCGACCGCGTTCTCGATGCCCGGCACCTCGGCCGGGCGGCCCGCGACGGTCGTGCCGTAGACGACGTCCGCGCGCCCCGTGAGGCCGCCGAGCAGCAACCCCCAGGCCCCGTGCAGGACCGTGCTCACCGTCAGCCCGCGCCGCCGGGCCTCCCCGGCCAGCGCCGCGCTCAGCTCGGCGGTCAACCGCACCCGGTGCTGCCCGTGCCGAGGCGACGCTGCGCGGGCGTCCCCGCCCAGGGGACCCCTGTTTTCATTCTGCCGGCGGGGTCCGACAATTCCGGCCGCCGACGGGTCCGCCGAAGGGGCAAGGCCGGAAGATCCGGGGAACTCCGCCGACTCGGAAAGGTCGGATGCCGAGGACAGCGGCAACGCGGAACGCTCGGACGACACCGAACGCTCGGACGCCGCCGAACCGTTCACAGACGCCGAGCGGCTCACAGTCGCCGAGCCGGCAGGGGACGCCGAACCCCCCGAAGATCCCGACGCCCCGGCGCGCTCCGGCGCCTCCGAGGGCACCAACGAATGCCCGGGAGCGTCCGGGGCCCCGGACCGGTCCGACCACGCCGGACCCCCGAACGCCGCCGAACGCTCCGAACCGGGCGAAGCCGACGCTGCGCGGGCGTCCCCGCCCAGGGGACCCCTGCTTTCATTCTGCCGGCCCGCGGCGGCGGGGCCCAGACCCGCGACGCCGCCTGTGGACAACCCCGGCGCGACCTTCGTCGGTCCGTCCACACCGGACAGCGCGGCCCGCCACGCGGCGTGCGCCGCGTCCCGGTCCCGGCCCGCCAGCCACGCGAAGTACCGCCGGTGGTCCACCGGCTCGACCCGACCGCCGAGCAGCTCCCGCCGCAGCAGCCCGACCGACCAGCCGTCCAGCAGGATGTGGTGCAGCGTCAACACCAACCGCCCGCCGTGCCGCGCCGCGCGCATCAGCGGCGGCCGGGAGAGGTCGAACGGCTCGGCGCGTTCCCGCGCCAGCACGTCCTCGACGTCCACCGCCTCCGGGTACTCGCGCCACGGCAGCTCCGACGACCCCGCGATCACCTGCTCGACGCGCCCGCGGTCGGTCTGCCGGAAACCCGCGCGCAGCAACGGGTGCCGGTCCAGCAGGCCCTGCACGTCCTCCCGACCCACCGGGAGCGCCAGCACCTCCTGCACCACGTACGAGTCGTCGGTGTCGTACTGCGCGTGGAAGAAGAACCCCTCCTGCAACGGCGACACCGGCAGCACGTCCGACGAGAACGCGTCCAGGTCCACCTCGCCCGCGTCGGCCACCCGGGCGACGCGGGCCAGCCCGGCCACGGTCCGGTGCTCGAACACCTCGGCCGGCGTGAACTCCAGGCCCGCCCGCCGCGCCCGCGACACCAGCTGCATCGTGACGATGCTGTCGCCGCCCAGCTCGAAGAAGTTGTCGTGGATGCCCGGCGTCAGCCCGAGCACCTCCTCGACCAGGCCGACCAGGGTCCGCTCGACCGGGTTCGTGGCCGGCGCGTCGCCGCCGAGCGCGGTCCAGTCCGGTTCCGGCAGCGCGGCGCGGTCCAGCTTCCCGTTGGGCGTCACCGGCAGCCGCCCCTCCAGGGGCACCACCACCGACGGCACCATGTACTCCGGCAGCAGGCCCGCGACGTGCTCGCGCGCGTCCACCGGCGACGCCGAGCCGACCACGTAGGCGACGAGCCGCTTCACCCGCCGGTGGTCCTCCCGCACCAGCACGGCGGCCTGCGCGACACCGGGGCACGCCATGAGCGCGCTCTCCACCTCGCCGGGCTCGATCCGGAAACCGCGGATCTTCACCTGGCCGTCGGACCGGCCCAGGAAGTCGAGGTTGCCGTCGGCGCGCCACCGGGCCCGGTCGCCGGTCCGGTACATGCGCGCCCCCGGCCCACCGAACGGGTCGGCCACGAACCGGGACGCGGTCAGCGCCGCCTGCCCGCGGTAGCCGCGCGCGAGCCCGCGCCCGCCGACGTACAGCTCGCCCTCCACGCCGACCGGCACCGGGCGCAACGCCGAGTCGAGCACGTAGCAGCGGGTGTTCGGGTCGGGCGCGCCGATCGGCACCGGCCCGGTCCAGTCCGCCCGCGCCGGCCACAGCGTCGAGTTCACGGTGGCCTCGGTGAGCCCGTACGCGGCGACCACGCGCAACCGCCGCGCCCACCGGGCGATCAGCTCGGTCGGCACGGTCTCCGTGCCCACGACGAGCACCGCGCCCGCGGGCAGCTCGCACTCCGGCGGCAGCGCGGCGACCAGCGACGGCGGCAGGATCATGTGCGTCGCGCCGTGCGCGGTGACGTAGGAGGTCAGCTCCTCGCCCGCGACCCGCCGGTGCGACGGCACGACGATCACGCGCCCGCCCACGCCCAGCGACATGCACAGGTCCCACACGGCCACGTCGAACCCGACGGACGCGAACTGCACGACCCGGCTGTCGGGCGTGACGCCGATCCGGTCGACGGCGGTCGCGATGAGGCTGCCGATGCCCTCGTGCGTGACCACGACGCCCTTGGGCCGCCCGGTCGAGCCGGACGTGTAGATCACGTAGGCGGCCTGGTCGAGCGCGATGTCCAGGCCGAGGTCGGAGCCGTCGTCGGGCAGGTCGAACCGCGTCCCCGGCGTGATCACCAGCCGCGCGCCCGCGTCGGCGACCATGAAGTCCACCCGGTCGCGCGGGTGGTCGAGGTCCAGCGGCAGGTAGGCCGCGCCCGCCTTCATCACCGCGAGCAGCGCGACCACCAGGTCGGCGGAACGGGGCAGGGCCACGCCCACCACGTCCTCGGCGCCCACGCCGGACGCGACCAGCGCGCGGGCGAGCCGGTTGGCGGCGGTGTTCAGCTCGGCGTAGGTGAGCGAGACGTCCTCGCACACCACCGCGACGGCGTCCGGGCGCAGCGCGGCCTGGCGCTCGACCGCGCCGGGCCAGGTCACCTCGTCCACCGCGCGGGGGGACGTGCCGAGGTCCAGCAGCCGGGCGCGTTCCGCCTCGTCGGTCAGGTCGATCAGGCCGACCGGCAGGTCGGGGTCGGCGGCGAGCACGCGCAGGAACCGGCGCTGGTGGTCGGCCAGCTCGTCGGGCGTGCAGACGGCGGCGTTCGCCTCGAACGTGACGACCAGCCGGCCGTCGGCGCGCTGGAGGAACGACGTGGTGAGGTCGTTGACCGGGCCGAGCGACAGCATGTGGAACACGGGGTCGAACTCGGCGAAGCCCATCTCCCGGCCGAAGCCCAGGTAGTTGACCGTCGGCCCGACCAGCTCGGGGATGCCGTCGCGCAGGCCGAGTTCGCGGGCCAGGTCCTCGCCGCGGTAGGCGCTGTGCGGCAGGACCTCGCGGATCTCGCGGTCCACGGCGGCGATCAGGTCGGTGATCGTGTCGTCCGGCCGCACGGTGACGCGCAGCGGCAGCACGGTGGACGCCATGCCGGGCGTGGACCGGCTCACCGCGTCGCGCCGGCCGGTCACCGGCATGGCGAGCACGAGGTCGGACGCGCCGGTCACGCGGTGGGTGTAGGCGGCGACCGCGGCGAAGACCTGCCGCGAGGACAACGGGGTCGGCAGCTCGACGGTGCGGCGCACGACGTCGCGCACCTGGCCCGCGGCCCGCGGCACGAGCCGCACCGGCTCCGGCCGGTCGCCCATCCGGGCGTGCCAGAACGCCCGGTCCCGCTCGCGCGCCGGCGAGTCGCGGTAGGCGAGGTCGGCCTCGACCAGCGCCTCGACCGGCTTGGGCCGGGGTTCGGCGGCCCCGTCGTACAGCTCGCCGGCGCGGCGGGCCATCAGCACGCAGCCGAACGCGTCGGTCACGAGGTGGTGGTAGCGCTGGTACCACAGCACGTGGTCGTCGGCGACGCGCAGCAGCGCGTGGTGGAACAGGGGGCCGTCGGCGATGTCGGTCAGCCGCGCCACGTCCTCGTCCATCCACGCCCGCGCGTCGGCGAGCGAGTCGAACGACCGGACCGTCACGTCGGTGGTCGGCGGGACCGGGACCTGGCCCTCCTCGGTGAACCGGACGTGCAGCGCGCCGGTCTCCGCGAGCACCCCCCTGATCGCCGCGAGCAGCCGGTCGTGGTCGACCGGGCCGCGCAGCTCCAGGTACCACGCCACGTTGTAGACGGGGTTGTCGGGCTCGAGCCGCTGGGCCAACCAGACACCGGTTTGCGCCCCGGTCAAGGGCAGAGCCATGGTCACAACCTTCCCCGTTCCTTCCCGACTTCCCCGCGCGCACCGCGGGTGGGGGCGCTCGACGGCGCACCCCACCCGCGGTGGTCCGCCGACTAGTTCTTGATCGCTTCGAGCAGCGGCACGACCTGCTCGATGCCGTAGGGCACGCTGAGCACGGTGTTGAACGACATGGCCGCGCCGATCGGCGGGTCCATGTAGGTGAGGAACAGGTCGCGCTTCTCCGTCACCACGCCGAGCCGCTGGTAGGCGGGCACCGACTTGACCCGCTCCCAGGCGCTCTGGTCGAACATGAGCCACACCAGGCGGTCGGCGTCGAGCAGGTCGAACCGCTCCTCGCTGAACTCGGCCACGTTCATCTGCCCGGCGAGCCGGCCGATCTCGTCCACCAGGGTGAAGCCCAGCTCCTTCATGAAGATGGCCTTCGGGTCGGTCGGCGCGAACGCGGAGTACTGGCCGGGCTTGAAGCTGTCGGCCACGACCATCGTCTTGCCCGCCCACTCGGGGTGCGCCGCCTTGGCGGCGGCGAACCGCCCGGCGACGCCGTCGATCAGCGCCTGCGCCTCCTCCTCCTTGCCCAGCGCCCGGCCGATGTGCAGGGTCTGGTCCTGCCACGGCGCGGCGTAGTCGGGGAACGCCTTGGGTTGCGCGACCACGGGCGCGATCTTGGACAGGGTGTCGTACTGCTCCTGCTTCATGCCGGAGTAGACCGCGAGGATCAGATCGGGCTTGAGCGCGGCGACCTTCTCCAGGTTGTACTCGTCGCGCTCGCCCACGATCTCCGGCTGGGTGTCGCCCCAGAGGTCCTTGGTCCACGGCCAGTTGCCGAACGGCCGCTCCTTGAACCAGTCCACGACGCCCACCGGCTTGACGCCCAGGGCCAGCACGGGCTCCTGGTCGGACAGGCCGAGCGTGACGACCTTCTTCGGCTCGGCCTTGATCTCGGTGGTGCCGTACTTGTGCTCGACCGAGACCGGGAACGCGCCGGAGGAGGCCGCGTCGGTCGGGTTCGCCCCGCCGGAACCGGCGTCGCCGCCGCCCCCGCAGGCGACGAGCGCCAGCGCCGCGGCCGACACGACCGCGACCAGCTTGAACTTCGTGGACATCGAGGTTTCTTCCCTTTCGGCAGGCGCGGCGGCGCGCCGCTGGACCAGCTTGGGCTTGCGTGGGGTGGCGGACGGGGACGGGCTCAGCGCGCCGGTGAGGCGCTGACCGCGTACTCGGGCTGGGCCGGGACCGCCGGGCCGCGGCGGTCGAGCACCGAGCGGAGGATCTCCCCGACCCGGACGGAGGTGTTGGACAGCAACGACGACGAGATGCCGTGCGTGTGCTCGGTGCCGCCCTGGAGGTACAGGCCGGCCACGACGTCGTCGTCGGTGCGCAGCCGGTAGTCGCGGTCGACGCCGAGCCGGCCGTGGGCGTCGCGGGCGCAGCGCCCGGCCAGCTCGCCCAGCAGCGCGGTCGGGTCGGCCTCGCGGTAGCCGGTGGCGTAGACGATCGCGTCGGCGTCGAGCACCTCGCGCTCGCCGGTGGCCAGCGACTCGACGGTCACGGTGAGCCCGTCGCCGCGGTCGTCCAGCCCGGCGACCCGGGACAGGTTGAGCAGCCGCAAACGGGGGCGGCCCAGCACCTTCTCCCGGTACACCCGCCGGTACAGCTCGGCGATCAGCTCGTGGTCCACCACCGCGTAGTTGGTGTTGGCGTGGTAGTCCATGAGCCTGCGCTTGACCGGGTCGGGGGCGGCGAAGAAGTCGTCCACGGCGTCCGGGTCGAAGATCCGGTTGGCGAACGGGCTGTCGTCGGCGGGGCTGTAGCCGTAGCGGGCGAACACCGCGCACACCTCGGCGGACGGGAACCGCTCGTGCAGGAACGCGGTGACCTCCGCGCCGCTCTGCCCGGCGCCGACCACGACGAGCCGGCGCGGGTCGGTCAGCGACTCGACGCGGTGCAGGAAGTCCCGGTTGTGCCACACCCGGTCGGACGCCCGCACGCCGTCGGGCAGGGCCGGGCGCAGGCCGGTGGCCAGCACCAGGTTGCGGGCGCGGCGCACCTCCACCTCGCCCGCGGCCGTGCGGGAGACGACGTCGAAGTGCGTGACCAGGCCGTCCTCGGCGACCGGCCGCACGTCGACCACGTCGTGGCCGTAGGAGACGAGGTCGTCCACCCGGCCCGCGGCCCACTCGAAGTAGTCGTGGAACTCGACCCGCAGCGGGAACAGGTTCTTGTGGTTGATGAAGTCGACCAGCCGGCCCTTGCCGTGCAGGTAGCTGAGGAAGGTGAAGGTGCTGTTGGGGTTGCGCAGCGTCACCAGGTCCTTGAGGAACGACACCTGCATGGTGGCGTCCTCGAGCAGCATCCCGCGGTGCCAGCCGAAGCGCGGCTGGCGCTCCAGGAAGTGGGCGGTCACCACGTCTTCGGCGCGCGCGGTGGCGTTGTACTCGGTGACGGCGATCGCGAGGGCCAGGTTGGACGGCCCGAAGCCGACGCCGAGGACGTCGAAGACCGGTGGCTGTGGCATGGCTGTCCCATCGGGTTCGTCGGCACAGGGTGATCGAACTTTGGTTACCCTAACCTAAGTCAAACCTCGAGCGGGAGTGATCCAGACCTCTCTTGCGATTAGGGTAGCCTCACCTGACCATCAGCGGAAGGCGGGCACCGGGGTGAAAACCGTCCAGCGGTCCGACGTCCTCAGGCAGGCGGTGGCCGGGCAGTGGAGATCGGTGACCGCCGCCTCGGTGCTCGGCGCGGCCCACCAGGCGGGCGAGGCTGCGGTGCCGCTGCTCATCGGCGTGGTGATCGACGAGGCCGTGCGCACGGGCGCGGGCGGGCGGCTGCTGTCCTGGATCGGCGTGCTGGCCGCGGTGTTCGTGGCGTTGTCGCTGAGCTTCCGCTTCTCCCTGCGCAGCGGCGAGAAGGCGTCCCACCTGGCCGCGCACGAGGTGCGGTCCGCGCTCGCCGCGCGGGTGCTGTCGGCCGACGGCGGCGCGACCGGCGGCCGGCTGTCCGGGGAGCTGGCCGGCATCGCGACCGGTGACGCCCAGCGCGTCGGGCAGGTGAACCTCGCGTTGCCGATCGCGTTCTCCGCGGTGGTCGGGCTGCTGGTGGGCGCGGTGGCGCTGCTGCGGGTGTCGCCGGTGCTCGGGCTGCTGGTGCTGGTGGCCGCGCCGGTGCTGCTGGGCCTCGCGCACGTGCTCGGCAAGCCGCTCGAACGGCGCAGCGACGCCGAGCAGGACCGGGCCGCGCTGGCGTCCGGCGTGGCGGCCGACCTCGTCGCCGGCCTGCGGGCGGTGAAGGGCATCGGCGCGGAGGCGACCGCGGCGCGGCGGTACCGGGCGACCAGCAGGTCGTCCATGGCGGCCGCGGTCCGCGCCGCCCGGTCCCGCGCCGGGCTGGACGGCTCGATGCTCGCGATGACCGGCGTGTTCCTCGCGGTGGTCGCCCTGGTGGGCGGGCACCTCGCGGCGTCCGGGGCGATCACGGTCGGCCGGCTCGTCGCCGCCGTGGGGCTCGCGCAGTTCCTGCTGTGGCCGCTGTCGGTCTTCTCCTGGGTCAACGGCCTGCTGGCACAGGGCCGCGCGTCGGCCGCGCGGGTGGCCGAGGTGCTGGCCGCTCCCCCGGCCGTGCCGCCCGGCACGACCCCCGTGCCGACGCCGGTGGCCGGGCGCGTGGAGCTGACCGACGTGGTATCGGGGTCGCTGCGCGGCGTCTCGCTGACCGCCGAGCCCGGCGAGCTGCTGGGGGTGGTGGCACGGGACCCGGCGGACGCGGTGTCCCTGCTGGCCGTGCTGGCGCGCGAGGTGGACCCGGAGCGCGGCGCCGTGACCCTGGACGGGCTGCCGCTGTCCACTCTGGAGGGCGCCGCGCGGCGGTCGGCGCTGCTGGTCGCCGCGCACGACGCGGATTTGTTCGAAGGGACGGTGCGGGACAACGTCGCGGCCGGCGGCGCGGGGACCGACGGGGCGCGGCTGCGCGAGGCGATGGCCGCGGCCCGGGTGGACGACGTGGCGCGCGCGCTGCCCGACGGGCTCGACACGGTGATCACCGAGCGCGGCCGGTCGCTGTCGGGCGGGCAGCGGCAACGGGTGGCGCTGGCCCGCGCGCTGGCCGCCGGTTCGCCGGTGCTGGTGGTGCACGACCCGACGACCGCGGTCGACGCGGTGACCGAGGTGTCGCTGGCCGGCGGGATCAGGCGGGTGCGGGCCGGGCTGACCACGATCGTGGTCGCCACGAGCCCGGCGCTGCTGGCGGCGGCGGACCGGGTGGTGTTCCTCGCGTCCGGCGTCGTCGTGTCCTCCGGCGCGCACGCGGACCTGGTGGCGGACGAGGACTACCGACTGGTGGTGTTGAGCTGATGCGCGAGTTGTTGGCGACCGCGTCCGGCACGCGGACCTGGGCCGCGGTCGGCGAGCTGGTGCGACCGCGTCGCGCGGCGGCCTGGGGCGCGGCGCTGGTGCTGCTCGCGGGCACGGCGGTCGGGCTGCTCACCGCGCCGGTGCTGGGCCGGATCGTGGACCTGGCCGGCGCGGGGTCGTCCGCCCTCGCGTGGCCGGTGGCGGTGCTGGTGCTGGTCGCGGTCGTGCAGGGCGTCTCGACGGCGTACGGCACGTCCCTGGTGGCGCGCCTGGGCGAGGGGATGCTCGCCGACCTGCGGGAGAGGTTCGTCGAACGGGCGCTGCACCTGCCGCTGGAACGGGTGGAGGAAGCGGGCGCGGGCGACCTGACCTCGCGGGTGACGCGGGACGTGCAGGTGATCGCGGACGCGGTGCGCAACGCGCTGCCGGTGATGGCGCGGTCGGCGTTGACCATCGCGTTGACCGTGGTGGGCATCGCGGTGCTGGACTGGCGGTTCCTGCTGCCGGTGGCGTTGGCGCTGCCGATCCACGTGCACACCGTGCGCTGGTACGGCGGGCGCGCCGTGCGGCTGTACGCGGCGCAGCGGGTCGCGGTCGGCGTCCAGCAGCAGCAGTTGCTGGACTCGATCGGCGGCGCGGCGACCGTGCGCGCGTTCGGCCTGGCCCCCGCGCACGTGGCGCGGGTGCGGTCGCGGTCGCGGGAGGCGGTGGACCTGGCGCTGCGCGGCATCCGGCTGCTCACCCGGTTCTACGGCCGGCTGAACGCGGCCGAGTTCGTCGGCCTGGCCGGGGTGCTGGCGACCGGGTTCTGGCTCGTCGGCGCGGGTTCCGCCTCGGTGGGCACGGCGACCGCCGCCGCCCTGTACTTCCACAGCCTGTTCAACCCGGTCAACGCCGCGCTGGCGCTGGCCGACGACGCCCAGGCCGCCACCGCGTCGCTGTCGCGGCTGGTGGGCGTGGCCGACGAGCCGATGCCGTCGACCGAGGGCCGGGTGCGGCCGGTGGACACCTCGATCAAGCTCGCGGGCGTGTCCTACTCCTATGTGGACGGTCACCCGGTGCTGCGGGACGTGGACCTCGAACTGGCCGCCGGCGAGCGGGTGGCGCTGGTCGGCGCGTCCGGCGCGGGCAAGACCACGCTGGCCAAGCTGATCGCGGGCGTGCACGAGCCGACGAGCGGGTCGATCCGCCTCGGCGGGGTGGAACTCGCCGCGGCCGAGCGGTCCGTCGCGCTGATCACCCAGGAGGTGCACGTCTTCGCCGGCCCGCTGGCCGACGACCTGCGGCTGGCCCGGCCCGACGCCGGCGACGACGAGCTGGAGGCCGCGCTGGCGCGGGTCGGCGCGCTGGGCTGGGCGTCGGCCCTGCCGTCCGGGCTCGACACCGTGGTCGGCGAGGGCGGGCACCGGTTGACCGTGGCGCAGGCGCAGCAGTTGGCGTTGGCGCGGCTGGTGCTGGCCGACCCGCCGGTGGCGATCCTGGACGAGGCGACCGCGGACGCGGGCAGCGCCGGCGCGCGGGAACTGGAGGAGGCGGCGGCGCGGGCGTTGGACGGGCGGACCGGTCTGCTGGTCGCGCACCGGCTCACCCAGGCCGTCACGGCGGACCGCGTCGTCGTGCTGGACGAGGGCCGCGTGGTGGAGAACGGCACGCACGACGAGCTGCTGGCCGCCGGAGGCCGCTACGCCGCGCTGTGGGCCGCCTGGTCGGGCACGCGTTCCTGAGCCCGGACGCCCACAGCGCCGCGGCGCGGCTAGAACAGGACGATCAGCAGGATCAGCGCGAGGACGATCGCGATGATCGTCGGGACGGTGGCCGGCGAGCGGCGGTAGTGGCTCTGCACCGACGTGGTGCGGAACCAGCTGTACGGCAGACGGCGACGGTGTCGCTGCACCCAGGGCATGTCGGCTCCCTACGTCGTGTTGTCCCCCATGGCTGCCCTTGGGATACCCCGCGCCGGCCGCGCGGACACCTTCGTGTGATCCGGTGCGGAAGTCGGTGTGCCCGTGGCGAAACGGGGTACGGACCGCGACCGGCCCGGCCTGGCGTGGCGGACGTGGAGATCATCGACGTGACGCCGCGGCTGCGGATGCTGAGGTTCCCGGTCGGACAGGCGTACGTGTGGCGGGACGGCGACGCGCTGACCGTCGTCGACACCGGCACCGCCGGGCACGCGGACCGCATCGCCGCGCTGGGCCGGGTCGAGCGGATCGTGCTCACCCACTGCCACGACGACCACATCGGTTCGGCCGCGGCGTTGCGCGCGGCGACCGGCGCGCCCGTGCACGCGCACCGGGCGGACGCGCCGGTGATCCGCGGCGAGGCGCCCCGGCCGACACCGGTGATCCCGCCCGGGGAGCGGGAGCTGTTCGACCGCGTCACGCCGACCGTGCCCCGCGCGCCGCGCTCGCCCGTCGACCGGCAGGTGGAGGAGGGCGACGTGCTCGACTTCGGCGACGGCGCGCGGGTCCTGTCGATCCCCGGTCACACGCCGGGCAGCATCGCGATCCACCTGCCCGCGCACGGCGTGCTGTTCACCGGCGACACGGTGGCCACGGGGGAGGGCGCGCCGATCCCCGGCGTGTTCAACACCGACCGGCCGCGGCTGCTGGAGTCCGTGCGACGCCTGCTGGACCTCGACCCCGCCGTGCTGTGCGTCGGCCACGGCGACCCGGTCCTGGGCGGGACCCGGTCAGCCTGACCGGCGGGCGACGAACGCGGTGGGCAGCACGACCGGCTCGCGGGCCGGCGGCGCGCCCTCCAGCCGGGCCAGCAGGAGCCGGGCGGCGGCCTCCCCCATTTCCCGCATCGGCTGCCGCACGGTCGTCAGCTCGGCGTGCGCGGCGATGGGTATGTCGTCGAAGCCGACCACCGCGACGTCGTCCGGCACCCGACGGCCGACCGCGGCCAGCGCCCGCATCACGCCGAGCGCCGACAGGTCGTTGTGCGCGAAGACGGCGTCGAAGCGCAGCCCGGTGGCCATCAGCTTCTCCGTGGCCACCGCGCCGCGGTCGGTGCCGAAGTCGCCCTCCACCACCAGCCGCGGGTCCACGTGGACGCCCGCGTCGCCCAGCGCGTCGAGGAACCCGTCCAGCCGCTCGCGCACGCACCCGAAGTTCGCCGGCCCGGTCACCACGGCGAACGCGGTGCGGCCCGCCGCGACGAGGTGCTGCGCCGCCGCCTGCGCGCCCTCCCGGTTCGTGGTGCTCACCGACGGGAACCCGGGCCTGCTGCCCCGGTCGTCGATCATCACCACCGGCAGGCCCTGGTCGTGCAGCGTCTCGATGTAGCTCAGCGTGTCCGGCGGCTCGATCACCAGCAACCCGTCGAACGCCTTGGCCGACACGTGGCTCGCGAACTGGGCCAACGACTCCGAACCCCGGTTCACCGTGTAGAGCAGCAGGCCGTAGCCCTCGGCCTCCAGCTCGTCCACCGCGCCCTGCACCACCTCGCCGGTCCACGGCCAGGTCAGCGACGGCACGAGCATGCCGACGGTCCGGGCCCGGCCGCGGGCGAGGCCGACGGCGCGGGCGCTGGGCACGTAGCCGACGTCCGCGATCACCTGCCGCACCCGCGCCGCCGTGGCCGCGTCGACGTCCGGTTTGCCGTTGAGGACGCGGGACACGGTCGCCTTGCTCACCTGGGCGCGCTGGGCGACTTCGGCGATCGTGACTCGCACGGTGCACTCCTCGGTTGCGTCTGCGGAACCGGGCCCGTAACCGGTACCGAAACCGGTTACGGACACGCAGTCAACCGCTCCGTGCACGCAGCGTCAAGAGTCCGTTGCCCGGACGGGGTCCGGACGCACCGGTCAGGCGCGCCCCGTTCGGGGGTCGGCGCAGCGGCCGACCCGCGCATCGCGCACGATCGGCGGACCGCCTCGACCCGCCGAGGGTCCCGGCGCGGCGGGTGCGCCGGACACGGCCCCGGCACGCCCGTCGCGATCCACGAGGTCGGCGCGACCGGCTCTGCGGGCCGGTCAGCGGCATCGCCCGTCGAGACCGAGGGCTTCGGCGCGGCCGGCTCCTCGGGTCGGCCCGGCCGGGTCACGCGACTTGGCGTCGGCCCGGCCGGGTCACGCGCCCCGGCGTCGGCCCGTCAGGCGAGGATCGCGCGACCCTCCGGGGTCAGCTCGGCGGGCACCCACGTGCCGGACGCGTCCCGGCGCGCCGGGCGCAGCAGCCCCGCGTGCGCGAGCTGCCGCGCGGTCACCTGGTCGCTGCACAGCAACCCGTCCACCTTCAGGTCGGGCTCGCTGCTGCGCGTCACCTCGGCCCGGCCGGCCGCGACGGCCCGCAGCAGCGCCCGCGCCCGGTGGTTCAGTTCGTCGTCAGTCATGGTCCTCACCGCCGCCCCCGGAAAACGTGTGCACTTGTCATATCGCCGCGGCGGCCGAAAGTCTTACTCCGGTAGGGTCCGCCCCATGGGGACGGTCACGGCCGTGAGCCGGAGCGGGGAGCACACGTTCAGCAAGCCCACCGAGCAGGCGATCACGCTCGTCGCCGGCCTGGGCGTGGAGGGCGACGCGCACCAGGGCGTCACGGTGAAGCACCGGTCCCGCGTGCGGCGCGACCCGACGCAGCCGAACCTGCGCCAGGTGCACCTCATCCACGCCGAGCTGCACGACGAGCTGACCGCGGCGGGCTTCGCGGTGGGGCCGGGCGAGCTGGGCGAGAACGTGACCACGCGCGGCGTGGACCTGCTCGGGTTGCCGACGGGCACGCGCCTGCGCCTGGGCCCGGACGCGGTGGTCGAGGTGACGGGGTTGCGCAACCCGTGCCCGCAGATCGACGCGTTCCGGGACGGCCTGCTCAAGCGGGTCGTCCACCGCGACGAGGACGGCGCCGTGGTCCGCCGCGCGGGCGTCATGTCGGTCGTGCTGGTCGGCGGCGTGGTCCGCCCCGGCGACGAGGTCCGCGTGGAGCTGCCCGCCGAACCGCACACCGCGCTCGTCCCCGTCTGACCCCGCCCCGGGCGCTACCGTCCGTGCCCGTGACAGGACTTCTCGCGGGCGCGGTCGCGCTCGTCACCGGGGCCAGCGGGCTGATCGGGCGGGGCATCGCGGCGCGGTTCGCGCGGGCCGGGGCGGCGGTCGTCGCGCACGGCCACCGCGGCGACGTGTCGGCGCTCGTCGCGGAGATCACCGCGGCCGGCGGGCGGGCCACGGGGCTGCGGGCCGACCTCGCCGACCCCGACGCGTGCCGGCGGCTGGTGCGCGCGGCGGCCGAGTGGGGCGGACGGCTCGACGCGGTGGTCAACAACGCGGGCGTGCAGCCGGTGCAGGACCTCGCGGGCATGACGGCCGAGCAGTGGCGCGCGGTGCTGGACGTGAACGTGACCAGCGCGTTCGCCTGCACGCAGGCCGCCGCGGAGGTGATGGCGTCGGGCGGGTCGGTCACCCACGTCGCGTCCGTCGAGGGCCGCCAACCCGCCGCCGGCCACGCCCACTACAGCGCGTCGAAGGCCGCGCTCGTCATGCACGCCCGGTCGGCCGCGCTGGAGTACGGGCCGCGCGGCATCCGGGTCAACACCGTCTCCCCCGGCCTGATCGACCGCCCCGGGCTGGCCGAGGAGTGGCCCGACGGGGTCGAGCGGTGGGCGCGGGCCGTGCCGCTGGGCCGGCTCGGCCGACCCGAGGACGTGGGCGACGCCTGCGTTTTCCTGGCCTCGCCGATGGCCTCCTGGATCACCGGGAACGACCTGGTGGTGGACGGCGGGATCACCGCGCGACCCACCTGGTGAGCTATTCACCGCGCCGTGGAAAGGTGAGCAGGCTTATTACGACATCCCGGTGAGATGCGAAATCGGGCGAATACGCGTCACGCGATCGGGTCACCCCGGTGCCATGCGACGAACACGAACCCTCATGGCTTCCCTGTTCGCCTCCGGCCTGCTGGCCGCTCCGCTGCTCACCGCCGGGACGGCGTCCGCCGCGCCGCCGGCCACGGATCTCGTGCTGGCCGTCCACCAGGAGGAGAGCGGGGTCCAGAGCACGCGCCTGACCTGCGATCCCGCTGCGGGCGAGCACCAGGCGGCGCAGGCCGCGTGCGGGGAGATCGCCGCCGCCGGCGGTGACTTCACGCGGCTGGCCGGCACCGATCCGCAGCTGTGCACGTTCGACTACCGGCCGGTGACGGTGGCCGCGTTCGGTTCCTGGCGCGGTGAGCCCGTGCGTTATGTGCAGGAATTCCCGAACCGCTGCGTCATGGAGCAGGAGACCGGCTCGGTCTTCTCGTTCTGACCCCCGTCCGAAAACGCTCCGCGAATAACGACCCCGCGGCCGGAAAACGGTCGCGGGGTTTTCGCGCGCCCGCCGGCCGTCCCGACCGCCGGCTGATGCTTGTCGTCGCGAAGGAGGTTAGCCGCCGGCGACGGGGGTAGGCCGAGGGGGCGAGAGCACGCCGACCGTGAGGAGTCCCGTCGTGGACGAGAACCAGGTGGGTGCGGTCCGCGAGACCGCACAGCAGGAAGGCGCCGCCGTGGCGCAGCACGCCCGGCAGGCCGCCTCGGACGTGGGCGCGACGGCGCGCGAACAGGTCGGGCAGGTGGCCCACGAGGCGAGGGGCCAGGCCAAGCACGTCGTGGGCGACATGCGCGAACGCGTCGCGACCGAGGCCGAGGAGCAGGCCCGGCGGGTGTCGCGGCAGATCGACCGGATCGCCGACGAGCTGGGCTCGATGGCCGACAACTCCGGCCCCGACTCGCTGACCGCGGGCACGTTGCGCCAGGTGTCCGACGCGGGCCGCCAGGCGGCGCGCTACCTCGACGAACGGGGTGCGCGCGGCCTGCTGGACTCGGCCCAGGACTTCGCGCGGCGCAAGCCGGGGACGTTCCTGATCGGCGCGGCGGTGGCCGGTTTCCTGGTCGCGCGCGCCGCCAAGAGCATGGGTTCCGGGCAGCCGGGCGGGTCGCGGCCGCAGCACGGCTACACCGACCGGACGCCGACGACGCCGGTGACCACGCCGACCGCCGTGCCGCGGCCGACCGCGACGCCGTCGTCGCCGCTGCCGCCGTCGGAGTACGGCATGCCCGCGCCGCAGCTCCCGTCCGAGCACCCGACCCCCGCGCCGCGCGCCCCCTACCAGCCGGAGGGGACGCGGTATGTCCAGCGCTGAGACCCGCTTGACCGACGACCGGGTGCCCCACAGCCGGGCGCCGGGCGGGGCCGTGCCGGCGCCCGGGGAGGAGCCCTCGCTCGGTCAGCTCGTCGGCGAGCTGACCGAGGACCTGTCGCGGCTGATGCGGCAGGAGCTGGAGCTGGCCAAGGCCGAGATCCGCGAGGAGGCGACGAAGGCGGGCAAGGCCGCCGGGATGCTCGGCGCGGCCGGGTTCGCCGGGTACATGACCGCGGTGCTGCTCAGCCTGGCGCTGGCGTTCGGGCTGGCCACGTTCCTGGGGCTGGCCTGGGCCACGCTCGTCGTCGCCGTGCTGTGGGGCATCGCCGGGTTCGCCCTGTTCTCCGCCGGCCGCGCCCGGCTGCGCAAGGTCAACCCCAAGCCGGAGCGCACCATCGAGACCCTGAAGGAGGACGCGGAATGGGCCCGTCACCCGACCAAATAAGGCACGACATCGACCGGACCCGGGCCGAGCTGGTGGCCGACGCCAACCGGATCGTCGACCACACCCGGCCCCGCAACATCGCGCAGCGCCGGGTGGACCGGGTGCGGCACCGCATGAGCACGGTGAAGGAGCGAGTCATGGGCACGGTTCCGGAGACCGCCTCGACGCTGCAGGACCGGGCGGCGGGCATGGCGTCCACCGTGGGCGGGCAGGCGCAGGACGCGGCCTCGACCGTCGGCGACAAGGCGCAGCAGGCCGCGTCCGCGGTGGGCGGGAAGGCGCAGGAGGCCGCGCACGCCGTGCAGAACGCGCCGGAGCAGGCCCGGCAGCAGGCCCGGGGCAACCCGCTGGCCGCCGGGCTGATCGCGTTCGGGGCGGGCGCGCTGATCGCCACGCTGATCCCGGCCACGCGGGCCGAGCAGGACGCCGTCCGGCAGCTCGGCGAACGCGCCGGCGGCGCGGTGGAGCCGGTGAAGGAGGCACTCGCCGAGTCCGCGCAGAAGCTGAAGGAGGAGGCGGGCACGATGGTCGGCGAGGCGGCGGACCAGGTCAGGAACGTGGCCCGGGAAGCCTCGCAGACGACCGCGGAGCAGGCCAAGGGCTCGGCCCAGGAGGTCGGCCAGCACGCCCGCGAGTCCGGTCAGCACGTCAAGTCCGAGACCCGCGACCGGTGACCCCACGCCGCGGGCGGCGCCGGCCCGGTCGGGTGGTGCCGCCCGCGGCGCGCCGGTCCGATCGCACCGGACATCGTCATCCCCCGACGCGGCGCACACCGCCCCGGCGCGGATCGTCGCCCTTCCCCGACCCGGGGCTCAGCCCTCGGCCAGGACCCGCTGCGCCACGGCGAACGCGCGGTTGGCGGCGGGCACGCCCGCGTAGACGCCCACCTGCAGCAGCACTTCCTTGATCTCGTCCGCCGTGACGCCGTTGCGCAGCGCCGCGGGCACGTGCATCGCCAGCTCGCGCTCGTGCCCCAGCGCGGCCAGCAACGCCAGCGTGACGCACGACCGGGTGCGGCGGTCCAGGCCCGGGCGCGCCCACACCTCGCCCCACGCGTACCGGGTGATGAAGTCCTGGAAGTCCGCGGTGAACGCGTCGGCGCCCGCCACGGCCCGGTCCACGTGCTCGTCGCCGAGCACCTCCCGCCGCACCCGCATCCCGTCGTCGAAGCTCACAGGTGCGCCTCCAGGATCGCCGACACCTCGTCCGCCGCCTCCACGTTCGCCAGGTGCGCGGCCGGCAGCAGGTGGAACGACGCGCCGGGGATGGCGTCGGCGATCCACCGCCCGCAGTCCGGCGGCGTGGCCTCGTCCCGCTCGCCCGCGACGACCGCCGTCGGGGCCTCGATCGCGGGCAGCACGGACCGCAGGTCCAGTGTGGACAGCGCGTCGCAGCACGCCGCGTACCCCTCGTCGTCCACTTCGGACAGCCCGGCGGCGAACGCGGCCACCACCTCCGGCGACCGCTCGCGGAACGCGGGCGTGAACCAGCGCTCGACCGCGGCGGACGCGATGGAGCCCGTGCCGGACGCCCGCACCGCCGCCGCGCGGTCCAGCCACGGCCGCGCCGCGGGGAACGCCGCCGCCGTGCAGCACAGCACCAGCCGCTCGATCCGCTCGGGCGCGTGCCCGGCGAGCCACATGCCGACCATCGCGCCCAGCGACACCCCGCAGTAGGACACCCGGGCCAGGCCGAGCGCGTCCAGCAGCTCCAGCACGTCGTCGGCGAGGTCGTCGATCCGGTACGGCCCGGCCGGCGCGGGCGACCCGCCGTGCCCGCGGTGGTCGTAGCGCAGCACCCGGAACCGCCGCTCCAGCACGGGGAGCTGCCGCTCCCACATCGCGGTCGTGGTGCCCAGCGAGTTGCCCAGGACCACGACCGGCGCGTCCGGCGGCCCGCTCAGCTCGTAGTGCGGCTTCACCGCCGCTCCCTCCCCCGGTGCGCCGCGAGGGCGCGGTCGGTGAACTCGCCCGCGCCGCCGGTGTACCCGGCCGGGTCGAGCGCCTCGTCCAGCTCCTGCTCCGACAGCCCGATCCGCAGGTCCGCGAGCAGCGCGTCGCGCAGCGGCCGGCCCGCCGCGACCGCGGTCCGGCACACCTCGGCCACCAGCTCCTGCGCCTCGGACCGGCCGACGCGGTCCGCCAGCCGGACGGCCACGTTCTCGGCCATCAGCAGCCCGCCGGTCAGGTCGAGGTTGCGGCGCATGCGCTCCGGGTCCACCCGCAGCCGCGACAGCAGCTCGCGCGTGCCGCGCACGGCGCCGCCGACCAGCCGCAGCAGCTCGGTCACGGTCTGCCACTCGCTGTGCCACGCGCCGGCCGCCCGCTCGTGCTCCTGCGCCATCGCCGCCAGCACCGTCGCCACCAGCCCCGGCACGCGACGCGTGGCCGCGGTCACCAGCACCGCGCGCACCGGGTTGTGCTTGTGCGGCATCGCCGACGACGTGCCGCCGTCGGCCTCGGCCACCTCGGCGACCTCGGTCTGGGCGAGCAGCGCCACGTCCTGCGCGATCTTGGCCAGCACCCCGGACGCCGCGCCCAGCGCGCCCGCCAGCTCGGCCACCCTGGTCCGGTTGGTGTGCCAGGGGATCAGCGGCGCGGCCAGGCCCAGCTCGGCGGCCAGCTGCCCGGTCGGGTCGCCGCCCCGGGGCACCGCCGCGAGCGTGCCCGCCGCGCCGCCGAACTGCACGGCCAGCCGCTCCTCGCGCACGCGGGTCAGCGCGTCCACCGCCTCGTCCACGGCGACCAGCCAGCCGGCGCACTTGAGCCCGAACGTGGTGGGCAGGGCGTGCTGGGTCAGGGTGCGGCCGGCGATGAGGGTGTCGCGGTGCCGCTCGGCGAGCCGTTCGCACTCCGCGGCCACGGCCCGCAGGCCCGCGAGGATCGGCCGCAGCGCGCGGGAGGCGACCAGCGACAGCGCGGTGTCGAGCACGTCCTGGCTGGTGGCCCCGTTGTGCAGGGCCGCGCGGCCCTCGGCGGTGACGTGCGCGCCGATCGCCCGCACCAGCGGCACGACCGGCGTGCCGGAGGTCAGCGCGCCCTCGCCGATCGCCACCGGGTCGTAGTGCCCGACGTCGATGGCGGTGACCACCATCCGGGCCGCCTCCTCGGTCACGATGCCCGCCCTGGCCTGCACGATGGCCAGGGCGCGCTCGAAGTCCAGCATCGCGCGCAGCCACGCCCGGTCGCAGACCTCGGCCTCGACGTCGGGATCGGTGAACAGCGCGCCCCACAGCGAGCGCTCGCCCGGCGACCGGGCTCCGTGCTCAGAGGTCGAAGAAGACGGTTTCATGCTCCCCTTGCAGGTGGATGTCGAAGCGGTAGCCGGGCGGGTCGCTCGCCGCGACGAGCGTGGCCCGCCTGGCCGGGTCGTCGATCGAGGTGAGCACCGGGTCCGCGGCGTTGGCCTCCTCGTCGGGGAAGTAGATGCGCGTGACCAGCCGCACCAGCATGCCCCGGCAGAAGACCGACACGTCGAGGTGGGGTGCCTCCAGGCCGCCTCCGGCCACCGGCAACGGGCCCGGTTTGACGGTCAGCAGCGAGTACCGCCCCTCCGGGTCCGTGGCGCTGCGGCCGAAGCCGCGGAA
Source organism: Actinosynnema sp. NPDC004786 (assembly GCF_053601135.1). NCBI lineage: Bacteria > Bacillati > Actinomycetota > Actinomycetes > Pseudonocardiales > Pseudonocardiaceae > Actinosynnema > Actinosynnema sp. NPDC004786. The sequence goes on along the minus strand of NZ_JBSGBG010000028.1, from coordinate 9,857 downwards.
ATCCTTCCAGCGCACCGCTCCGCGCGGGTCGTCGGGGTGGTCGAACCGGCCGTCGGGGTCGGCCTGCCACGTCTCGACCACCGCGTCGGGCACCGGCGCGCCCGCGCCGTCGTACACCGTGCCGCCGATCCGGAACGCGCCGGGCGTGCCCTCCGGCACCACGAACGGGCCGTCCTCCCACACCAGCCCGAAGGAGAAGAACGGGCCGACGGTCTGCGACGGCGTCGTCCGGAGCTCACTCATCGTCGTCCCCCTCGTCCAGCGGTGTCGGGTTCTGGCCGCGCAGCACGATGTCCCAGCGGTAGCCCAGCGCCCACTCGGGCACGGTCGTGTCGAGGTCGAAGCGGGCGACCATCGCCGCGCGGGCCTTCGGGTCGCGGACCGAGTTGAAGATCGGGTCCTGGTCGAACAGCGGGTCGCCTGGGAAGTACATCTGCGTGATCAGCCGCTGCGTGAACGCGGTGCCGAACAGCGAGAAGTGGATGTGCGCGGGCCGCCAGGCGTTGTCGTGGTTGCGCCACGGGTACGCGCCGGGCTGGATCGTGGTGAACGAGTAGCGGCCCTCGGCGTCGGTGACGGTGCGGCCCACGCCGGTGAAGTTCGGGTCGAGCGGCGCGGGGTGGCGGTCGGCGTCGTGCCGGTACCGGCCGGCCGCGTTGGCCTGCCACACCTCCACCAGGGTGCCCGCGACCGGCCGGCCGTCGCCGTCCAGCACCCGGCCGGAGACGATGATCCGCTGGCCCTGCGGCTCGCCCGGGTGGCCGGCGGTCAGGTCGTGGTCGTGCGGCCCGACCCGGCCCTCGCCGAGCAGCGGGCCGGTGATCTCGGTCAGCCGCTGCGGCAGCAGCTCGAACGGCCGGTGCGGCGCGCGCAGCGCGTTCGACCGGTACTCGGGGAAGGACACGGGCGGGTGCGACGGCGTGTCGGAGCGGTAGGTCGGCACCGCGTTCTCCTGTTCGTCGTGCCGAGGCGGGGGGTGGTGGTTAACGGCGGGTCAGCTCGCGGAGCACGGCGAGTTCGCGCGCGGTCGGCGGCTCGGTGCGGCCCGGGTGGTCGGCGACCCTCAGGTCCCAGCCGGTGCGCTCGCGCGCGGTCGCCGGGTCGACGCCGGGGTGCAGCTCGGTGAGCACCAGCTCGCAGGTGTCGGGGTCGGGCCGCAGCACGCCCAGGTCCGTGATCACGAGCCGCGGCCCGGCGCCAGTGAGGCCCAGCCGCTCCCGCTCCCCCGGTCCCGAGCCGAAGCCGACGGACGTGACGAAGTCGACCCGCTCCACGAACGCCCGCCGGGTCTGCCGCACCACCACGACGACCTCGCGGCACGACGCGGCGATCTCGGGCGCGCCGCCCGCGCCGGGCAGCCGCACGTCCGGCCGGCGGTAGTCGTCGCCGATCACGGTGGTGTTGATGTTGCCGAACCGGTCGAGCTGGGCCGCGCCGAGGAAGCCGACGTCGATCCGGCCGGGCTGCAACCAGTAGTTGAAGATCTCCGGCACGCCCACCACGCCGACCGCGGTGTCGGCCAGCACGCCGTCGCCGATCGACAGCGGCAGCCGGTCCGGCTTCGCGCCGATCGTGCCGGACTCGTAGACCAGCACCAGGTCCGGCGCGTGCGTGCGGCGGGCCAGGTTGGCCGCCGTGCTGGGCAGCCCGATGCCGACGAAGCACACCGCGCCGTCGCGCAACGCCCGCGCCGCCGCGACCGTCATCATCTCGTCGGCGCTGTAGTCCCCGGTCACGCGATGCCCTCCAGCCACTGCGCGAACTTCTCCCGGTCCCGGCTGATCTCGTCCCACGCCACGTAGAAGTCGTTGTCCCGCACGGAGTAGTCGTGCGCGTAGGACGGGTGCGCGCCGCCCGGGACCTCGGCGACGTAGTCCACCACCCAGGACGGCAGCACCACCGCGCCCGGCCGCGGCTCCAGCTCGTCCACGACCTCCTCGACCGTGACCAGCGAGCGGGCGGCGGCCAGCACCGCCTCCTTCTGCACCCCGGTGATGCCCCAGAGCTGCACGTTGCCGTGCCGGTCGGCGCGCTGCGCGTGCACCACCGCGGCGTCCAGCCGCAGCGCGGCGACGGCGGTCAGCACCTCGCCGGTGAACGGGCAGGTCACCGACGCGACGTTGGCGGTGTGGGCGGGCAGGTCGGTGCCGGTGTAGCCGCGCAGCACGGCGAACGGCAGCCCGGACGCCGCGGCGACGTACCGGTTGGCCATGCCCGCGTGGCTGTGCTCCTCCAGCTCCAGCGGTCGCGGCCAGCCGTTGCGCACGGCGTCGCGGAACCGGTGCAGCGAGCCGACGCCCGGGTTGCCGCCCCACGAGAACACCAGCTTGCGGGCGCACCCCGCGCCGATGAGCTGGTCGTACAGCACGTCGGGCGTCATCCGGACCAGGGTCAGGTCCCGCCTGCCCTGCCGGATCACCTCGTGCCCGGCGGCGAACGGGATCAGGTGCGTGAACCCCTCGAACGCCACGGTGTCGCCGTCGCGCACGACCTGGGCGACGGCCTCCGCGAGGGGGGCGATGGTGGCCAATCCGACCTCCGGGTGGACGCGGCCGGAAACCGGCGATTCCGTGCGGCGCACGCTATTGAGCGCCGCGTCCGGGGGTCAACGGGATCTTCCACTGACCGGAAGCGCGGACCGGGGCGCGGGGCGACCGGCTTCGCGCGTGACGCCCGGGCGACCGGCCCGGTCGCGTGGCCGCGGGCGACGACCCGGGTGCCGCGCCGCCCTCGGACCGGGCGTTCGCCCCCGGCGGACCTGCGCGACGCGCCAGCTCAGCGCGGCAGGTCCCGGCGGTGGGCCGGGTAGGCGGGCCACGGCCCGAGACCCGGCAGCGGCGCGGCGGAGACGGGCGGCCCGTCCGGTGTCCGGCCGGCGAGCCAGGCGGCGAGGTCGCGCACCCCGCCCACGACCTCCCCGCCCACGACCTCCCCGCCCGCGACCCACGTGCGCGGCACGTCGGTCGCCCGCAACGCCACCCCGTCCGGCAGGCGCGGCAGCAGGACGCCGACGGTGTGCGTCGCGAAGTCCACGTCCCACTCGGCGGGCCGGACGCCCAGGTCGAGGTCGAGCAGGTGGATCCACACCTCGCGCAGGCGGGTGAACACCGGCGGCAGCGGGTCCTCGACGCCCTCCTCGGCCGGCTCCGACCAGTCCGGGACCGCCGCCCACGCCCGCTCCAGCCGCGCCGAGTGCTCGGCGGTCGCGGCGCGGTGCCAGTCCGCGCCGCGCGACGCGGTGGCCTCGATGATCGCGTCCCGCTCCCCGGGCTCCCACATCGCGACCCGCTCCCCGCGGGCCGCGTGCTCGACCACCCGGGCCCGCGCGCGGGCGGCGTCGGCGAGGTGGGCCAGCACGTGCCCGCGGGTCCAGCCCGGCAGCGCCGAGGGCGCCGCGACGGCGGCGTCGGTGAGCCCGGCGATCACGTCCAGCAGCCTGCGGTGCGCGCGGGCGACCGCGGCGAGGGGTGGCTCCACGTCACCCGAGGGTAGCGACGGGGCGGTCAGGACGCCTGCAGCACCAGGAGGGTCAGGTCGTCGTGCTCGGCCACGCCGAGCCAGTCGAACACGACCCGCCGCAGGTGGTCGGACACGGCCTCGGCGGACAGCCCGGCGCAGTCGGCCAGCGCCGCCTTCAGCCGGACGTCGCCGAACAGCTCGCGCCGGTCGCCGTGCTTGCGCGCCTCGGTCAGCCCGTCGCTGTAGAGCAGCAGCGTCTCCCCCGGCGCGAGCGCCACCGTGGTCTGGTGGAACCGCACCTCCGGCAGCACGCCGACGATCCCGCCGTGCACCGCGACCTCGTCCACCCGCCCGTCGGCGCGCAGCACGAGCGGCGCGGGGTGGCCGCCGGCGGCCAGCGTCAGCCGCAGCCCGCCCGCCTGCACGGGGATCATCGTGCCGACCACCAGGGTGGTGAACAGGCGGCTGCCCGCCGCCCGCAACGCCGTGTTGAGCAGGTGCAGCAGGTGCGCGGGCCGCTGCTCGACGACCAGCAGGGCGTGCAGGCTCTGCCGCACCCGGCCGCTGTGCGCCGCCGCCTCCAGCCCGTTGCCCGCCACGTCGCCCAGCACGAACGCCGCGCTGCCGTCCTCCCGCGGGTGCACGTCGTAGAAGTCGCCGCCGACCAGCACCTGCCGGTGCGCGGGCTCGTACACGCCGGCCAGGCGCGCCCCCGGCACCTCGGGCAGCGGCGCGGGCAGCAGGTTCGCCCGCAGCGCCGCCACGGCCCGCCGTTCCTCGCCGAGCCGGGTGGCGGCCGCCACGGCCGACGCGGCGCGGGCCGCGTACCGCTTGAGCAGGTCGACCGTCCACGTGCCGCCGAAGCACACGAGCGCGGCCCCCTCGGTCAGCGGCATGGCCACGCCCACGCCCGACACGCCCCACGGCCCCTCACCCAGTTCGGTGAGTTCGGCGTGGTCCACCACCCGGTCGAGCACGGCGGCGAACCCCGGCGCGGTCTGGGCGACCTGCCGCGCGGTGCGGGCCACCGCCACGTCACCCGCCGGCGTGCGCCGCCACCACTCGAGACGCCCGCGCCGGCCCGGCAGCACCACGACGGTGTGCTCGGCCGGGGCCAGCTCGACCACGCTGCGCACCACGTCGGAACGCTCGGTGAGCGCGCCCATCCGGCGCGAGGCGTCGTCCAGGTAGTCGTCGACGCCCCGGTACCAGGCGACCCACCCGCCGCCGAGGTCCTGCCGCCGGCCGCGCCCCGCGTCGACCGGCAGCGTCGACCCGGTCCTGGCCTGCGGGAACAGCGTGGCCGCGGTCGGGTTGACGAGCCGGACGACGCCTTCGGGGTCCAGCACGACGACGGCCTCGTGGAAGCCGTCGACCACGCGACGCCACGCGTCGAGGTCGAGGCCCGTGTCGGCGCCTTGCCGGTAGCCCTGGGCCATCACGGCTCCTGTGTGTCGGGTCGACCCAACCTATCGGACAAGTTGCCACCAACAGTGGCAGGCTTGGGGCGGTTCCGCCGACATCGGAGGCTCGTGTGACGACCGCCCAGGACGACACGGACGTGACCCTGGCCCGACTGCTGACCGCGATGCGCGAGATGAAGGACGGCAACTTCCGCCGCCGCCTCGTCGTCCCGCGCGACGGCGTGACGGCGGAGCTGGCCGAGGTCTTCAACGAGATCGCGGAGCGCAACCAGTGGCTGGTCGGCGAGCTGGTGCGGGTGCGCCAGGCGGTCGGCCAGGAGGGCAGGCTCGGCGAGCGGCTGGTGCCGAGCACCGCGACCGGCGGCTGGGCCACCGCGGGCGAGGCGGTCAACGGCCTGATCGAGGACCTCACCCGGCCGACCGCCGAGCTGAGCCGCGTGCTCGCCGCGGTGGCCGAGGGCGACCTGTCGCAGGAGATCGTGGTGGACGCCCGCGGCGAGGTCGCCGCGCTGGTGGAGAGCTTCAACTCGATGACGGCGACGCTGCGGACGTTCGCGGGCGAGGTCACCCGGGTGGCGCGCGAGATCGGCACGGACGGCCGGCTGGGCGGTCAGGCGCAGGTCCCCGGCGTGGCGGGCACCTGGCGCGACCTCACCGACTCGGTCAACTTCATGTCGGACAACCTGACCAAGCAGGTCCGCGACATCGCGCAGGTGGCCACGGCGGTGGCGCAGGGCGACCTGTCGCAGAAGATCACCGTCACGGTGGCGGGCGAGATGCTGGAGCTGAAGGACACCGTCAACACGATGGTGGACCAGCTGTCGTCGTTCGCCGACGAGGTCACCCGCGTCGCGCGCGAAGTCGGCACCGACGGCCGGCTCGGCGGCCAGGCCCAGGTCCCCGGCGTCGCCGGCACCTGGCGCGACCTCACCGACAACGTGAACTTCATGGCCAACAACCTGACCTCGCAGGTGCGCAACATCGCGCAGGTGGCCACGGCGGTGGCGCAGGGCGACCTGTCCCAGAAGATCACCGTGGACGCGCGGGGCGAGATCCTGGAGCTGAAGTCGACCATCAACACGATGGTGGACCAGCTGTCGTCCTTCGCCGACGAGGTCACCCGCGTCGCCCGCGAAGTCGGCACCGACGGCCGGCTCGGCGGCCAGGCCCAGGTCCCCGGCGTCGCCGGCACCTGGCGCGACCTCACCGACTCGGTCAACTTCATGGCGGGCAACCTCACCTCCCAGGTCCGCAACATCGCCCAGGTGACGACCGCGGTCGCGCAGGGCGACCTGTCGCAGAAGATCGACGTGGACGCGCGGGGCGAGATCCTCCAGCTCAAGACGACGATCAACACGATGGTCGACCAGCTGTCGTCGTTCGCGGCGGAGGTCACGCGCGTGGCCCGCGAGGTGGGCAGCGACGGGCGGTTGGGCGGTCAGGCCCAGGTGCCGGGCGTCGCGGGCACCTGGCGCGACCTCACCGACTCGGTCAACTTCATGGCGGGCAACCTGACGTCCCAGGTGCGCAACATCGCCCAGGTGGCCACGGCGGTGGCGCGGGGCGACCTGTCGCAGAAGATCACGGTGAACGCGCGCGGGGAGATCCTGGAGCTGAAGGACACCATCAACACGATGGTGGACCAGCTGTCGTCGTTCGCCGACGAGGTCACCCGCGTCGCCCGCGAGGTCGGCACCGACGGCCGACTGGGCGGCCAGGCGCAGGTCCCCGGCGTCGCGGGCACCTGGCGCGACCTCACCGACTCGGTCAACTTCATGGCCAACAACCTCACCGCCCAGGTGCGGTCCATCGCGCAGGTCACGACGGCGGTCGCGGGCGGCGACCTGTCGCAGAAGATCACCGTGGACGCGCGGGGCGAGATCCTGGAGCTGAAGTCGACCATCAACACGATGGTCGACCAGCTGTCGTCCTTCGCCGACGAGGTCACCCGCGTCGCCCGCGAGGTCGGCACCGACGGCCGGCTGGGCGGTCAGGCGCGGGTGCCGGGGGTGGCGGGCACCTGGAAGGACCTCACGGACAACGTGAACGTCATGGCGGACAACCTGTCCACCCAGGTGCGGTCGATCGCGGCGGTGGCCACGGCGGTGGCGGGCGGCGACCTGTCCAAGAAGATCGCGGTCGAGGCCAAGGGCGAGGTCGCCGCGCTGGCGGACACCATCAACGGCATGGTGGACACGCTGCGCGCGTTCGCCGACGAGGTCACCCGCGTGTCCCGCGAGGTCGGCACCGAGGGCATCCTGGGCGGCCAGGCGCGGGTGCCGAACGTGGCGGGCACCTGGAAGGACCTCACCGAGAACGTCAACTTCATGGCGAACAACCTGACCTCCCAGGTGCGCAACATCGCCCAGGTGACGACCGCGGTCGCGCTCGGCGACCTGTCCAAGAAGATCGACGTGGACGCGCGGGGCGAGATCCTGGAGCTGAAGACCACGATCAACACGATGGTCGACCAGCTGTCGTCGTTCGCCCAGGAGGTCACGCGCGTCGCCCGCGAGGTCGGCACCGAGGGCAAGCTGGGCGGCCAGGCCGAGGTGGAGGGCGTCTCGGGCACCTGGAAGCGGCTCACCGAGAACGTGAACGAGCTGGCCGGGAACCTGACCCGGCAGGTGCGCGCGATCGCCGTGGTGGCCACGGCGGTGACCGCGGGCGACCTGACCCGGCAGATCACCGTGGACGCGTCCGGCGAGGTCGCCGACCTCAAGGACAACATCAACCGGATGATCGGCAACCTGCGCGCGTCCACCCGCGCCAACCAGGAGCAGGACTGGCTGAAGACGAACCTGGCCCGGCTCTCCGGCCAGATGCAGGGCCACCGCGACCTCAACGCCATGGCGTCGCTGGTGATCAGCGAGCTGACGCCGCTGGTGTCCGCGCAGCACGGCGCGTTCTTCCTGGTCGACCCCGAGACGAACGCCCTGGACCTGACCGCGTCCTACGGGTACGCGCCGCGCGGCGACCGCCCCACCCGGTTCGCGCGCGGCGAGTCGCTGGTCGGGCAGGTCGCGGTGGAGAAGAAGACGGTGCTGGTCACCGAGGTGCCGCCGGGGTACATCGAGATCGGGTCCGGGCTCGGGTCGGCCCCGCCCGCGAACCTGGTGATCCTGCCGATCGTGTTCCAGGGCGAGACGCTCGGCGTGATCGAGCTGGGGTCGTTCGGCGAGTTCACCGAGGTGCACCTGGACCTGCTGGACCAGCTCAAGGAGAACATCGGCGTCAACCTCAACACCATGCTGGCGAACGCCCGGACCGACAGCCTGCTGGTGGAGTCGCAGCGGCTGACCGAGGAGCTGCGCGCCGGGTCGGTGGAGCTGGAGGCGCGGGCGCGGCAGCTGTCGTCGGCGTCGAAGTACAAGTCGGAGTTCATGGCGAACATGTCGCACGAGCTGCGCACGCCGTTGAACAGCCTGCTGATCCTCGCCAAGCTGCTGGCCGACAACCTGGACGGCAACCTCAACCCCAAGCAGGTCGAGTTCGCGAAGACGATCCACTCCTCCGGCACCGACCTGCTGCAGCTCATCGACGACATCCTGGACCTGACCAAGGTCGAGGCCGGGCACATGCAGGTGCAGACCGACCCGGTGCACGTGTCGGACGTCGTCGCGTACGTGGAGGCGCTGACCCGGCCGCTGGCGGCGGAGAAGGGGTTGGCGTTCGAGGTCGACGTGGCGCCGGACGTGCCGTCCACCCTGCACACCGACGAGCACCGGCTCCAGCAGATCCTGCGCAACCTGCTGTCCAACGCGGTGAAGTTCACCCACGACGGGGAGATCAAGCTGCGGATCCGGGCGGTGGACGGCTCGGTCGCGTTCGACGTGCAGGACACCGGCATCGGCATCCCGGCCGACAAGCTGTCGGTGATCTTCGAGGCGTTCCAGCAGGCGGACGGCACGACGTCGCGCAAGTACGGCGGCACCGGGCTCGGCCTGTCGATCAGCCGGGAGCTGGCGACGCTGCTCGACGGGCGGCTGGACGTGCGGTCCGAGCCGGGCATCGGGTCGACGTTCACGCTGTACCTGCCGCTGGGCGAGCAGGGCCCGGTGCCGCAGGCCGTGACCGAGCCGGAGTCCGTGCCGGAGCTGCTCACGCCCGCCGAGGACGACGAGTCGCAGCAGTCGCTGGTCCCGCCGTCCGACCTGCCGCCCGCGCCGATGCGGTTCCACGGCGAGAAGGTGCTGATCGTCGACGACGACCTGCGCAACGTGTTCGCGTTGACGTCGGTGTTGGAGCTGCACGGGTTGCAGGTGATCTACGCGGACAACGGGATCACCGGGGTGCGGGCGTTGGAGCAGTACGACGACGTGACGCTGGTGCTGATGGACATCATGATGCCGGAGCTGGACGGCAACGCGACCATGGCGGCGATCCGGGCGATGTCGCGGTACGCGGACCTGCCGGTGATCGCGGTGACGGCGAAGGCGATGAAGGGGGACCGGGAGAAGTCGCTCGCCTCGGGGGCGACGGACTACGTGACCAAGCCCGTGGACACCGAACACCTGCTCCGCCTGATCGCCTTCTACCTGGGCGTCGACCAGGACTGACCGGCGTGTCCTACGTCCAGAACGCGCGTGTCCAACACTCAGAACGCGTGAGTCCTACCTCCAGAACGCGAGAGTCCTACCTCCAGAACGCGTGAGTCCTACCTCCAGAACGCGTGAGTCCTACGTTCAGAACGCGTGAGTCCTACGTTCAGAACGCGAGAGTCCTACGTTCAGGGACCGTGAGTTCAACGCTCAGGTGGCTTGGTGGTGCGGGCCGGCTCGATTTGACATGGGGCCCTTACGGGTACCCCTGGGCAGGCCAAAGCCGGCAGGCCCGGCGGGGTAAAGCGTCCCGCCGGGCCTGCCGGCTTCGTCCAGCCTAAGTGATCAGTTCAAAATGAGCTGGCGTGTCGCCTTTACCTGTGGCGTCGGGCGTTCCAAGATCGCGGCGTGCGTGAGGAGGTCTTGACCGACG